>CAZARS010000137.1:0-7118 GCA_964487625.1 uncultured Desulfobacca sp.
CTGCAGCCGGAGGTGGCCCTGTTTATCCTGGTGCATGGTTTCAGGACCGGGGCCTTCACCGGCAGGAAGTTGGCGGACTATGTTAACGAGGCGGGCTGCGATTTTGTCCAGGCGAGGCGGTGCATCAACGGCCTGGACAAGGCCGCAGAGATCGCGGCGCTGGCGCAGAAGTGGTTAGTGGTCAGGGGACAGTGATCAGTGGCCAAAGGAGAAGATTTGAGGGCCAAAAAAAAGCGGCAGCAAAGACGGCAGCAAGTCTGCAAGTCGTATCAGCCTGATAATGATCGGCAGCGGTGTCATTACGCCGGGGTGCGGGACGGCCGGGTGGTCTGTCTGCGGCAGGCCGGGCCGCAGCGGTGCCCGCTGGCGGAGGGCAAGTGATGCTGGTGGATCAGTACGGCAATCCCATCAAGCCGGAATCCAGGCCGGAGACCAGAACGGTGGCGGCGGCGAGCCTCCGGGACCGGTGGTCCGGCTACCCGTCGGTGGGGCTGACGCCGGAGCGATTGGCCCAGATCTTTCAGGCGGCGGATCAGGGAGCGCTGCAGGCCCAAGCGGAGCTTTTTGAGGAGATGGAAGAGAAAGATAGCCATTTGGCGTCGCTCCTGCAAACCCGGAAGCTGGCGGTGGCCAGCTTGGATTGGCGGATTGAGCCGGCCAGCGAGGAGGAACAGGATCAGGAGATTGCTGAGTTCGTAGAGGTGCGGCTGCGGGCGGTGGCCAACCTGCCCGAGGCGATGCTGGATTTGTTGGATGCGATTGCCAAGGGTTATGCCCTGGTGGAGATTGACTGGCAGGTGCAGCAATATGCGGAACCGGTGTTTCTGCGGTGGGTGCATCCGAAGCGGGTGACGTTCTGGAACAGCCTGACCCCGGCCATCCTGGAGGGAAACAGCCTGACCGGCAGAATCCTGACGCCGTGGAAGTTCATTTTTCACCGCTATAAGGGCCGCAGCGGCCATGATACCCGGGCTGGCATGCTGCGGGTAGTGTCCTGGATGTATCTGCTGAAGAATTATTCATTGAAAGACTGGGCGGCCTTCAATGAGATATTCGGGATGCCGATGCGGTTGGGGAAATATGACCCATCGGCCACTGAGGCGGACAAGGCAGCGCTGGTGACGGCGATCCGGGCCCTGGGGAGTGACGCCGCGGGGGTGATATCCAAGAGCACGGAGATCGAGTTTGTGGAGGCGGCCACGAGGTTGTCGGGAAATTATAACCCGTATCAGGTGATGATAGAGTTTTGCAACCGGGAGATGAGCAAGGCGATTCTGGGCCAGACGTTGACCACAGACACAACCGGAACAACAGGGACCTATAGCTCCGCCAAAGTCCATGACGAAGTACGGCGGGATCTGATGGAGGCGGATGCCGAGGCCCTGGCGGCAACGCTCAGGGCGCAGCTGATCAGGCCGCTGGTGGGCTTTAACTTCGGTTGGGAAGCACCGCTGCCCTATTTTGTGTTCGATCTCGCCGAAGAGGAAGACCAGAAACAAGTAGCCGAGACGTATAAGATCCTCAAGGAGATCGGCTACCCGCTGACGCTGGAACACCTGTCGGAACGGTTTAACTTGCCACTGCCGCGGGAGGGGCAGGAAGTGGCCAGTGGTCAGGGGCCAGGGGCCAGGGGCCAGGAGAGGGATCATGGTGCAGGGGAAGGGACAACGGCACGGTGGCGGTCGCTGGCAATGCCCCTGCGACAGGACGGAGCGATGGAAATAACTCCCTTTGACCGGCCGGTGATCCGGGCCCAAGTGGAGATGGCGGCGCTGGCGGAGAAAGCGGTCGTGGTGGCAGAGGATATCAGCACCAAGATGATGGCGCCGGTGCAGGAATTGATTGAGCAGGGGAGCGATCTGGAGGAGGTCAGGTCCAACTTGCTGGCGGCATATCCCCACCTAGCGGTGGGGGATCTGGCGGAGCTTCTCTACCAGGGCGCAGTTCTGGCGTACATGCGGGGGCGGGAGCGCCGTGATTGAGGGGTGGCTGGGAGAGGGGGCGCCATCTTTTGAGGAGGCGGTGGAGGCCTTCCTGGCGAAACAGATCATGCCCAGGCATGAGTTTGACCAGTTGGCCGCCAGACTGCGGGCGCGGGCCTTCACGGTGGCCCGGGTGTATGCGGCGGACCAATTGCAGCGAGTGTATGATGCGGTGCTGCGAGCCATTGAGCAGGGCACGACGCTGCATGATTTCAAGCGGGAGGTTGGCGACCTGCTGACCCGGCCCTGGCACCGGGAGACGGTATTCCGGACCAATGTGCTGTCGGCCTATGGCAAGGGGCACTATGACCAGGCACAGTCCAGCAAGGCCGTGCGGCCCTATGGGCGGTATTCGGCGGTGATGGATGGGCGGACGCGCCCCAGCCACGCTCGGCTGCACGGGCTAGTGTATCCTCTGGACCATCCGTTTTGGCAGGCGTATTGGCCGCCGTGGGGGTATAACTGCCGCTGTGGGGTCACCACGTTGAGCCGATTGGAAGTTGAAGCAGAGGGCCTTGAGGTGCAGAGCGGTCTGGATGGCTTGCCGCCGCCGGAAGGGCGGTTTGTCAGCCCGGCGGCCGGGGAGTGGCAGCCGGATTTAAGCCGGTATGCCCCGGAGCTGCGGGAGCGAGTGGAGAAGGCAATTTATGATTAGACCGGGCGCGTATCAGATTGTGCTGACGGACCAGACGGGGGCGCCGGAGTGGATCCGGCTGCTGCCGTTTGGTGAAATCGAGATGGTGGATGGCCGGGACAGCATCCGGTTCGACCGGGAGGGGGCGGAGGCGATTGTGGCCCAGGCGAGCCGGCGATCAACGGATCTGGTGATTGACTATGAGCACCAGAGCCTGGGTGGCGAGGCGCCGATTTTGGCGGCCGGGTGGATCAAAGAAGTAGAGATCCGGGCCGACGGCCTGTGGGCCCGGGTGGAGTGGACCCCCCGGGCCCGGAAATATATTGAGGAACGAGAGTATCGCTATTTTTCCCCGGTTCTAGAGGTGGACAACGACCGACGGATTGTCGGGTTGTGGAACGTGGCGCTGACCAATACGCCGGCGATGGCGGACGTCCTGCCCCTGGCGGCGACGGCCACGGCGGCGGACCGGGAGACGCAAGCGGATCGCAGCCGGCGCTACGGCATCGGAGTCAAGGAGGACGGCAATGTCTCCAAGCCGGCGGAATGGCAGGATGTGCCGGATAGCGAGTGGGGCGACCCGGTGAATTACCGCTATCCCTGCCCGACGCTGGAGAACGTGCGGGCGGCCTGGCGGTACTGGAACATGCCGAAAAACCGGCGGGAGTATAGCGATACCGAGCAACAGATTATCACCGAGAGAATCAGGCGATTGGCCAAAAAACACGGTATGGAGATACGGGAGGAGAGCATGAAGGCAGAATTGGTGCAGATGCTGCACCTGCCCCCGGAGGCTGATGAGGCGGCGATTATCGCCGCGGTGGCCGAGAGGGGGCAGGCGGTCGGTCTGGTGCAGGAGCTCGGTCAGGTATTGGGTCTGACGGAGCCGACGGCAGCGAAGGTGCGGGGGGCGGTATTGGCTCTGAAGGAGGGGCGGGACCGCCTGAGTGCGGTAGAACAGGAGCTGCAGGCTCTGAAAGCGGAGCGGCATCAGGAGCGGGCCCGACAAGCGGTGGAGGAGGCAATCAAAGCCGGCCGGGTAATCCCGGCGCAGCGGGAGTGGGCGCGGCAATATGCCCAGAGCGACCCGGAGGGGTTTGCGGCCTACGTGGCGACGGCGCCGGTGCAGGTGCCGGTAGCTGAGAGGCCAGAGGCCAGGGACCAGGGGCCAATTACCGGAGAAGGGGCAACGGGGTTAAGTCGAGAGGAATTGGCCCTGTGTCAGGCAATGGGGCTGGCGCCGGAAAAGTTCAAGGCGCAGCAGCAGAGAGAACGAGAACAAGCGAGTGAGAGGGCGTAAGCAATGGCGTTGACGAAAGACCGGAATACGACGTATCGGGAAGGCATTGAGATTGAGGTGCCGGTAGCGGCATCTACCAAGATCTATGCCGGGTCCCTGGTAGCGGTGAACAGTGCGGGGTATGCGGTGCCGGGGGCGGACACTGCAGGTCTACGGTTCATGGGGGTGGCGATGCAAAATGTAGACAACTCGGCCGGCAGCAACGGGGACAAGAACGTGGTGGTGAGGCGGGCAGGAGTCTTTGATTTCAAGGGCAATACGCTGACTCAGGCCTCTGTCGGCACGGTCATGTATCTGTATGATGATGAGACGATCGCGCCGGCCTCGGTAACGACGAACGATATCCCCTGCGGCCGGCTAGTGCAGTATATCTCGGCGACGCGGGGGCTGGTGGATATCGGCCAGGCCTGGGTGTCCTAAAAACAGGGAAAAGGGAAGAGGGAGAAGGGAGAAGCATAGATGATTATCAATCAGGGGAATTTGAGCAATCTCTATACGGCCTTAAGCGCCGTGTTCAACGACGCCTTTGAAGGGGCGGAGACGTTTTTTGAGCGGTTGGCGATGGTGGTGCCATCCAACACCCGGTCCAACGATTATGCTTTCATGCTGCAGTTTCCCATGCTGCGGGAATGGATCGGCGACCGGCAGATCAGGTCTCTCGCGGCCGGCCATTATGAACTGACGAACAAGGATTACGAGGCAACGGTGGAGGTGGACCGCAACGACATCGAAGACGACCAGTTGGGCATCTACAACCCCATCGTGGCGGAGCTGGGCCGGGCGGCTAAACAGCATCCGGACAAGCTGATTGCGGATCTGATGGCGGCTGGCTTCAGCACGGTGTGTTATGACGGCCAGTATTTCTTTGATACCGATCATGAGGTGGGCGGCGCTAATGTCAGCAATACTGGCGGCGGCAGCGGCACGGCCTGGTACCTGCTGGATACTACCAGGGCTATCAAGCCGTTTGTGTTTCAGCGCCGGACAATGGCGCAATTGGTCCGCCAGGACCGCCCCGACGATGAGCATGTCTTTATGCGCAAGAAATTCCGCTATGGCGTGGACTACCGTGGTGCGGCCGGCTATGGCCTGTGGCAGTTGGCCTACGGCAGCAAGCAGACCCTGAATGCTTCCAACTATGCTGCGGCCCGCACGGCGATGATGGGGTTTAAAAACGATGACGGCGTGCCGCTGGGCATCCGGCCGAACCTGTTGGTGGTGCCGCCCAGCCTGGAAGCCGCGGCCAAAGAAATCCTGCTGGCGGAGATGGTCTTGGGAGATGCCACGGCCGGCGGGTCGAAGACCAATATCTGGCGGGGCACGGCGGAGCTGCTGGTGGTGCCGTGGCTGACCTAAGAGTGGACAGTTAAACCTTGTCCAGATAAGAGAGGCCAGAGATGGCAGTAACCGAAATTGTGGGCAAGAAGTTCATTCAGGTGGATCTGGGGACCACGGGCGGCGACTGGGTGATGAGCCGGGACATGATCATCCGGGAGATCAGGTTGACGGGCCTTGCCGAGGGGGACTATGTGACGTTTTACGAAGCAGCCGGTGATCAGCCGAAAATTGTCCGATTGGACTATGACCGGCCAGCAACGTTTTTCCTGGGCAACCTAATGACGAAAATCGGGTTCTCTTGGGCAGATTGTTCGGTGGCGACGCCGGCCGGGGCGATATTGTCGATTGAGGTGGAATGATGGCCTATTCCACGCAGACAGACATTGAGAAATTGATACCAGTGGAGGAACTGTCGGAATTAACGGCAGAGGCTGGCGGGGTGCCGGACGCGGAGGTGGTCGCCGAGGCGATCGCCAAGGCTGAGGCGGAGATCAATGCCTATTGCGGGGGACGGTATGCCGTGCCCTTCTCGCCGGTGCCGGAGGTGGTCCGGTCTCTGGCGGTGGATATGGCCATTTACCATTTGTTCAGCCGGCGGGACCAGATGCCGGAGATCCGGCGGCAGAAATACGAGGACGCCATTAAGTTTTTGCGTGATGTCTCCCGGGGGCTGGCCACGCTGGGGGAGATGGAGGGCGGGGCAGCCCGAGACAGTGGCATCGCCGAGATCAGCAGCCAGACCAGACTGTTTGACCGCGGCAAGCTGGCGGGTTGGTGATGCGTTATCGGATCGTTTACGAGGACCGGGGGGCAACGGCGTTGTTCCGCCAATTGTCGGCAAAGCTGGGAGACCCGCTGCCCATCACCCAGGACATGGCCGGACGGATGGAGGCCAGCATCCAGCGCAATTTTGATGAGCAGGGGCGGCCGGACCGGTGGGCGCCCCTGAAGCCGTCAACCCTAATGGGTTGGGCCGGGGCGAGAAAATCCTGGTGGACCAGGAAGGGGAAGCTGAATACCAGAGGCGCCGCAGCAATGGCCGGGCGGAAGATATTGACGGATACCGGGCGGCTGCGGCGCAGCATTGTGGCCCGGGCCTATCGGGACCGGGTGGAGATCAGTTCCAGAGTTCGGTATGCTCTCTTCCATCAGGATGGCACCCGGAAGATGCCGGCCCGGCCGTTTCTCCTGGTGCAGCGGGAGGACTGGGACTATTTCCTCCGCCGCTGGAGCGAGTGGCTGATTCAGAAATGAATTATACGTTGAGCGACTACGAAAGCGCAGTATTGGCGGCCCTGAGCGGTTTGACCTATCTCAAAACCTTACGGGGGTATGCAGGGGAGCTGGATGAGCAGCAGGCGCTGGAGCAGTTCCGGCGCGGGTTTCCGGGGATTTTGGTCGAAATCGGCGGGGCGGAATATGAGGCGGTGACTATGCCGTATTACCACCAGGCGGTAACGGTAAACGTGCTGGTCGGGGACCGCAGCTACCGCAGCCAGGATGAGGCCAGAGGAGCGGGGGTGATGAGGATTTTGGATGATGTCCGGCGCCTGCTCCTGGGGAAAGATTTGGGAATGGAAATTCGGCCGCTGCTGCTGCTGCGAGAGGAGAAGCTGGCCAGCAGTCCGTCGTTGGTGCTGTTTCTGGCCCAGTATCAGATTCTGAATGACTATATTGCTGAGGAATGATCCAATGAGTCCGGAAAACGGGAAAAGGGAGAAGATAATTAATCCACAGGCTGGCGTTGTCTGGACGATACGGGAAGCGAAAACGTATCTGGAAGAACCAGGGGCCTCGAAGGAGGAAGTGGCCGAGAAGCCAGCGGCCAACGATCAGTGGGAAGAGGGGAAGTGGTCAACGACTG
>CAZARS010000138.1:0-3794 GCA_964487625.1 uncultured Desulfobacca sp.
AATCTGGTGGCCATCCTGGTCTTTGCTGCCTGGGCCAAGCCCAGCCTGCCGGTAGGATTTTACCAGGCGGTCTTTAACATTAAATGGTATCTGACCATTGCCTTCCTCATCTCTTTGGCCATCTTGCTGAAGGTGTGGTTTAATAAAGAAGAGATCACCGAATGGTTGGAAGCCACCTGGACCTTTGTCAAGCTTATCTTCCCCCTTCTCTTGGGCGGCGTAGTGGTGAGCGGCCTGCTCCTAGGCCGTCCTGGCAGCGATGCCGGGTTGATTCCCGACCGCTACGTTACTGCCCTGGTGGGGGGGAACAGCCTGGGGGCCAACTTTTTTGCCGCCTTGTCGGGCGCCCTGTTTTATTTTGCCACCCTCACTGAGGTGCCCATCGTCCAGGGCCTGTTGGGCTCGGGCATGGGCCACGGCCCGGCTCTGGCCCTCTTATTGGCCGGCCCGGCCTTGAGTCTGCCCAGCATGATTGTTATCAATAGCATCATGGGCTTTAAAAGGACGGCCGTTTTTATCAGCCTGGTGGTCATCCTGTCCACGTTCGTGGGCTGGGTGTTCGGTATGGTATACTAAGGGGCATCGGCCCCGGCTGCCAGGGCCGGCCTCGATCTCGTCTCATCGTGCAAGGAGAATGACCTTTGATGTCAAGAACAAGCAGAAACATCTTTATGGTTTGTTTCCTTTCATTCTGTCTCGCCTGGAGCCTCCCGGCCCTGGGCCAGAATACGGCCGCACCGGCTCCGGCCAAACCGGCCCTGTGGGATTTTGGCATGGGAATGTGCGCCCCCTGCATCCAGATGGAGAAAGTCCTGAATGCCATCAAGGCCAAGTATGGCGACCAGATTGAGGTGCGGCTGATCATGGCCGACAAGGAGCGGCCCCTTTTCCAGCAATACAAGATCATGGTCGTGCCCACCCAAGTATTTTTGGATGCCAACGGCAAAGAAGTGGATCGCCACATGGGTTTTATGCCCGAAGAGGCCCTCGTGGATAAACTCAGAAAGCTGAACTTTATTAAGTAAAGAGGAATCCATTATGAATATATCCGCGGCGTTGGGCGAGTTGGTCAAAAACCAACCGGCCCTGGCCTTTGGCGCCTCGTATCTGGGCGGGGTGCTGGCCACGGCCAGCCCCTGCATCCTGGCCAGCATCCCCTTGGTCATCGGCTTCGTGGGGGGATATGCCGGGGCCAATAGACGGCAGGCCTTCCTCTATTCCCTAACCTTTGTAGTTGGTCTGGCCATCGTCATGTCGGCCCTGGGGGCCATCGCTTCCCTCATGGGCACCATGTTCGGCATGAGCGGCCCAGTCTGGTATTTTATCCTGGCCGCGGTGCTCATTATCATGGGCCTGCACCTGTCAGGCGTCATTCATCTGAAGTTGGAGGGTTCGCAGCGCCTCTTGCCCAAGCGCACCGGGCTGGTGGGGGCCCTGATTCTGGGGATGCTCTTCGGCACGGTCCTGTCGCCCTGTGCCAGTCCCGTCCTGGTGGTCATCCTGACCCTGGCCGCGGTGCAGCAGCAGGTGGCTTATGGCACGGCGCTGCTCTTCTTCTACGCCCTGGGGCAAGGCACCCTCATCATCCTGGCCGGGACCTTTACCAGCGTCCTGGAGGAATACCTGGCTTCCAAAGGCACGCAACTGGGCCTCTCCATCCAGAAGGCGGCCGGCAGCCTGCTCTTCCTGGCCGGAGTTTATATGTTATATCAGGGCATTCAGACCCTTATTTAATCAATTCTGTCGATTGGCAAGGCGCCTTTGAGCTCGGTCTCCTGGCCATGCCGTTGATCTTGGTGCTGACCTGCAAAACTCGAAACTCGAAACTCGAAACTCGAAACTCGAAACTCGAAAATCCACCCCCCCCTCTAGCCGCCTGGAGCCTATTATGGCTAGTAAACCAAGCCAGACATTGCCGTCGCCGTTGGCGAGGTTCCAACCCGACCAGGCATTGGGCCAACTGCACTATCAACCGCGCCAACCCGTCGTCCCAGAAAGCGGTTGCCGCCGGGCCTGGCTGGCCGGTCTGACGCACTATGTCAAATGGTGGCTCATTTTCGCCGGCATTTATGCCAGTTCCTCGGTCTGCCCCTTTTGCGGTAAACCGGGCTGTCCGGTGGGGCCAGGGGCCGCCAGCTTGGTGGGAGTGGTCTTTGCTTGGCTCATGACTTTTGGCAGGCATTTGCGCCAGCGGTTGCAAACCCTTCTCATTCAGTTCCGGGGGTAAGACATGGCCCTGTTGCCCAAGATTGATCATCTGGAGATCTTCCGGCCCAAGATGGATACGATCCGGGATCGTCTCCATGCCATCGCCACTTTCAGGGCGGATATCTCGCCGGTCTTCCCCTATCTCAATGCAGAGTTGGGCGGCTGGGAGTATGACCAACAGCATCAGACCCTGATGTTGAAGCTGAGCGACGGCAAATGGATCACTCTGCACGCCAGCCAGATCGCCTTCCGGGGCATGAAGGACCTGGATGAAACGCATGCCCTGGTAAAATGGATTACCGATCAAATCAATGAGGTTTATGAACGCCGGGAGCAGATCGTTCCCCGCTACACCAGTCAGGCCGGTCTCAAGGTTATCACCATCTTGAAAAACCTCCCCATGACCAACTGCAAAGCCTGTGGCTATCCCACCTGTATGGCCTTTGCCACGGCCCTGCGGGAGGGAGAGACCACCCCCCAGGCCTGTCCACCTCTGTGGGAGGACAAATACCAGGCCAAGCGGGAGAATCTCCTGGCTTATCTGGACGAATACGGCTGGCGGCCCCTGGATTACGATGTCATGCCGGAAAACCATGGAGAAAAGCGATAAAACTATTCTGATACATTGGCAGCGGCTCCTGGATGGAGACGAAACCTGCCAGCGCTGCGGCGCTACGGAGGCGGCGGTAAGCGAGGCCTGCCGGGTTTTGCAGCAGACTCTGGCACCTTGGGGCATTACCGTCAGACTGGACAAAACCGCCCTGGATCCGGCTACCTTTGCCCAAGATCCTCTGCAATCCAACCTAATTACCATCAACGGCCGCTCCTTGGAGGAGTGGCTGGGTGCCCAAACCGGTCAGAGCCAATGCTGCGGTCCGTGCGGTGATAATGAGTGCCGGACCATCTTGGTCAATGGCCAGGTGTATGAGGCCATTCCGGCCGAGCTGATTGTCCAAGCCGGTCTGGCCGCGGCCAGGGCCTGGCTGCCCCGCCTAAGGTGAGGGAAGCATTAGGGAAGAGGGATGAGGGAAAAGTGGCAGGTTCGGACATGGGGGAACACCCGGAACGATTGCAGTCCTTTGCCCCCCGCTGACTTCTAACCTTAGGCGAGTACCCTTACGGCTCACGATAACCCAACCGAGAAAGCATAGGAAGGAAGGAGATAGAAGTATGGAAATCAAAATCTTGGGCACTGGCTGTCCCAAATGCGAACAGTTAACCAAGAACGTCAAGGAAGCCCTGCAGAAGGCCGGTATTCAGGCCGACGTGGAAAAAGTCACCGATATTAAGACCATCTCCTCATACGGCGTCATGATGACGCCGGCCTTGGTCATTGACGGCCAGGTAAAAGCGGTGGGGAAGCTCCTCAAACCCGAAGAAATCGCCAAATTCTTCTAACATGGGGCTGTCTGGCGAGACAGCCTTCAGGAGACTATTATGCTGTTGTGCCTCAGGTTCCTCCGGCTGCTGGGGTTGGTCGCCTGCTGCCTCTTGATGCCGCTGGCCGCGGTGGCCTATGCCGGCCCTCGGGCCGAAGTCAGTCAGACCGTCCATGATTTCGGCGAGGTCTTTGAAGATCAGGCTCT
>CAZARS010000138.1:3814-5626 GCA_964487625.1 uncultured Desulfobacca sp.
GGTTAAAAACAGCGGCGATGCGCCGCTGGTCATCAAACATATTGATTCAGACTGTGCCTGTACCACCAGTGAGGCGGACCGGCGCATCCCGCCGGGGGGAGTGGGGCGGATTCAACTCACCATCGAGCCCTATTCGGTGCTCCGGCAATTTGCCAAGAAGACCACCCTGTTCTTGAACGACCCCAACAATCCGGCCATCGTCCTGACCATGCAAGGTTACGCCAAACCGTTCATTGAGATCCAGCCGAATCACATTGTCCGGCTGGAGGGCAAGCCGGGAGAGGTCATCAAGAAACAGGTACGGTTTGTCTCTCATCTCAAGGAACCATGGGAAATCAAAGAAGTGCGGACCAATATCCCCCAGGAAATTGATATTAAGGTCATTCCCGAGGTGCCGGGCAAGGTATATGTGGTGGAGGTCAGCAATAAGAAAAAGGATGCCGGATCTTTTTCCGGCAACATCGATCTCTTCACTACATCGGAAAAGCGGCCTCGGATGATTATGCGGGTCTTCGGGGATTTTCATTTCGGTGGCACCGAAAGTTAATGGCCAACGACTGGTAAGGGCAGGAACAATATCTGCAACCCTTAACCCTTGTGACCGATGCCATGTTTAATTTCGAAGATTTTCGGGCCGGCCGTCTTGGCCTGCCCTTTTCTTGTGTAGATGAGATACCGGAATGCTGCGGCCGCTGCCACTATTTGATCTGTCAGGAAGCGGCCTGTGCCCTCCCATATTATATCTGCGGCTATAATTTACCAGACCGCATCAATACGGCCAAGCCTGCCTGTGAAGCGCCGGAGTCAGCGTGAGGGAAGGAGGTTGCCCTTGACCCAGGCCACAAGATGGGCGAAGGTCTGGGCCCAGGCCAGGGTGTGATCCTGACCGGTGAAGAGGTGGGCCAATTCATGGCAGAGGGTCAGGAGGCGTTGGCCCGGCGGATATAGTAGGATGGCCCGCTGCTCATGGTAGGCCTCGGCCAGCAGACAAACATCGTCCTGCCAATAGAGCCGCCAGTCGGTGCGGGCCGCAGGGTTTTCCAGGACCGTCACCGGGTCTTGGGCAAAGGCCTGGCAGAGGCGGTGGGCCCAAGCTCGCAGCTCGGCCAGCTCACGATTGGCCTCAAGATCAGCCTCATAGCGCCGGCAGCGGCGACACCAAAGCTGGCCGTCATACACTACCTCGGCATGCGCACTGACACTGAGGCGGCAGCCGCACCCCGGACAGATCACGACCGGTGACGCTGCTGGCAAGGTCCCCGACATAGGTTCGCCTTTCACTTGGCAGGAGCCAGGAGCTATGCAATCGTTCCTGGAAGCGGCTGAACCTGCCCAAACGGCGCCGCTTCCAGAGCCGAGGCCAGGTTAGGTCGGTTACACCGCTGCCATGAGTTTGTCAAACTCGGCGGCAGTGACAGCAGGGGCCGTGGTGAAGCCGATGCCGGTCATTTTATTGAGTGCCACCGATAGTTGCATAGCCGCAGCATTATCTGGCAGCGTCAGGATAAAGACCAAATCATAATCGCCCAGGATGGCGTACATCCCCTGGACTTCACCGCCGAGTTTCTTGACGGCTTCAACGATCTGTTGGGTCCGGGCCGGACTCATACCTTTCAGAGCCTCAGCCGAATATTTGCCGAACATAATGAAGGTTGCCATATCTTTCCTCCCACAGTCCCATCGGGCGGAACATCTTGCCAAACCGCCAGGAACTCGTCCAATCCTTGTCTCGTTTCTCTCTTAATTACCCAGGCGGGCCTCCACAGCCTGCCAGTTCACATTTTTAAAGAAAGCCTCAATATATTCCGCCCG
>CAZARS010000138.1:5695-6894 GCA_964487625.1 uncultured Desulfobacca sp.
GCGGCCGCCGGCAAGGTGACCGACGTCGTGTTCATTGATCCAGGTATTGATGAGCCGACCATTGGTGGGGTCCTCATAAAGCACCACCCAGCCGATGCCCCGCATGGCGCCGGTAGCCTTGAAATCGGCCAGCCAATTGTCCACACTGCCGAACTGTTCTGCCAGTTTTTTGGCGATCTTGCTGTTGGGGTCCAATTTGCCATCGCCGCCCAGATTGCCAAAATACAGTTCATGGAGGCGCATACCATTGAATTCCCAGCCCAGACGCCGTTTGAGCTCGGCATAGGCCGGGGTGTTGGCGGCAATTTTGCTGAGGGTTTCCAATAACTCGTTGGTGTTCTTGACATAGCCTTGGTATAAGGTAAAGTGCAAATCCAAGGCCTTGTCACTGAAGCCGGGCATACCCTTCAGTTTGCTGAAATCCTTGGCAACGTAGGGGCCCGACCCGGCCAAGGCGGGGACCGCCAGCAGCACAATACAGAGCAGCAGCGCAACCATCACTGCCTGCTTCCCGAAAGTCATGGGGCATCTCCTTTCCTGCTTGGGTTATTGCTCGGGTGCCTTCCACGCCAGCGATAACCGCCTGGCTTACCCGCCGGATTAAGTCCCCGTCAGGTTGGCACCGCCACGATCTCCTGCAATGATACCATGGCCATACTGCTCTGAAAACGAAAAAAGCCATGACTGCGCTTACAATTGTGATGCTGCCATCCCCGGACTGCAGCCGGTGATGCCACCCCTTTGGTTAGATTTATATCAGTTATCTCCGAAAGGAGATGGGCGGCAGGCCCTCAGCATCCTGAACTATGGTACTGTGATGGGGAAATAGAACTATGATCGGCAGTTAGCTCCACTCCAGGGGTGAACCAGACCGGGAAGCCATAGCGGTTTTCGACAAGGCAAACGGGATCAACCTTGCCAGCGATAGTCTCACCCAGACTCTCATCCGGCAAAAATTAAGGGGTGAGCCGTTCTAGCTAACCCCTTGATTTTTCTGGTGGGCCGTCAGGGGATCGAACCCCGAACCTACTGATTAAGAGTCAGTTGCTCTACCAATTGAGCTAACGGCCCCCTATCAATTTCCATGACTAAAATAAAAATTTAGCAGCCAACAGAGTTCATGTCAACCAAAATCCGTCATATTGTGATTGCAATATGATTATGTCACCCCCTAACTGCAAATGGAAAATGTCACCCCC
>CAZARS010000139.1:0-6746 GCA_964487625.1 uncultured Desulfobacca sp.
AGCTCCTGCCCACGACTCAGGGAGAGGATTGCTGGCAGGATTATGAAGGCGCGGTCTGGCGGGCCCTGACTTACATTCCGGCTTCCTATACCTTGGATGCGGTGCAGGAGGAAAGCCAGGCCTGGGAAGTGGGCTATGCCTTGGGCCGTTTCCATCTCCTCGTGGAGGACTTGCCGCCCGCCAGCCTGGCGGATACCCTGCCAGGTTTTCATGTGACGCCCCTCTATCTGGCCGCCTATGACGCCATCGCGGCTCGGATCACACCCCCTCCTCTCCCCGAGGTTATCTACGCCCAGGAGTTCATTCAACAGCGCCGGGCTGAAGTGGGCCTCCTGGAAGAGGCCAGACAACAAGGCAAGTTGACTCTGCGGGTCACCCACGGCGACCCCAAGGTCAACAATGTCTTGCTGGATGCGGTTACCGGCCAGGCCGTGGGGCTGGTCGATCTGGACACCGTCAAGCCCGGCCTACTCCAGACGGATCTGGGAGATTGCCTGCGCTCCGTGGCCAATACTCTGGGGGAGGAGACCCTGGCGTGGGACCAGGTGCATTTTGATCTCCGTCTTGCTCGGGCCCTCTGGGATGGGTATCTCTCTCAGGCCCGCCCGCTCCTCACACCCGCCGATTATGCCTATGGGTACATAAGTCTGCGTCTCATTGCCTTTGAGCTGGGGCTTAGGTTCTTCACCGACTTCCTGGCTGGCGATGTCTATTTCCGCTGCCAGCACCCCCTGCAGAACCTCTGGCGGGCCATGGTCCAATTTAACCTGACGGCAAGCATCGAGGCCCAGGAAGAGGAAATCCGCCGCCTGTTTGGAGTTTCCCTATGACCAGCCGAGAGTTTATCCTCCACCCCTTTCCGGGCAGCCTCTGCCGGCCGGCCCTGCTGGTGGGCGGGCATGTTACCCGTCAGGGGTCTCGATTAAACCTCACCTATACTCTGTCAGGTCAGCTCCAGGACGTCATCATTCAGGCACCGGCCCAGCTGCCGACCCGCCGCTGGCTGCTGTGGGAATCCACCTGTATGGAATTTTTCCTGAAAACCTCAGAGGACAACGGGTATTGGGAGGCCAATCTATCACCCTCGGGAGACTGGAACTTCTTCCGGCTAAGCGGCTATCGGCAGGGTATCGCCGAAGAGGCGGCCATCACCCATCTGCCCTTGATCAGCCATCGGCAGCCGGGCCGCTTCAGTTTGCAGGCCGACCTTGAACTGGCTGGCCTGCTGCCAGCCCATGAGCCCTGGCACCTGGCCCTGAGCGCCGTCCTGGAACATCCCGACGGCCGCTTCACCTTCTGGGCCCTCAGCCATCCCGCTTCCCAACCTGACTTTCATAACCCTGACAGCTTTATCCTGACGCTTCTTCCTTAACCAGCCTCCACAAATTGTTGGAGGGTGAGGGCATTACGCACTGCATAACCCGCTTCGTCATTATCAAAAAAGCAATAGACCTCTCGGCCCTGGGCCTGCCAGCCCCGACAGCGCTCGGCCCACTGGTGCAAGGTAGCGTCGGGATAGGAGCCCTGGTAAGCCCCGCCGGGGCCATGCAGGCGAATATACACCAGGTCTGTGGTCACCTCCAAGGGCGAGAGGAAACCGGCGATCTCATAAAGGCAGAAGGCGACCCGAAATCGGGCCAGGAGGGCATAAGCCTCGGGCACAAGCCAACTGGGGTCCCGCATCTCCATGGCATAACGGTAGGTGGTGGGCAGGCTGGCCAAAAACGTTGCCAATCTCTCGGGATGGAAACGGAAGCGCGGCGGCAGTTGGAAGAGGATCGGTCCCAAGGTGGGGCCCAGGAGACTGAGGCGCGCCAAAAAGGTGCCCACGGCCTCTTCGGTCCCTTGGAGCCTTTTCAGGTGAGTGATGAGCCGGCTGGCCTTGACCGCGAAGCGGAAACCTGTTGGCGCGCCCTCCCGCCAAGCGCTGACGGCAGCCGCGCTGGGAAGCCGATAAAAGGAATTGTTGATCTCCACCGCGGACAAAAATTGCTGGTAATATGCCAAAAAACGTCGCGGCGGCAGATCGGGTGGATAGAAGGGCCCCCGCCAATGGTCATAATGCCAACCAGAGGTACCGATGTAGATCATGGGTAATGGAGAAAAGGATTTGAGCTCAGGAAAGCTTTTCCCAGGCTACCGACAGGGTAAAAAGCCGCTTCGCCGGTTCCCTGCCGATACGGCTCTAACGGCTCTGATTCGATAGGGTTCTATGAATGTTTATTAACCTCCAGGCCCCGCCCAAGCTGGGCATGCTCCGGACGCCACTTCACCGACCTGACCAGCACGCGCCCCGCCTCCAAAGCGGAGAGAACTGCCACCGGAGCCCCCGTTTTCCCTCATGATTTCGTAATAGATATGTCCGGCCGGTTATTTCTTAATCATCAAGAATAGTCCTAGCGCAATGAGGCCGAGGGCGACTATCCCCCCCCAGCGGGCGATCAGGCCAGGCGGGGCTGCGCCCCGGGGGCGCCGGCGTCCCGCCCGACGCTGGAAATTGGCCACCAATAACAGAATCATGCCCATCAGGGCCAGCAGCGCCCCCAACCCCATTCCTTGCTCTGTTTGCATGGCGTCTGTCTTTCCTTCTTATGACCAGGTACAATCAAAAAATATGGTGCCCTTTCACCTTCTCCCGCCGCAAGCGGGAGAGGGGATAAGACATAAAGAGCCATTCGCAGGCCACGTGAGATTATTTGGCAATCAGTCCAGGATACCAGAGCACTTGGGGAAAACCACCATAAGAACGTGCGGTTCCAAGGTTTCCATCTCGGCAGGGCTTATCCACCCTATCTTGCCTCTCAATTTTAATATTCCTGCCCTTTGCTCCAAGATGTAACCATTATAACAGAAGACAAGAAACTCGGCAGCAACGCCGCCGCCATGTCACATCAATAAAAGCAACGGGGATTGAGCCGCAAGGTCGGAGAGGTAGGAGGGTTGTACGCCTTATCAACACAAAGGGAGGAGCTGGCCAGGGCGGAGCTCCTCCCCTTCAGGCGAACTGTAGATAAGGCTTGGAGGTTACCTGATTATTTGTTCCATTCCAGGACCTTGTTAATGGCTTCCTGCCCTTGGTATTGTAAGTTGCCTTGTTCGTCGAAAATCAAGATAAAGGGCACGAAACGCAGGTTCTGTTGCCTGGCCAAGGGAGAGTCAAAATCTATGGTGCCCTTGACGTCGGGCCGGTTAATATCCAGTTTCACCACCTGGGTTTTGGGGCGCTTGGCCGCCACAGAGGCCAAGATGGGGGCGATCTTCTCGCAAGGTGGACAATACTTGCTATACATATCAATAATCGTGGTCTGGCCAGGTTTGACAAATTTCTTAATGTCGACGGGCTGGCCAGGGTTATTCTGATTCCCATGGATAACGCCACCAGCCCAGGTGGGGCCGACGGCTAAGGCGCCGAGGAAGACCACAATGGCCACGAAACCGATTACCTTGCTGAAACGTCGTTTACTCATGTTTTCTCCTTCAGAGAAGTTCTCAAGGGGCCGCAACCGACCTCTGATAAAGATATTCAAAATTAATGCCTGGCTCAGGGGAAGTCAATGAGGCCGTGGCCCAAAAAGGGCCGTGCCGATCCGCACCAGCGTAGCCCCTTCTTCAATGGCCACCGCAAAATCATCAGACATGCCCATGGACAACTCTGCCAAGGTCACGCCCGGCAGGTGCAGGGTGAGGAGCTGATCCCGGAGCTCCCGCAATTGGCGGAAATAAGGCCGCACTTCTTCTGGATCGGGCCGCCAGGGGGGCATGGTCATTAAACCCCGGACCCGCAGATGGGGTAACTGGGCACAGGTGTGCAAAAGGGCCGGTGCTTGCTCCGGGGCAACTCCGGATTTACTGGCCTCCCCTGCAATATTCACCTCCAGCAGGATATCTTGTATTTTGCCGAGGCGCCCTGCCGCTCGGTCCAAGGCCTGGGCCAACGCAGGTCGGTCCACGGAATGGATCAGCTCGAAGAGCTTAACCGCAGCGGCTGCTTTATTGGTCTGCAGGTGGCCGATGAAATGCCACGACACCGGCAAATCCAGGGCGGCTATTTTGGCCTTGGCCTCCTGCAGATAATTTTCCCCAATAATGGCCAAACCTGCCGCCACAATGGGTCGAAGCCGGTCCACCGGCACCGTCTTGGCTGCGCCCACCAACCGGATGTTGGCCGGATTACGGCCCACCCGTCGGGCTGCCGCCGCAATGGCGTCCATCACCTGGAAATAGCGCTCTACGCCTGGGTCAACAGTGGGCATGGCATCTGCTCGGGTCTGGGGTGAGAGGGAGAGCGGGCCAACGCCGGGCTCTCCCCTGTATCTCCTCCTTTATCGCGCCCTTGGCAAGGCCTGGCAAGCACAAGTGCCAGCGGCCCACCGAGCCTGAGCCTCTTTTGAGCCACCGGCCCCTATTGCTTGGGGAGGAGAATGATCTTATGTTCTCCCAGGCGCAGTTGATGGAAGCGCGCTCTGACCACCTTCTGCTCTCCGAAGATGCTCACCAACCTTAGGCCATCGCCCTCAGGCTCGATGATATCCACATCCGGCAGGAGAACCTCTTCTTGACCATTTTTCAGAATATAAGCCGTTGCTTCACACATAATGTCCTCTCTTTCCTCTTGCAGATTGTGCTAAGCTCCAAATTAGTCCAAAAAAAAACCACGAAAGATGCGTGTGGCCAGACACGGCAGCCTTCATGGCTTTTCTGCTAAGGCTCTACAAGCCCAAACTAGTTATGAGGAATTATAGCGATAACGACCCTCGTATGTCAAGGTATCCTTGGCTCCGGGCCAAAAGCTGGCTGACGCCAGCAGAGTCAGGCCTTAATCGTTCTTGGCCCTCTCCTTGGGCAAACCATTGACCCCGAGCAACTCATCCATCAACTCATCCACCGAGAGGATGCGATCCACCAAATGGCCCCGGCCGCCGATGGTGAAGATGGGTTCTTCTTTATCGGTAAAGCCATGGGCACTATAGAGGACATTGCAGATGCAGAAACTGTCGTACGAATCTTTGGCGGAACAGACCGTGAATTTGCCTTTCTCATCCTTTTTCAAGACCAAGCCGCGATTACATTTGGGGGGCCGGGCTTTTTGCAAGGCCAGTTGGTAGCCGGGCGAGGTTTTGATCACCCGGAATGGCAGACCACAGGGTGAGCCCGGATGTTTAGCCACAATGATGTCTTCGGCCCGGCAATTCAGGATGGCTTGTTTGAAGGCCGGCGACGCTCCACTCTCATGGGTTGCAGCGAAGCGGGTGCCCAGCTGCACGCCATCCGCGCCAAACTCATTCACCCAACGCACGATATCTTCATGGTAAAAAATCCCACCCGCCACGATAACAGGGTAATCGCCGTTTTTTTGGGCAAATTCTTTCACCGGGCCGAAGAGCCGCTCCAAGGAGAACTCCTCTTTTTCCACGTCATCGGGGGCAAACCCCAGGTGGCCGCCAGCCAGCGGCCCTTCCAGAACCACCGCGTCGGGGGGGCGGTGCAAACGCTCCTGCCAGCGGCGTTGGATGATGCGTAGGGCTTTTACCGAGGAGACAATGGGAATGAGGGCTACAGCTGCGGTGGCCAATTCCTCCGGGAGATTGGTGGGCAGGCCGGCGCCCAATATAATGGCATCCACCCCGCCATCCAACGCCCCCAGGATAGAGTCGTTGAAAGCCTGGTGCAATGCCACCATGATGTTGATGGCGATACAGCCACCCCCCTGTTTGGCTTCGGCCACTTCGATGGCCGCGGCTTCCCGGTCATTGACCTTACGGCCCAAGCGTTTACTGACAATGGCTGCTAAACCAGCACTGGAGATTGTCCCAATGCCCCCCCGTTTGGCCACCGCCCGGGCTAACGGGGCTAACGAAATACCGATGCCCATCCCCCCTTGGAC
The DNA here is from genome assembly GCA_964487625.1 of uncultured Desulfobacca sp. GTDB lineage: Bacteria > Desulfobacterota > Desulfobaccia > Desulfobaccales > Desulfobaccaceae > Desulfobacca. Next base: position 5,885 of record CAZARS010000139.1, read on the forward strand.
AAAAATGACTTCCTTGTTTGCATCCTTAATCTGAATGGTTGGCAGTGTTTTCATGCTACTCGCTTTTTTAGGACAACCGCCATTGTTCCTTTTGCCTGGCTGGCTGCCGGACGCCGATGAGGCGCCCCAGGTTTTCCTCTCAAAGATTCTTATGACTTGCCGATAAGCAGGCTGGGCCTGCCTAAATTGTTAGTATACCATTTTATGGCAGTCTACCGGAGTTTTTTTGCTACCCAGGCCAGGTTTTTGGCCAAATTCCTGATGGTCTCAACACCTTCCTGGTCCTGTAAAGCATCACCTTGTTTCAAGCCATAAGCGATGGGCCAGTAGCTGGAGCCCGGCACCACCATGCCCAAGATCATGAAGAAAAATAATAGTTGGGCGTAGGTGAAATTTACGCCGGCCCGCCGGGCCACGACGATGGGTGCTCCCACCTTGCGGAAAAAGCGGTTGTCGCCATAGCGGGCAATATACCCGGCCCGGTCCAGCAAGGCCATGAGATTAGGGGTGGCAGAGCCGAAATACACTGGGGAGCCCACCAATAGAACATCAGCCAGATGCATTTTCTGCAAAATCTCCATGAAATCATCCTCCTGGACACACTGATTCTGCTTTTTCTGACAGGTGCCGCAGGCCAGACAGGGCTGGATGACCTTGTCGTGTAAGGAGATGAATTCCGTCTGGAACCCTTCGGCCGCCAGGACCTCCAGGGCTAGCTGCAGTAATTGCCAAGTATTGCCTTCTTGGCGGGGCGATCCAGAAATGGCCAGAGCTTGCATCCGTATCCTCCTTGCAGGCGGGTGGTCAACGCTTTTCATTGTATCGAAAAGAAAATGTTTTGCCAGCCAGGAGGGGAAAATTT
>CAZARS010000140.1:0-6732 GCA_964487625.1 uncultured Desulfobacca sp.
CTCGAGGCCCTGGCTGCGGCCGAGCGCCATTTGCAGAAGAAGTGGCCGGACTGGGAAGCACAGGGGTTGATCCCCACGGAAAAATTTCCCGAAGGCAACGATAACCGCCCCATTCATTACGGCATGCCCCGCTGGTGCGACATGTTCACCCCCCGCCAGCTCCTGGGCCACGTCACCCTGGTGGAGGGGCTGAATAAGCTCAAACCGCAGATCATGGAGGCGTTAGGCTTCGAAAAAGGCCGGGCGGTGGTGACCTACCTGCAGTTTATGATTGATAAAGGGGTGGATTATAACAGTAGACAGACATTGTGGAATGCACCAAGAGGAGTAATAGCTCATACTTTTACAAGACATGATTATTCTTTAAAATGGTGCTTTGGCGAAATGATTTTCACCGGACCAAATTCGGGTGCAGGCTGGGGTTTATCACAGGTCATTGATTCCTATAAAGGTATCGCTGAATTACTTGGCCCATTAAATAATGACGAAAATATCCCACTAACCATATTAAACGGAACTGCCGCATCCCTCCCATCGGTGACTGATAAATCTGTTGATTTTATTTGTATTGATCCTCCCTATTACAATAATGTCCAATATGCCGAACTCTCTGATTTTTTCTACGTCTGGCAAAAAAGAACCCTTAAAGATCTATATCCAGATGTCTTCAATCGCCGATTAACCAATAAAAAAGAAGAAGCCGTTGCTAATCCTGCCAGGGATGGTTCCTCTCAAGCGGCTAAGCTTACCTATGAAAAGATGATGGAAGAAATTTTTTCTGAATGCCGCAGAGTCTTAAAAGATCAAGGGCTGTTAACCCTTATGTTTACGCATAAACATTTAGACGCCTGGGAAGCATTAACCCGGGCAATTATTGAATCTGGTTGGACCATAACTGCAACCTTTCCGGTTGAATCAGAACCTTCCCAGGATATCCATCACAAAGACATGGCAGCCGCCGCCAGCTCCATCTTCCTCTCCTGCCGCAAAAGACAGCAGACCTCCGCACATCCCGCCCCGTGGACCGGCTTCGGCGGCCAGGGGGTACAGCAGCAGATCCGCCGGGCCGTAGAAGAAGGGTTGGTGGAATTTGCCCCGTTGCGGCTCAACCCGGTGGACGAGATGGTGGCCTGCTACGGCCGGGCCTTGCGGGTCCTTTCGGAGCAGTGGCCGGTTATGGACGGGGATGAGCCGGTCGGGCCGCTCCGGGCCATGAACGAGGCCAGCCGGGTGGTGGCGGAACATCAGATCCGGCGGCTCACCGAAGGGCGGCTGAGTGTGGACGACCTGGACCCGGAAACCGCCCTGGCCCTTACCGCCTTCGGCATCTGGGGCCTCAATGATTTTGCCTTTGATGAGGCCTTGAATATTTCCCGCTCCTTAAACATCACTCTCATCAGCAAGCCCGCCGGCTACCGGGTGGAGGGCCGCATGATCGGCGTTAACCAGCAGGGCACCGGGAGGCGCAGCCGGGGGGCCCACGCCGAGACGAGCGGCTTCCATGCTCCCCTGGTGCGCAAAGGCTCCAAGCTGCGCCTGGCCAAACCGGAGGAGCGCAACGAGAACCGTCTGGCCAACCCCCAGACCCATTGGGATATTCTGCACGGGGTCATCCAGGCCTTCCGGAAGGGGGATATTCCGGTGGCCCGGGCTTACCTGGACCAACACGCCGCCGACCAGCGGGGCAAGATCCTGGATCTCCTCCAGGTCTGGGCCGGGAAGATGGATGATCAGGATTTGCGCCAAGAAGCGGCAACCATTTTGTTCGGGCTGAGGTAAATAACGTAGGTTGGGCATTGCCCACCCTACGAATCCAGAGCGCGGCAGCCCTTAAAGAACACAGCCACGTTACCATAGGGGAGACCATGTTTTTACATATCAACCAAATCAGTTATCTGGGCGGCTTTCACCTGCGCCTCTGGTTCAACGACGGCCAGATCAAAGACTTGGATTTAAAGGACGACCTGTATGGGGAGGTTTTCGAACCCCTCCAGAATCAAGAATTTTTTCAGCAGGTAAAAGTTAATCCCGAGACCAAAACCGTTAAATGGCCTAACGGCGCGGATTTCGCCCCGGAATATCTGTCAGAGATAGGCCAAACCATCAAAAAGAACACCTGACGACGACCGCCCTTGCCGAATCCTCAAGATATTTAAATTATGGCCGATCAACCTGGAACTGAACAGTTTACGGTGGGCAGTGACCTCCCTGATTTTCGGGACTATCCCTGGCGCCTTTCCTATCGCAGTTCTGCCACCGGCCCCGGCGGCAAACCCATCAATATTCTCCACGATTTTTATATCCCAGTGCTACAGCGGGCCGTCCGCTACGACCGGGTGGCGGGATACTTCCGCTCTACCTCCCTGGCCGCCGCCTCCCAGGGTTTCACCACCTTTGCCCGTCGGGAAGGCAAAATCCGTCTGATCGTGGGTGCTGATTTGGACCCCAAAGATGTCCGCGCCATTCTCGATGCTTATGCCAATCAGGAGACTGAGGAGCCACCAACTGATACCTTGTTGGAGCAAGCTCTCAAGGTTGGCCTCGATCAGCCTGAGACGTGGCCGGAGAATGTCCGCCACGGGGTGCAGCTCTTGGGCTGGCTCATCGCCAGGCAGGTTTTGGAGATCAAGGTGGCCTTGCGGGTGCATGCCCACAGCGGCGAGCCCCTCCCTTTTGAGTCGGTGGAGGACGGCTATGTCCACATGAAGTGGGGCGTGTTGGCCGATGCCCTGGGTAATCGGATGTATATCAGCGGCTCCTTGAACGAATCCAAGACCGCCCTCACCCTGAATGCCGAAAACATTGATGTCCACTGTGAATGGCGCGGGGAAACGGAGCAACAAAGAGTTGTGGAGGCGGATGAGGAGTTTCAAAATCTCTGGCAAGATCAGGCCTGCGGAATGCGGGTGCTCAGCCTCCCGGAAGCGGTCCGGCAACGGTTGATTAATATTTCCGAAGGCATGTCCCGCCCCCAGGAAATTGACGGCACCAGCGCCGCGCCTCTGGAGATTCCACCTCCTGCGCCCCTGGAGCTCCTGCGTTTTGCTCTGATTAAAGATGGACCTCGTTTGCCTAGTGGACGTTTTGTCGGGTTGGAAACTGCACCCATTACACCCTGGCCGCATCAGCAGGTCGTGGCCAGGCGGGTTATTGCCACCTGGCCTTTCAGTTATCTGCTCTGCGATGAGGTCGGTTTGGGGAAGACCATTGAAGCCGGTCTGATCATTCGCTCCCTGTATCTGTCGGGATTGGTGCCCCGGGTTATGGTGGCGGCTCCTGCCAGCCTGACCGAGCAATGGCAACGGGAGATGGCCGGGAAATTTTTCTTACCTTTTGCCCGGGCCTTGGGCGGCGCTGAACCACGCCATGAATATCTGTGGCCTTGGGAAGAGCAAAAAAGCTCCGGCTCTCTTTTTGACCCCGACCTCTTGATCATCTCAACCGGCCTGTTGGTAAGGCCAGAGAAGGAAGCTATGCTCAAACGGGCGGCTGACTTTGGTCTTACACTTCTCGACGAAGCGCATTGCGCCCGCCGCAAGAATTCCACCCAGGGGCTTAGGGCCGAACCAAAATTCGGTCGTTTACACAAGACGCTGGCCGAAATCCTCCGCCCCAAAAGCAAATGCCTGCTTATGGCTACAGCCACCCCCATGCAATTGGATCCGATTGAGGTCTTCGATCTGATTTCCCTGACGAATCGTACCGGTCCTTTTCAATTCGATCCAGGTCTCAGTCAATGGTATTACGATATTCTGACCAGGCTGGTACGGGAGGAGCAGGTAACCGAAAGGGAATGGGCTTTTGTTCGCCACGTCATCCTTGCCTTGGAGCACCATGACCCTTACCATAATGCCTACCTCAAACAGGTGGTGGTGGATGGCAGGAGCCGTTTGGCCGTGCGCCGCTGGCTGGAACAAGACAGGCGCCCAGCAGCGGCTGATGTCAAAGGGATTATACGATTACTCTTTATTGCGTCTCCTTTACATCGGGTTATGCTCCGCCATACCCGGCCGCTGTTAGAGATCTATCGGGAAAGAAATCAGTTGACTGCCAACTTGGCGAAAAGAACTATCTTACCCCTTCCCCGCATTGTCTTTACGCCCCAGGAAAAGCAGTGCTATGACCAACTCGAAATCTATTGTCGGGAGCTTGCCGCCCGATTTTCCGGACAGGACAGCAGAAGCCAGATCATCGCAGTCCTGGGATTTTACCTTAGTTTTATTCGTTTGCGTTTTGCCTCCAGCCTCTTTGCCATACAACAGACCCTGAAACGACGCCGCCAGCGAGTCAGATACACCCTGGAACATTTTGCTAAGCAAGGGGAAGTATCTTTGGAAGAATGGGACCTGGAAGACCTGCTGGAAGATGCCGATGAAGATACCCCTTTTGTCCAGAGTCTCTTAGAAAACCGGAGTCCGGATGATTTAAAATGGGAATGGGAATTTCTTAAACAAATTCTCGACCCACTGGAGAATCTCTCCGGGCCTTCTTCCAAAATGCAAGTCCTGCTCAAGGTTCTAAATGACCGCAGAATCAAGGGGACTAATCGCGTCAGGCAAACAGTAATATTTACCAGATTTTATGATACATTATGCGATATCGTCGGCCGCTTGCGAAAAATTGACCAGCGGTTGTTGATCGGTACATTCTCCGGACGGGGCGGTCAATACACAGATTCAAAGAATTGGAGATTGGTTGGCGTCGATCGTGAAGAAATAAAGCGCCGTTTTCTCCGGGAAGAGATCGATATTCTGGTCTGCACCGATGCGGCTGCTGAAGGATTAAACCTGCAGTCTGCTGATCTCCTTGTCAATTTTGACCTCCCCTGGAATCCCATGAAGGTGGAGCAAAGGATCGGCCGGGTAGACCGCATCGGCCAGAAATACCCCGAGGTTTTTGTCCTCAACCTCTGTTATGCCGATTCCGCCGAGGAAATCGTTTACGGCCGTCTCCTAAGTCGATTGGCTGATATCATTACGGTCGTCGGGATGCAGCAGATTTCTCTTTTGCCGGTCACCCGGGAGGAATTTCAGCTTCTGGCAGAAAATAAACTATCAGAACAAGCCCTTGAAAAACGGGCCCGGGAACGGGCTGAACTCGCCCGTCAACGCAATCTGGCCCGGGAGATTCAAGCCGAAGAGCTGTATCATATCTACCAACGGCTGGCCCATAGCCAAGATGGCCCGAAAGCGCCGGTCGATTTAGCGGCGATCTGGCAAACCTTATCAGAGTCAAGATACTTGCAGGACCTGGGCTGTGAAGTGCTTCCGGATCTAACCAAGCAGACCATCATTGTGAGAAATATTCCTGGTGTCGTAGACGGTACTGCTCTGACCACCTCCCGCCGGACTTTTGAATATGGTCTTCCAGACATCACGGGAGAGCTGCATTTTGCTTCTTATGGTGATCCCATCTTTGAAACTCTTTTAAACCATTTGTTATCGTTTGACTTGCCGAAGAGCCTAGTACGGTTAGAGAGCAGACCCACTGGAGGACCTGGAATTATTGGCTATGGAGTATCAACCTTTGATCAAAGTAACCAACCGCAAATCAGATTGGTTTCTGCTTATGATCAGCTCAAGGGTCTGCGCGTCAACGATGAGGGTATAATTTCAGAAACAGCTCGTCAGGAGTTGCAGAATCAATTGAGTCAAATTTCAGAAAAGGAGTTTCAGCACAGTCTGCACGCCTCAGAGGTTGAGATTCTCAATAAACGCGCCGGGAAATCCCAGCTCATCTTGAATTACTTGATTACGAGGTTTTTATTTAATTTCAGAAGGAAAATGGGACAAAGGGAGGAAAATTTTTGGGCCGAAATAAAAGCCCAAGAGCAAATCCTCCATGATAGAGAGGCTATTGCAATTTCATTCCCCAAGAATATCGCCCAGAGGCTTTACGGTCTGCCTTTCAACATTCAAATCCCCCAAGTTGGAGAAAAAGCCACACTGTTGGCGCCTATACCTTTAATTCAAAGTTCATTAGACTGTGTTTGTAGTCTGGCCAGCAGGATGCACAGGAGCAGGGCAGATCTGTCCACGGAGGAGGTTTTAGCCCGGATTGATCGGGAGATAGACAAACTCTTGATTGATAAATAAATTATTCTTCTACACCACGAATTCATGCACAATATGTGCAAAACTACGGCTCAGATGCAGATCTAGTTTTGCGTCCCTCATTTAATATGATATGATTATGTCCCAGGAGGTAAGCTCAAATGCCCCGCGGGACAAAGATACAAATCAAATTGACCGAAAAAGAAAGAGAGACCCTGACCATGTGGGCTAGAGCTGGAACGACCCAGCAAAAGCTAGCCCAGCGAGCGCGGGTTATTCTCTTTTCCGAGCAAGGGCTGAGTGTGGCTCAGATCCGAGCACAGACTGGCTTAAGCGCCCAAAATTGTTCTAAGTGGCGGAAACGCTTCCTTGGGGTTGCGCCAGGAACTACTCCTTTTTCAACGCCTTTATAATGAGGTCCATCCGGAATTAGCATGGGTACAGATTTAAACCGCCGCAAAAAAAGTAAATGGCGGTTTTGAAATGTTCCTTGTTTCTATACCCACAGGCCCGGCGTTTGATGGCCATGATTTTGCTATTCAGGCCCTCAGCCACAGCATTGGTCACCCGGTGGCGACAGTAGGTGAGGACATTGTCTAAGTGCGTTTTGATCATCTCGGCGACTTTTTTTACCGGCTCCAAGCGGGAATGAGCCGCCCAGAAATACCACTTTTTGAAA
>CAZARS010000141.1:0-6665 GCA_964487625.1 uncultured Desulfobacca sp.
CTTCGCCGCCCAGGCCTAAGGCGGTCACGGCAACCCCGGTACGCCCTAAGGTGCGTTGCGGTATGGTCATCTTCTCGTCCTTTGTTATATGGATTGAGGCTACTACGACAACACGCGCTGTGGCCATGAACCTTCTGAGGAAGGTTGGTTTTCAGGTAAGTTAACCATGGACGGCAGCATTGACCATGGGCAATGGCAGGGAAATGTCTCTCGACCGAGCAATGGCCCCGATCATCCGCAAATCATTTCGTCTCCAAGGAAAAGACTCCCTGCCAATCCGGCGGGGGCGGCTGCTGTTGATAGGCAGCCAAACGCTGCAAGAAGCAGAGGGTAGGGGGATCGCCAGGGCGTTGGATCAGGACTTCCTGGAAACGGGCGGCAGCCTTATTCCATTGACCTTGCCGGTAGGCTGCCAGCCCGGCGGCGAAGGGAGCTAGCCAGGGATATTGGGCCTGAGCCGTAATTTCTCCCAGCAATTCATAAATGGCCACCGGTTGGTGTCGGCCTTTGACCCGGACCAGATCAAGTTCCCGACAGAGGAACTCATCCTGCACCTGACTGAATGTGTTCTCGCTGAGGAGGATATGGGTGCCGTAGATCTTGTTGACCCCTTCCAACCGGGAGGCCAGGTTGACGGTATCGCCCATGACCGTATAATTGAACCGTTCCTTGGAGCCCACGTTGCCGACAATGGCCGGCCCTGTATGCAGACCGATCCTGGCCTCCACCGGGGGGAGGCCGTGTTGTTGGAATCTAAGCTGGAGAGGCCGCAATACCCGCTGCATGGCCAAGGCAGCCTGACATGCCAAGGAGGCGGGCTTGACCACCGGCAGGGGGGCGCCCCAGAAGGCCATGATGGCATCTCCGATATATTTATCCACGGTTCCTTGCTGGGCCAGGATTATTTCGGTCATGGCGGTGAAGTATTCATTTAAGAGTTGGATTAATGCTTCTGGGGACAGCCCTTCTGAGATGGTGGTAAAGCCGGCCAAGTCCGCAAACATAACCGTCACCTCCACCTTATCGCCTCCCAGGCGTAGGCGCTCGGGATGCGCTGTAATCATTTCCACCAAAGAACTGGAGACATAACGGGAAAAAGCCTGGCGCAGCCAACGTTTCTCCTGGGCTGCCAAAAGATAATGGCACAAGGCATTGCCGCCATAGCAGGCCATCAGCCCCAAACACAGGAGCACCGGCGGCAGCCACCAATGGTGCTGCCAGAAAAGGTACAGGGAAAGGCCGCCGAGGCCAACCACGGTCGCCAACAGCACCCCCAATCCGGTTAGAGGGGATAGGCGAGCAAAACCAGGTCCGGCCAGGAGAAAGAGCACGACAAAGAGCAAGACGCGGCCACGGGTAGATAAGAGCTGACCGGTCGTGCCGGTGAGGAGGGTATGGAGAATATGCCCCTGGATCTCTACGCCGGCCATGGTCTGGCCGGTCAAGGAAAAATGCGGCGTGTAGAACATATCAGCCAGTCCCTGGGGCGCCACACTGGCCTCCAAGATCCGGCCCACCAAAACGATCTTGCCCTGAATGCGCGCAGCCGGCAGAGGATGGTCCGGATCAATGACCTGGTAATAGGAGACACAATCAAGGCTGCGGGCCGGTCCTGCATAGTTGATGAGGCCACTGGCAGGGATGGCCAGATCCGGCCTTGCGAGACGGGCAAGTACTGCTGCCAGGGTTTCTTGTCCCGCCAGATGGGTGTGGAAACGGCGCACCACGCCATCAGGATCAGGAGTCACCATGGCCAGCCCCACCGCCTGAGCGGCGGTGGCCAAGGAGGGGAGGGGAGAGATCAGGATCTGGCGACGGAAACGGGGATCCGATACCACCTCAATGGTCTTGGCCAGCACAACGTTGCCGGCTTCCCGGATGGCTGTGGTCAAATCCTCATCCTCCACCGGACTGGTGGGTTCGGCAAAGACCACGTCAAAGGCAATAATCTGAGCACCTGCGGCTTGGAGACGCCGGATGAGGCGGGCATGCCAGCTGCGGGGCCAGGGCCAGGCGCGACGCAGTTCCTGGAAGGAGGCTTCATCAATGCCTACTACCAAAATGTCGGCCGCAGGTGGCAGAGACAGCCGCCACTGGTAAGCAAAATCCAGGGCCCGGTTTTCTAAAAACTCCCCCAACGGTAGGAAACTGACCGGTGCGATGATCCAGAAAACCAGAAAGCCAATGGCGAGGCCCCGGAGCCATCCCCGTTGCCATACGTTAGAAGAAGAGGGCAAGTTTAAACAGAATCCTCCGGCTCGGAAAAAATGCCTCTAAGGCCACCGGCTCCCGGGCATAATAGAAACGGCGGTCAAAAATATTATTGATTTCCAGGCTTACCAGGCCCCGTTTGTGGGCCAGCGCTTTCCCCACCGCAATATCGGCCAGCCAGAAGGTATGGTCACCCCGCCCCTGGAGGTCCTGATAGAGCAGATAGTTCCGCACTGAACCTTGCCAGCCCTGAGGATGTAAATATGACAAGGTAAAGCCGGCATCGATCTCGGCAATATCCCGTTGGGCCGGATCAGCAGACACAAAGCTCGGATCGATCTTTTTCATGATGACCCCCACACCGAGCCCCCAAGCCGGACTGAGGATCTGATTGAGACTGACACTGGCCACATACCGTTTCCAACCCCAATACACCCGATTTTCCAGGATATCGCCACCCGCCCCGAAATACGGTTCGTATACAGGATTGTCGATGCGATTGGCGTTTAACTGCACGACGGTAAAGGTTTTGGGGGTCCACTGGGCTTCCCAAGCCATACCGATCTCCCGGGTCAGGCCGCCTTCATCAATATTAATCAGCCAGGGGAATCCTGCCACCTGCGGGGGCACCAGGGACGGGGTAGTGAAATAATGGGTGTTGAGGTTGCGCTGCACCAGAAACCGGAAAGTATGATCTTGAGTGGCAAAGTAATTCAAGCCGAGACGGAAGTTCCAGAGAGAATTGGTGACCGGCTGGGCAAAACCATACCGGGAATTTTTGGCATAGTCTTTAAAAACTCCGGCCTCCACGAGCAGTTTGGGATGTATCTGCCAGTAATCCAAGAGATAAAAACTGTAGGACCGCTCAGGGGGCCGGTAACTCTCGGTATCGAATCGGTCAAATAACGGTATGCCAAAAACCGAGATGATGCTAAGCGTATCCCGGCGATATTTGAGATGGCCGGAGAAATAATCAAAGCCCACCATGAAAGTGTGGTTTCCCCAGACCAATTGCTGCTGCGTTTGTATATTAACAAACTCCCTGGGTGTCCGCCGGGAGACATACTCATCGACATCAAAAAGAATGCCGGGAAAAAAGGGAAAGGATAAACTATATCGTGAATAATTTGTGCTGTTATATTTTTGATTCTGATAGGTGGAATATAAAATAAAGGTAGCATTGGGATTAAAACGATATACATAGCCGAATTCATATATCTTGGCATGATAATACTGCCGGAGGAAGGCCTGGGGTTGATAGCTGAAGTCGGTCAGATTACCCGTGTCGCCGCTTTCAGAATCATAATACGTAAAGTTGCCATAGAGGGAATTCTTGACGTTGGGCTCCCATTTGACATTGTTTATGGAGGAGAAATTTTTCGTATCGCCGTTTCTCGCCCGGAACCCCTGATTTTCGTTATAAAAGCCAGCGACATCAAAAGCCAGGCCGGGGCGGCCGCCATAGACCTCGAGGAAATTTTCCGTTACCTCATGCCGATTCGGCCAGGTGCCGATGCTTCCCTGGCTCAATACCCGGAAATAGGTCATCTCAAACATCGGGGTATAGTCAATGGTGGATTGACCGACCAGGCTCTGGGTAAAGGTATTCTCGTTGGCCGGCGACAGCAGACGGTAGAGGAGTAAAGCCGAGGTACCGGCTGCCAGGCGGTTTCGGGAGGAGGCAAAGGCACTGCTGAGAAAAAGATAGGCCGAGGCATTGGCAGGGTCTTTCTGAACCGAAGTCACAGCTTTGCGGAAAGCCCATTCACTGAGATTGAGTTGTAGATAGGCCTTGGCCAGGTTGAAGTTGCGCACTGCCAAGTCCCGGTTGAGGGCCAAGCGGGTCCGGAAGACCGCCCGGTTGTCATTCAAGGCGATGGAGCGGTTAATTTCCTGGATGGCCTCCCCTGGCCGGTTAAGATCGGTGAGGGCGATGCCCTTATATAAATAAGGGGTGGGATCCCGGGGATCCAAGGTCTTGGCGTACTCATAGACTTCCAGGGCTTTGCCGAAATTGCGGACCTGATACAAGGCCTTGCCTAATTCCGCCTGGTACAGGGAGATGCGGGGCTCCAGGAGGGTGGCCAGGAGAATCTCGGCCAGCCCCTGGTCCATCTGCCGATAGCGGAAAGCAATGATCCCCAAGCCGAGGTGGGGTTCCCCCAATCCCGGGCTGAGGTCAATGGCGCGTCGGAAAAGGGTCCGGGCGCCCTCAAAATCCCGGAAAGCTAAGCGCACAAAGCCAGCCATGGCCAGGACTTCGCCATTGTGGGGCGCCAGGTCCAGGGCCCGCGTGATCGCCCGTTGGGCCCGGTCCAGATAGTCCGAGCCTAACCAGATTTTGGCCAGGTAAATATAGGCCTCCACAAAGGTGGGATCGATTCGCAGAGCTGTCTGGAAATGCTCAATGGCAGCGGGCAGGTCAAAGGCAGCGATCTTGACCAGACCCAGGCTGAGCCAGGCTTGGGGGGAGCGGGGTGCCTCTCTGACCAACTCCTCGGCCAGCGTGCGGGCCAGGTCGCGGCGGTTCTGTACTAAGTAAATTTGCACCAGGAGCGATTGGGGCAGGATAAATGTCGGGGCCCGTCTTTGGGCGGCCTCCAAGAGGTGTTGGGCCTCCTGCGGTTTGCCGGTCAAAAGGGCAAAATAGCCGGTCATGGTCAAAAGCAGCGGCGACTGGGGCCGCTCCGGCAAGGCGGACTGGAGCAGCTGCCAGGCCACCGCCTGATCCCCCAACCGGTATTGGGCCAGGGCCAGGCCCACCAAGCTATACTCATTGGCCGGCCTGACCTTTTGGAACGTCAAGCGGGCTTCCTCCAGGGCCTGCTCCTGCAGGAGGAGCCAACCCAGGAGCGTCAGGGCGGCAGGGTGGTTCGGTTGCTTACTGAGGAATTCGGTCAGGGCCGGCCGCACCTCGCCCCAACGGCCGGCGTTGTACGCAGCCACGGCGGCCGACAAGGGGACGGAGACTCCGGGCAACCCACTGATATCTAAAGGAATCTCCCGGGGATTGAAGATGCCGGGGTAATACAGGGCCCACTGCACCGCATCGGCGGGATTAAGGACGACACGTTTGGTAGGGGCTTGGCCAGGGCGGGCTAAGCCTTCTTCCCCTGCCGCCAGAGTCAACGCCCCATATTGATTGGCAAAATTGACCAATCCCTCCAACATGGTCAAGACGGTACTCCCATCTGTACTGACCCGCAGGTTAAATTCCGTGCCGCGAATGGAAGCAGTGATCGCTGGTGTCTCCAATTCAAAGCGGAACTTGTCATTCTTATTGCGGAGCCAGATCTCCCCTTCAGTGACCTTATACAAGCTCTCCACCGTCTTGGTCACCGCCGCGGGGATCACCTCGGTCATTTGCAGGCGGGGCGAAGGAGCTATCTGGCGTAGTTCCAGAGAAGAGTTTTCATTGAGCTTGATCTGAGTCTCATCGACGCATAGAATGGCTGCTCCGGAGGCAGGGCCGGTCTGGATAATATCACCGGCCAGCAGGGTCTGGTGGAGCTGGGCTGGTTGCCCCGGGCCTGTCCCCCCTGGTTTGATCACGACCTGTCCGAAGAAATTGATGATTTTGGCTGCCGGCTCGCCTGCCTCGGCAAGGCCCCAAGATCCCCAAACTATTAGGCAAATAACCAAAAAGCCAGCCACTACCTGCCGTCGCCAGGACCTCATGATGGCCTCCCCCTCTGCGTTTCCCCCGGTTATTGGAGCGATGTGGTACTCTGCTCTGCCCGGCTGTATTGTATCACTCTTTGGGGGAAAAATTGTCTATTTTCCTTCCATTCTTGGGATTACTCGTCTCAGCTCAAGGCTTCTCTGAACCCCATCGGCAGAGCAGGCCGGCGGGACGGGGTGGTCCGGTTTCTTTGCCCAGGATCGCCATGCTGCCTTGGGGCCATAGACTTTGGCATTTATCTTGCAGAAATTATGACAAAGGGGGAAAGAGTATGGCAACACAGATTTTTTTTGTTTTCCTCGTGATCTGTGAACTTGCCATCCTTGGCCTATTGATCTATGGCATTATTGCCAAGGTACGGCATATCCTGAAGACCTATTATCTCACCCTGGATGATCAAAATGATGAACACCATGTTTCATTTTTTGATCACTCCATCGAAGCTGTGCCCGTGACTTCCCTCACCAGGGCCCAGGATAAGCCTTCTGATATGACACCGTCGCCTTGATTGGAGCCAGTCCATGGAGGAAAAGGGGGGAGAACGACCTCATGGTCGTCACCCCGGAAAAACCAACAGCATCTTCACGGCCTTGATCAAGCCCTGACCGAGGGAATATCTCCCTGTGGCCGGCTCGCCCCGACAGCTTTTGGCATTGCCGATAAGAATCCAAAAAAAAAGCCTCCTATGGGAGGCTTAGTTTTTCTGGCTGGTGGCGGGGCCCAGAATCGAACTGGGGACACGCGGATTTTCAGTCCGCTGCTCTACCGACTG
>CAZARS010000142.1:0-6643 GCA_964487625.1 uncultured Desulfobacca sp.
CCCATGAAAGCTCGACTCCGGAAACTGCGGCAACTTTTTCACCATCAAGATCGCCTTCTCATCCTCATTGACGCCGATCCTGACTCCATCGCCAGTGCCTTGGCCCTCAAACGCCTGCTCTGGCGCCGGGTGAATACCTGCGCCATTGCCCCCATCCGCCCCATCACCCGGCCTCAGAACCAAACCATGGTCAAGCTCCTGGAAATTCCGCTGACGCCCTTCGAGGCCATCCAGACTGAGGAATTTAACCGTTTCGCCTTAGTGGATTCCCAACCAGGCCACAATCCCCTTTTTGCCCGGTTCACCTATGATGTCATTATCGATCATCACCCTCTCCTGCCCCAAACCCAGGCTACGTATGTAGATGTGCGCTCGGGTTATGGTTCCAACTCCACCATCATGACAGAATACCTGCGCCAGGCCAAGATTAAACCCTCCATGAAGCTGGCCACGGCCCTCTCCTATGCCATCAAGACCGACACCCATAATTTTGAGCGGCCGGCCATTGAAGCCGATATCCGGGCCTTCCACTTCCTCTTCCGCTTCACCCGCCACGCCCTCCTGCGCCGCATTGAAATCGCCGAACTCACCCTGGAGATGCTGCACTTCTTCCAACTCGGCCTCAACCGCCTGCAACGCCGGCGGGAGCGCATTTATTGCTTTGTGGGGCGGGTCCCCAACCCGGATATCCTGGTGATCCTGGCGGAATTCTTCCTGCGGGTGATTGAAATTACTTGGAGTTTTGTGGCGGGTATCTATGAAAACCGGCTCATCGTCATTTTCCGCAACGACGGTATCCGCAAAAATGCTGGGAGGCTGGCCGCCCGGGCCTTCGGCCGGTTAGGCTCGGCCGGCGGCCATAATGCCAGTGCCCGAGCCGAAGTCCCCTTGGATCGGCTAACCCATCTGCCGCCCCCCGAGGTCACCAGCGCTTGGGAGCGGTTCCTCATCTATCAGATCGAACAGTCCTAATACTAAGCTGCACTTCACCGGTTAATTATTTGGCCTTCCTCTCCTCGCAGCGGCGGGGGGAGAGAGCCGCATGCGGCGGCGACTAGATTTGTTTGCCTTCTGATATTAACCCCTCAATTTTACGGCAATCTTAGCCACCCGGGCCCCTAGCGCCCGAGCAATGGCCAGATCCTCCGGCGTCGGTGTCAATTCATTACGGCCCCCCGCCACCGTCGTGGCCGCGTACGGCGTCCCCCCCCGGCCCTCGGTATGGAGCATCCCCGGCGTGGAATAGGGCACTCCCACAATGATCATGCCCAGATGCAGGAGCGGCAGCATCATGGCATAACCCGTGGTCTCCTGGCCGCCATGGGTCGTGGCCGTGGAGACGAACACCCCGGCTGGCTTCCCCTCCATGGCCCCCTCGCCCCAGAGTTCCGCCATCTGATCAAACAAGGCCTTCATCTGGGCGCACATATTCCCGAACCGGGTAGGCGTGCCGAACAGCACCCCATCCGCCTGCCGCAGCTCCGCCAATGATACCAAAGGGATATCCTGTTGCCGGGCCAAGACCTCCTGGGCATGCTTGCTTGCCTGCACCTTGGCCTCGTTAAAAGGCAGCTCCGGCACCCGCCGCAGCAACACTTCAACGCCCGCCACCGACCGGGCCCCCTCCGCCACCGCTTCGGCCAAAGCCAAGACATGGCCATAGAGAGAATAATACACCACCAAGATCTTCATCTCTGCCCCTCCTTTGCTCGTTCATGGTCTCCTACGTCCCTGATCATATCAGAATTCCCACGGGCCGCGGGAAAATTCTTCCACCACGGGGGCCCATAGAGCAGCACAGATCAAACCCACCTGGCTGCCCCGCTGATCTTCTCCCTGCTGATAGCAAACGCCGCGCTTACTTGTTTTCATAATTTTCATTATAATAACTTTACAATCTGTGAATCGACTGTCCTAACCTTTGTCTCCACGAGGTTGCCATGTCCACTGAGCTGTTGGCGCAACTTAAAGAGGTCCTGGCCCAAGGCCACCTGGAACAAGCCACCGCCCTGGCCCTGTCGCGGCAGACCAAAGAGGAACATGATCCTGACCTCCACCTCAGTTGGGCCGCGGTCCTGGAGGAGCTGGGGCTGGTCAATGAGGTCCTCAAGGAACTCCATCTGGCCCTGAGGGATGCTCCAGATAACGCCGCTCTCTACCCCCGCTTGGCCGAACTCTACCAGGATCTGGGCCGACCGGATCGGGCTGCTCAGGTCTGGGCTGCCCGGGTGAAACACGCCCCCCAGGATGCCGAGGCTTACCGCCAGTGGAGCGAACTCCTCGTGGAGGCCGGCGAGCCAGAGCGGGCCCAACAGGTTTTGGAGCAAGCCTTTGCGGCCACCCAGGACCCCACCTTCCAGACCCTCCTCAAAGCCTTAGGCCAACGGGATCAGGAACCCCTCCCGGAAGAGAGCCTGCAGGCGGGGGGGCAGTTGCTCCCAGCCCGCCATCACCTGGTGGCCTTTCTGGCCCTCTTTGCCGGTCGGGAAGGGGTCTATGCCCGTCAATGGGCCAGCAGCACCGGCGAAACCGGCTACACCCCCGTCCAGGAACCCCTCACCCTTAAGGTGGCGGAAAACCATTTTCTGGGCCAATACACCATCGGCGTCTACCCTGTCCGCCTGGATAATACCGTCAATTTCATCGCCTTTGACTTTGATCTGGCCAAATTCGCGGTGGCCAAGGCCATTACCAGCCAACGGACCTGGCAAAGCCTCATGGATCGCCTGCACCAGCAGGCCTGCCGCCTGGTGGATCTGGCCGCGGCCCACGACCTCCCCGTCTATTTGGAAGACTCCGGTTTTAAAGGCCGCCATGCCTGGATCTTCCTGGAAACCCCCCTGCCGGCCGGCGTTGCCAAGAAATGCGGCGACCTCCTGGCCGTCCAACTCCAGCCCCTCCCGCCGGAAATCACCGTGGAGGTCTTCCCGAAACAGACTTCTGTCAAGCAAGGCGGGCTGGGGAACCTCATCAAACTCCCCCTCGGCTTTCACAAACGCACCGGCCGCCGGGCGGTCTTTGTGCAACCTGATGGCCAACCTTATGAGGATCAGTTGGAATTCCTGCTGACCGTCACCAAGGCTCCTCGCCGGGCCGTTTATGCCTTTATCCAACGCACTCAGGCCGCGGCTCCGTCCAGCCCAGCGCCCCAGCCCGCGGCTGCCGTTGACCGCCAAGCCCCTCCCTGGGAAGAAGGCCCCGCCGCCCCGGACGTCTTACCCAGCGCCCCCGAGGCCTACCATCTGGAACAAGACCTGCAGTTCCAACATCTCCTAGGCCATTGCCCGGTTCTCCAGGCGCTGGTCCAGAAAATCAACCAAACCGCCGCCCTCAGCAAAGACGAGACCCTGGTCCTCATCCACACCCTCGGCCATCTGGAGCATGGCCCGGAAGCAGTCAACGCCCTCTTCCAACGCTGTCAGAACGCCGATCCGACCCTTTTCCTCAAATCCCGTCTTCGGGGCCATCCCATGAGCTGTCCCAAAATCCGGGCCCGTATCCCCTCCGTCACCGCTGCGGTGGCCTGCAACTGTGCCTTTGACTTGGGGGTCAACCTCTACCCCACCCCTCTCCTCCATCTCCACAGCCTCAAACCCGGCGCCCCTACTCCCCCCCTGGCCCTGGACTCCCTCAAGTTCCACAACCTCCTCCAGGAATACCTCAAACTCCGCCAACAGCTCCGGGAGACCCAGACCCTCCTGACCCGCTACGAAGCCCAACTCCACGACTTCTTCACCAGTGCCGGCGTCGACACCCTTGAAACCTCATGGGGCCGTCTGCAGCGCCGCCCCGGCCCGGACGGTAAGCCGGTATTTGTCTTGGAAATGTAATGGGGAGCTCTGAGCGGAGCAACGGGAGCCTTGCCAGGGGTGATACTGCAGCACCCCTGCACCCTTGGACCAGGTGCCGGCGTTGGCTGGCAAAACATAGGCCCGTGGCCTAAACTTGCGAGCCTGGTTGATACACCGGGCCTGCCAGAAAGCGGCAAAGCCGCAGGGGGGCGCAGCCCCCCCAAGACCTCTTTTGTCTAACTGTCTTGCCCAGCCTGGCAAAACCTTGTCTGGTCCGGGCGGGCCCACTGCTTTAAACACAATTTGAAATTTTCTGCCGATTAACATATAGTACCATGAGTGGCCGGCAGGCTTCTTAAGAAAGATTATCCCCCCAATCTTGGAGTCGGACTGCTGCTGGGACAGGTTCCATGGCCTAACCAAATTACCCGGCAGGCAAAGGCAACCTGGCCCTCAACCTCAGCCCAGCAAACCTCAACGGCCTGTTACGACTTGCGGTCATGACCATCCTATACCTCACTGACCAGGGCGCCACCCTCACCAAAAAGGGGGACCGCCTGGTCATTGAAAAAAAAGGCCAGATCCTCCACTGGGTGCACGCCTTCAAGGTGGAACAGGTGGTGGTCATGGGCAGCGTCAACCTCTCGCCGGGGGCCATTGCTTACCTCCTGCAGGAGGGCATTGATACAGTCTTTTTATCCTTTTATGGCAAATACCGGGGCCGGCTCCTCTCCCATTTCGGCAAAAACGTGGAGCTACGCCAGCAGCAGTTCCTGAAACTTTCCGCGCCGGCAATCCGCCTGACCCTAGCCAAAGCCTACGTCAAAGGCAAACTTAATAATTGCCGGATCCTGCTGCGCCGTTTCAATCAGGAGCTGCGGCAGGAGGCCATCACCGCCACTTTGCACCAGCTCCGGCGGCTCGTCCAGCAGGTGGATGCCTGCGATAGCCTCGACAGCCTCATGGGCGTGGAGGGGGCCGGGGCCGCGGCCTATTTCGGCTGTTTTCCCCATCTCCTGCGGGTCGAGGATATCACCTTCACCGGCCGCAACCGCCGCCCCCCTCGGGACCCGGTCAACGTCCTCCTCTCCCTGGGCTATACCCTCCTGGCCAACGTGGTGCAGACCCAGGTCTACGTCGCCGGCCTGGACCCCTACCTGGGCTGCCTCCACAGCGTGGACTATGGCCGCCCTTCCCTGGTCCTGGATCTCATGGAGGAATTCCGCCCTGTCCTGGTTGACGCCGTGGTCCTTAATCTCATCAATCGGCGCATCATCCGTCCCACCGACTTTTTCCGACCCGACGAGCAAGAGCCCCCTGCCTTTGATTTCGCCGCCACCGAGGAGAGCAAAGAAGGTTACCCCATCCTTCTGGCGCACACCGGCCTGAGAAAATTCCTTACCCCTCTCGAGGCCCGCCTCAATCTGAAGACCCTCTATCTCCCCAAACTCCAGCGCCTCACATATCGCCAGATCTGCCTGGAACAAGTCCGCCAACTCATCCGCTTCCTCACCGACGGCGAGGAGTATCAACCCTTTACCTTCCGGTAAGAGAGCTGCCAAGCGCCGCCCCAACCCCAGGAACCAAGGACGGATGCCCTTATGGCCGGGCAGCAAAATTCCCCCGGAGCCCAGGCTCCCGCGCCTAGGCCAACATCCTTGGCCATGTTACTATCTTTTGTCATTCTCAGCCGCCCCAGGGGGCACAAAAGTTCGCCGAGCAAGACGGGGAAGAGCCCCTTGCTGCAGGGCCCCTCCGCCAAGGTATCCGAGAGAGGGAAGTCTCGGAAGGATCGGCCCCAAATCCGCCCTACCAAAGGCCCTTAATACCCCTCTTCATTCCGCGGCCACGCAACCTCTGACAAAACCTTGGAAAGCTTGCTCTTCAACCGGCTCAATTTGCATTTGCTTGTTGATTCAACTATATTGATAAATTGCATCATCATCTGGCCAGCCCCCTGGCCCAAAAACCTGGCCCTGAGGAGCCAGGAATCCAAACTACTGCCGTCAGCCATCTCCGCTTCATACTCCTGCGTGGCTCACGGTCCCCGTCTCCCTATGTTCATCACCATCTCCTACGACATTACCGATGACCGCCGGCGCACCAAGTTGGCGAAACTCCTGAGCAACTATGGCACCCGGGTGCAGAAGAGCGTCTTTGAGTTCCAACTGGATGACCGACAGTTCCTCCGACTCAAACGGGATATCGAAACCCTCATTGATTGGGAGGAAGATAGTGTGCGCTACTATTTCCTCTGCCAACGCTGTCAGGGAAATATTGCCGTCAGCGGCTGGGGCACCATCCCAGAAGATGAGGACGTCATTATTGTCTGAAAGGCTGGCTCGTTCCCAGCCGGAAGGATGGCAACCCAGCCCCGCCAGGGGGAGAGGTACGAGCCGAGGGGAATAATAAATAATTTCCTTATATTATTTCTCAACCAGCCTTGGCTTGACCGTGCTTTTTGCCGCTTCTCCTCTTTTCTGCATGGGCGCGAGCACAGGCTTTGAGAGCACCACCTGAACCCTCCGGGGAATAAAACGGAGAGCGGGAGGCCATGGCCTGGGTACTTGGCAGATCCGCAGACGAAAATTCTTGACAACCTGGGTTTTTTTAGGGCAGGATAGCATCAGGTGATGGGACAGAGATTTCACATGATCACATTTCAACGGTTGACGAGGTTTCCCCGGCCAAATCGCTAACCTCTGGAAATTATTAGATGTGGCAAAAATGACGCATTAATTTATAACTTATGAAATTAATTAGTAAAAATCGAATTTTGCCAAAATGCCTCGGGCCAAGGGGGGGGTCCCCCCCCCGGGGGCCCGTTTTTTTTTCCCTGGTTTTTTGGGGTT
>CAZARS010000143.1:0-6558 GCA_964487625.1 uncultured Desulfobacca sp.
ATTGCTTCCTGGTTAATCTCTTCATCTGCGACTGGCCGGCGGCCCACGATAATATCAGGTTTAACAATATAATCCGTTCCCAGGGCAGAGGCTAAGGCTTTATCGGGTTTGATGACTTTTTCCAAGTAGGCCAAGTGTTCATATTGATCAAAGCCAGAAATGGCCGTCTGCGTGGTGGCGTATACCCAATTCCCTGGACGCAGATGCTGCAAAAGCTGGAAAGCAGCTTCTAAGAAATCCTTGGTAATTTCCTCAAAACGGCCACCGATGGTCTGCTCGCTGACGCCAGCGTAGCTCTTGGGGCATCCCAGCTTTTCCACCAGACCCCAGGCAATCATCACACTGCTTTTATTGCCACTGTCCGCGAAATTAGGATACTCAAAATTTTTGGGAATATCCCGCCGGATACGGATGACCTCCTGGCAGAGGCGTTGGTGATATTGTCGTCTCAGTTGGGCGATCTGCATCGGTGCGACCTTTGGATGTTATCTGGACATTGCCGGTTTATAGAATCCGATCACATACTCTTTGTGCATGCGCTGTTGAATCTGGGAGTTCCGGTCGATTCTAGTGCCAGCTGGCATCATACGACGATTACGATCAAGATGGCGGACGCCGATAGCCGGCACCTCAAACCCCAAGCTTTGACCTATCTCGGCCAGACATTGAGGAATTGCGGTATCAATTCCCCTGAGGGTTGAATTGCCCACTACTACAATGGCAGCCTTCCCTGGCTTCAAGACGCGGTACATCTCTCCCAGACTTAAGGTCATTTCAGAATAGTAGCGGTGCAACACCCGTCCTCGTTTCTGGTCCTTAGCAGCTACGCTGGCAACCACATTGGCAGTCTGCTGTGGTAAGGGTTCGAGCGACAAACTAGACGTATCTTCGCTGCCTATATACTCCTTGCGTTTGCTGCTGAGCTGCTCAATGGGATAGCCCAGCCAGACTAAAGAAAACTTATGGGCCCGCATATAGTCAATGGCGTTAGAGGCATACGGCGGTGACGTGACGATAAGATCAACGGTCGCTGCCCCCAATGGGAGATGTTGCGCTTTGCTAGCACAGAGCAGAGGCGGCAACTGCAAGGGGTGTGCCTTGGGTAGACTTTTCATATTCTGGCGAAAACGAGCTTCGAAATCGCTGAGAGCTGAACGCAGCGTTTTGGTCAACAATTGCGCCCGAGGTGAGGTTCTGGCTATCGGTCCCGTCACTGACATGGCCTGTCCCCGTTTATCGTATACTATCTTGGCCCGATGGGGCCGGGTATGAGCCAGATCCAGGGCCAGGGATACGCCGCCAGACTTGGTGATGATAATGGCGGAAAAGGCCACGAGAAAGAAGGCCCGCAGTTTCGGATCGGCTACCGCTTCGATGAGTTTGAGAAGCGCTGCCAACTCTATCTGAGTAGTGGGGGCAAACCAGTAGTCAATAAACTGCCGAGTTTTGATATCCCAGCGTTGCTCAAGAAACGTACGCAACGTCCCAGGTTCATTCTGGATCAGACGGGTGGCTTGGAGGATAAGGTCATGTCCCACGGCGTAAACACGTTGGTAATCCAAAGGAGTAACTTTAACCTGGGTGATCAACAGCGCTAAGGGATCGATATCGCTGCCGATGCTCTGTCTGCCGGTCAGGAAAGCCTCCACGACCGTTGTCCCCGAACCCATCATGGGATCCAGTACTAAGTCGCCAGGGACAGTCAGAACTTCGATGCATCGCCGGGGCAACTGCGGTGGAAACTTGGCCGGGAAGGCGTGGAAATTGTGGGAGGCATAATTGCTCTGCTGACCGTGAAAATCTAGATCTTGACTCAGCAGGCTGAGCAGACGGTCCCGATACTCACCACGGTCAACAGTGGGGGTGGGCTCGGCGAGTTCTGCTAAGAGAGGTAATTGACGACTATCCATGGGTTATGGCCCTTCCGAATATTCAGGTTCCAGGTTGTGCGACTTTTGTGCCATTGTAGCAGCTTCTCCGCCGCTGGTCAAAGAGAGCCCTCAGGCCGCTGTCACTTTTGTGGGCGGCCGTCCCGCTAACGGCCGCTGCGCCAGCGTCCCTGTTCCGCCTCCTACCCGGATGACCTGATCGGCCAGACGGGCCAGGAGGCGACCGAAATGCTGGTTGGCCACGCCGGGCGGCAGCTCAGGTTGCAGGAACCACAACGCGACCCGTTTTTTCATCTGGCCCAGGGCCCCCAGCAGGGTGCGGAAGAGCCGGCGACGCTCCGCCAGGGGCACCTGCTCATCATAGAAGAGGCTGCAGGGGCCCAGGATGAGGACCAAGGCCCGCTTCTCCCCGGCCAGGGCCGCAGGCAGGCCCTCCTGGACCAACTGCACCAGTTGGTGACAGGTAAAGGCCCGGGCCACCTGCACCTGCTGGAGAATATAGTCCGGTGGCAAGCCCCGTTTCCGGCCCTCCCGGGCCAACTGGTAGGGGTCAAAGCGGTTGGCCGCATCCACCACCAGGACCCGCAGCCCCTGGGCTACCCCCCAAGCCGCAGCCGCAGCAGTGAGGGGGCGCATGGCCACGCCGTAGGCGAGGAGAGAGTGGTTAGTGGTCAGTGGCCGGGTTGTAGGGGCCAGGGGCCAGGGGCCAGAGGCCAGGAGATGCGATGTCGGCATTGCCTCACTGTCGTCCTTTCATCTTTGTTTCTCGCTTTTTATCTTTGTTGGCCGTCATGAGGCCATTCAAGAGCCTCCCGACCTCCTTGACAGATTCTAATAACTTGGCGGCTTCTGTTTGGGAGAGGTATGATAACTTGAGGGCAACGAGGATTTGCGTTTCCAGTTCAGCCACCGACCCCCGGGCTTGACCTAAAAATTGGCGGAACTCACCGCTGGAGGCCCGGTCATGTCCCTCAGAAATATTACTTGGGATTGAAACCGCTGCGCGGCGCATCTGACTCGTCAAACCGAACAATTCCTCCTGGGGAAACTGTTTTGTTATTTGATATTCATCGGTTACCAGAGTCATTGCTTTCCGCCATGACATCAATTCTTGATAGGACCGTATTTTTTCTTGCGACATCACCGTCTCACTTTCATGCTGGCCCCTGGTCCCTGGCCCCTACAACGCCCTATACACCCCCACCACCTTGCCTAAAATCTGCACCAGCTCTGCGGCTTCGGCCGGGGCGAAGCGCAGGGGCGTGAAACTGGGGTTGTCGCCTTTGAGGACCAGGCCGCCGGCCTCTTCATAGACTCGCTTGACGGTGGCTTCGTCGTAGATGAGCACTGCGGCGATGTCGCCCCGGTCCACCCGGGGTTGCACCCGGACCATGACCAGGTCGCCGGGCAGGATGAGGGGGGCCATGCTGTCGCCCTGAACCCGCAGGAGGAAGACTTCGTCCCCCCTGACCCAGGATTTGGGCAGAAGCAGGGTATCTTCGATCTGTTGGGTGGCCAACAGGGGTTGGCCTGCGGCGATCTGCCCCAGGACAGGCACTTCCACCACGGCTTCGCTGGCCCGGCTCAGGAGGGAAAGGCCCCGGGAGCGGCCTGGCTCCCGGTGCAGGTAGCCCTTGCGCTTCAGGGCGGCCAGGTGGTCGGCCGCGGCCCGGGGCTGGATGCCGAAATGGACGGCCACTTCCCGCACCGTGGGCGGGTAACCCTGCTGCTGAAAAAAGTCCTCGACAAACTCCAGGACGGCTTGCTGTTTGGCGGTGAGCGTCTTCATGGCTCCATAATACTATACAAAAAAATAGTTGTCAAGTGGATAGTATAAGTGTCGGCCGGGTCGGGTTGACCTCCCCGAATCCATCTGTTGGCCCCTTTGCCACCGGCTAGCTGCCATCTTCCCCTTGTCTTGGCCCGCCTGACCTGATATGTTGGGAGAAGGTTAATAGGAGGTTAGGTATGTCTGATGCTGTGTCCCGGCGGGCCCAGGAGATTACGCCGTTTCTCGTCATGGACATCCTGGAGCGGGCCCAAGAATTGGAGCGCCAGGGAGTTGACATCATCCATCTGGAGGTGGGGCAGCCAGATTGGGATACTCCCCAGGTGGTTAAGGATGCGGCCTTTGCCGCCATGCAGCGGGGAGAGACCCAATATACCCATTCCATGGGCTTGCTGGAGCTGCGGGAAGCCATCTGTGAGCATTATCAGGAGCATTACGGAGTCAAGCTGACCCCGGAGCGGATCATTGTCACCTCGGGCACCTCGCCGGCCATGCTCCTGATTCTGGCAGTTCTCCTGGATGCCGGGGAGGAGATCGTCCTCACCGATCCCCATTATGCTTGTTATCCCAATTTTGTGCGGCTGGTGGACGCAGTGCCCCGCTTTTTGCCCCTGCGGGAAGAGGACGGCTTTCAGGTCAATCCCCGGGAGCTGGCCAGCTGCCTTACGCCCCGTACCAAAGCTATCCTCATCAATTCCCCGGCCAACCCTACGGGCACCGTCTTGACCAAGGAAAACCTCCGGGAGATCGCCGGGCTGGGACCCCATATCATCGCTGATGAGATTTATCATGGCCTGGTCTATGAAGGGCAGGAACACTCGATTTTGGAGTTTACCGATCGGGCCTTTGTCATCAACGGTTTTTCCAAGGCCTATGCCATGA
Source organism: uncultured Desulfobacca sp. (assembly GCA_964487625.1). Classification (GTDB taxonomy): domain Bacteria; phylum Desulfobacterota; class Desulfobaccia; order Desulfobaccales; family Desulfobaccaceae; genus Desulfobacca. The sequence goes on from CAZARS010000143.1 coordinate 4,561, forward strand.
CGGGCTGGCGGTTGGGCTATCTCATTGCGCCTTTGGAGTTCATGCGACCGCTGCAGAAGCTCATGCAGAATTTTTTCATTTCGGCTAATGCCTTTGTGCAGCGGGCGGGGATCGCCGCCTTGACCCAGACCCAGGTGGAGGTGGCGAAGATGTGCCAGACCTATGATATCCGGCGGCGTGCGATGGTAGCCGGTCTGCGGGAGTTGGGCTTCAGCATTCCGGTGGAGCCCACTGGGGCCTTCTATGTGTTCGTCAATGCCCGGCATCTGGCCAACGACTCCTATCGCTTGGCCTTTGACATCCTGGAGCGAGCCCATGTGGGAGTAACCCCGGGCATTGATTTCGGCCCAGGCGGTGAGGGATTCCTCCGCTTTTCTTATGCCAATTCCTTGGAGAACATTCAGGAAGCCCTGCGGCGCCTGGCAATCTATCTGGCCAAGCGGTGAGGCGACCAATAAATGGGGCTGCAGGCGGGGGGTGCTTGCGGGATTGGCCAATGATGAGGCATACTCTGGCTGCCCGGGGCAGACACTGGCTCCGAGGCGGGTTGGGCGGTCTAGATTTTTTTCAGGCGCCCGTGGAGGCGGCGGAGTTTCTTGGGGGCCCGATGGGCTGGCCCTTTCTTTTTGGTGCCCTGGGGGTGGGCAGCTTCCATTTCTTCTTCGTCTGTGAGGCCAGCCCCGCCAGTGGCCAGTTGGAGGCGACAGGCGAACTCCGGCGCCGACATGACCGCGGCGCCAACCCGGAGGGCATAGTCGATAATCTCACGGTCAGAGGTAACCACGAGGCCTCGTTCCCGCTCTCGGGCGACGAGCCGTTTGATGACTTCGTCAGCTGTTTCATCCTGTCGAGAATATAAGATTAGGATACCCTGAAAAAAATCCCGGTGACCCAGCAGTTCCCCCCCAGTGCCATCAAAGACCACGGTTATGGGGTGTTTTTTCACCCGGCGATAAGCTGCCAGACTTTCCAACAGGGCCTCTCGGCCCCACTGCAGGTCCTGGGCATCCAGGTCACGCCAGACCGGGGTCTGGCGGATGAGATTATAGCCATCAATAATGACGTGAACGGCCATGGAGTTAACCTTGCAAGGGGTGGTCCAAAATCTGAGCCGGCAACTTACCTGTTTTCAAGATAACAGCAAAACCCTTGCCAGGCAAACCCCCAGCGGCAGCAACCCCTTGCCTCGGGTAGGATTTTCCTTTTCATCTTGAACTTATCCTATATATATCATAAGTTAAAATATGATACATTTTTTCCATTATCCTGCCGATATGATATATAACCTTGGCAGTTACGCCTGAAAGGTACGGCAGGTTCCAGGCAACAAGGGAAGAGTGGCGATGACAATCTGCCCGCAATGCCATACTATTCATGGAGAAGAGCATAGTTTTTGCCAACGGTGTGGCAATCCGTTGGTGGAAGAGGATCGGGTGGGGTCGCGGCCCTGTAGCAACTGTGGGGCCCCGCTCTATCCGGGACAGAACTTTTGCATCGAGTGCGGCCAACGGGTGAAGGCTTCAGCTCGCTCTGGCGGCCGCCCTCTGGCCGATGAGGACCTTTTTTACCGGGCGCCTACCCCGCGCAGTCGGGTGCGGCCCGCGCCACGGCGTGGCGGAGTCACCAAATGGGTGGCCGGGGTTGTCGGTTTAGCCATCTTGCTGGGGGTTTTTTTCCTCTGGCCCAAGGCACCGGAGCGGAAACCGACGGTCCCGTTGCCGGGTTTGCCCCCTACGGCTCCACCTCCTGCGGAAAAAGTGGATACGCTGGCCCGGGATGTGGAACGCTTGGCCGAACGGATACGTGCGGCCCACATGAAAAAAGACATGAATCTGTTCATTAGCTGTTACGCGCCATCTTACCCCAATCTAGGGGAATTGGAACGCCAGACTTACGAAAACTGGAAGAATTTTGATTTCAAAAACGTCAGTTATAATATCGCTAACTTACGTCGGATCGGGCCCAATCAGGCAGTGGCAGAATTCATCTGGAATTTTC
>CAZARS010000144.1:0-6524 GCA_964487625.1 uncultured Desulfobacca sp.
GATCGTTGGCGTGGGCATCAAAGCCGGCTGAAATCATTAAACAATCTGGCCGGAAGGCCGCCAAGGCCGGGATGATCTCCTCCTCGATAATTTCCAGATAATCCCAATCACCACTCCGGGGAGGAAAGGGAAAATTAAGGGTATAGCCGTGGCCGGCAGCCAGGCCTCTTTCTTGCCTACTGCCGGTTCCCGGGTAACAATGAGCCGGGTCTTCGTGGAGCGAGATATAGAAGACCGAGGGATCATCCTCAAAGATATGCTGGGTGCCGTTGCCGTGGTGGACATCCCAATCAATGATGGCCACCCGCGACAGCCCATGCCGCTCCTGGAGATACTTGGCACCGATGGCTATGTTATTAAAAAAACAGAAACCCATGGCCTGGGCCCGTTCGGCATGGTGGCCAGGTGGCCGCACTGCGCAGAAGGCGTTGGTTATCTCCCCCGCCATCATGGCATCGCAGGCCATCAACACCCCTCCCACCGCCAGACGGGCGATGGCGTAGCTCTCGGAGCAGATGCCATTATCTGGGGATTGAAATATCGTGAACTGTTTCTCACAGGCCTGACGGAACCGCTCCACATACTCGGCATCATGGATCCGGGTAATCCATTCTAAAGGGGCCTCGGTGGGATGTAACCAGACGAGTTCATTGATCAAGCCCGATAACATCACCCTGCGATGGATGGCCCGCAGGCGATCCGGTCGTTCTGGATGCCAAGAGCCTGGATCATGACGCAAGTAACGCTCATCATAAACATAGCCGGTAAGAGATTTCATGTAAGGCAATATCCTTAAAGGGAAGGCGAGGTCTGTTTACAGATTATCCAAGTCTGCACTCCCTGTAAAGCAGAAAAAGTAGCCCCTGGCTGGCAGGCTCAAAGGAAAAGTTCGGCTACACCGTCCGTTAGGAAGGTTTTGAAAAGAGCCCAAGGGTCAGAGGCTAAGGATTATTGGGCAGGGAGAGGTAAGCAATGCCGAAAAAACGCTTTGCCGAGCCGTGGACGAGCATGCGCTACCAGGGGAATCACCCGCCATCTGGACGGCGGCTGCCTGAAACGGCAGTTTGATCTCAGGAGATGGGCCTGGGCCTATATTCTTTTCTTGGCAAAAGCCTTTTCAGAGCCCCTCCCGATCGGATAAGATAACGTTAGCCTCGTAAGGTAAATTCCCAGCAGAAAGGAAGCGGCAACAACCATGTACAAACTGGTCTTAGTACGACATGGCGAAAGTATCTGGAATAAGGAGAATAAATTCGCCGGCTGGACAGACGTCGGGCTGTCCGACAAGGGCATACAGGAGGCTATCGAGGCGGGCAGGTATTTGAAACAGGAAGGTTATCGTTTTGATGTAGCCTTCACTTCAGTCCTCTCCCGGGCCATCAAGACCCTCTGGCTGATCCTTGAAGAGATGGACCTCATGTGGATCCCTATCCACAATAGTTGGCGACTCAATGAGCGGCATTATGGGGCCCTGCAGGGTCTGGATAAAGTTGCCACCGCAGAGAAATACGGCCTGGAGCAGACCCAGATCTGGCGGCGCAGTTATGACGTGCCCCCTCCTGCTTTAACCAAGGATGATCCCCGCTGGCCAGGCCACGATCCCCGTTATGCTGATCTCAAACCCGAGGAAATCCCGCTCACCGAATGCCTTAAGGATACTGTGGCCCGCTTTCTGCCTTATTGGCATAGTACCATCGCGCCAGCGGTTCAGGCTGGGAAGCGGGTCCTTATCGCTGCCCACGGCAACAGCCTCCGGGCTTTGGTCAAATATCTGGATCAGATTTCTGATCAAGAGATCGTCGGCTTAAACATTCCCACCGGCATTCCGTTGGTGTATGAATTGGACCAGGACCTGAAACCTCTCCGGAGTTTTTATTTGGGTGATCCGGCCAAGGTTCAGGCTGCCATCCAGGCCGTGGCCAATCAACTCAAGAAAAGGCAGGCCTAACCAAAAAAGGCTGGTTGAAAAAACCAGCCTTTTTGCAGCCAGAAAAGGGAGCTTATTGCGGGGTCGCAACAGATTTCTTATTCTTCTTGGCTTTTTTTAATTTCTTGGACTTTTTCGACTTTTTTGCCTTCTTTTTGGGAGCTGCCTGCTCAGCACCCAGGGCCGGCTGTTCTTCCGGCAAGGCTTGTTGTGCCAAGGTAGGCACAACCGTGCCACACGTAAAACATAACGCTAACAGAAATGATAACAACTTCTTCAAAGCCTCTACCTCCTCGAGGACAATAAAAAGCGAGCCATACAGGCCCTTTCATAGGGATAATAACTCTTTCGCCCATGGCGTCAATAGGAAAAATGGGGCAAACTCAAAATAAGTTAAGCATATTGATTTCATTTATTAATTTATCTGCCGAACCAAACCGGCGCCGAAGGCGGAGTCTGGCCCCGGGGGAGCAGGGGGGCAATCCCCAGGTGTTAGAATGAGCCAACGGCTGTTTGGGCCGTCTCCGGTGAGAGGATGCTGTCTCCTAAGCAATACGCCAACAACCCCATGAGTCAACAACCCACTATTTCCCCACCCTTGGCCGCAGCGGTGCCACACCTACCTACCTGTCCCGGTGTCTATCTCTTCAAGGATGGGCGGGGGGAGGTCCTCTATGTGGGCAAGGCCGTAAATCTGAAGAATCGGGTAAGTTCCTATTTGCGGGACCAACTCGGGCCCCGTACCGCCATCTTGGTGCAGCGGCTTGCCCAGGTGGATTTTCTCGTCACCGCCACGGAGCGGGAAGCCCTCATCTTGGAACGCAACCTGATCAAAGAGCATCGTCCCCGCTATAACATCAATCTGCGGGATGACAAGAATTTTCTTTGTCTGCGACTGGACTTACAAGAGCCGGTGCCTCGCCTGACCCTGGTCCGGCGCTTTGCGCCGGATGGGGCCCGCTACTTCGGACCTTATACCTCCGGGGCCGCCGTCCGAGAATTGGTCAGATTCATGAAACGGGCTTTCCGCCTCCGGAGTTGTCGGGATCGGGGTTTGCCCAAGCGTTCCCGACCCTGTCTCAACTATCAGATCGGCCAATGTCTGGCACCTTGCTGCGGTCTGGTGTCTTTGGAGGAATATCGTCAAGCAGCCCAGGAAGCCGTTTTATTTCTCCAAGGGAAGGGGAAACAGTTGCGCCAGGAGTTGACGGCGCAGATGGAACAAGCTGCCGCGGACCTACGCTTTGAGGAGGCAGCCGTGCTGCGTGATCGCCTCGCCCTTTTGGATCGGGCTCTGGCTCGTCAGGTTACCCAGACTCCGAGCTTCAAAGATCAAGACGTTCTGGGTTTAGCCCGGGATGGGGAGGGGGCCCTGATTTTCCTCCTGGTGGTACGGGGTGGCCGGGTTACCGATAGTTTGTCGTATTTTTTCGCCGAAGCCGACGACCGGGATACCGATCTCCTCGAGGCCTTCCTGAGCCAATATTATTGCCCCCCGCGCTTTGTGCCGGATGAAATCCTTTTGCCTGTAGCGTTATCCGGTCAGGAGGCCCTGGTGGAATTGTTGATCGAGCAGAAAGGTGCGCCGGTCAGATTGCTCACCCCCCACCAGGGCCCTCGCCAGCAGCTCCTGCAGATGGCAGCAGATAATGCCAAAGCGGCGTTACAACGCCAACTCAGTCTGGGGGCACAGCAGGATCCGGCAGTGGAATTGCAACAACGCCTGCAGTTGCCAGCACCGCCGCGGCGGTTGGCCTGTTTGGACATCTCCAATCTGCAGGGGGAGCAGGCGGTGGGATCCATGGTGGTCTTCCAGGACGGCAAGTCTGCCAAGGCGGCCTATCGCCGCTTCCTCATCAAGGACACGGCTGGTCCCAACGATCCGGCCATGTTGGCGGAGGTGATCCGCCGTGCCTTCGGCAAGCCCGAGGCCGTCTATCCTGATCTCTTGGTGGTGGATGGGGGGCTGAGCCAGGTGGCGGCCGCACGAGCCGCCCTCCAGGACCTGGGTCTAACCGAGACCATTCCCTTGATCGGTCTGGCCAAGGCTGGGACGCTCAGCAGCGGCCGGACTGTAAGGGACCGCCTCTATTTGCCGGGGCGCAAGAATCCCCTCTTTTTACCGCATAATTCGCCGGGACTTTTTCTGCTGATGCGTCTGCGGGATGAGGCCCACCGGGTGGCCGTGGGCTTCCACCGCCAGAAATCCCGGCAAGCGGCCTTGGCTTCCACCCTCCAGCAGATCCCGGGTTTGGGGCCGAAACGCCGACGCGCCCTCTTTCGCCACTTCACTGATCTTGAGGCCATCCAACAGGCTTCCGTGGCTGACCTCTGTCAGCGGGCGGGGTTGCCGCGGCCCGTGGCGGAGCGCCTCCTGGCGACCTTGCGGGGTGAAGCCAGTGAGACGCCTGGCTCAAACCAGAAGATCTGAGGCTCTCATGGGGTCTGACCGCGCCCCAGAGCCTTTAAAAATGATAGGCTGCGCCCAAATGCACACTGAGAATAAGATATTGCGGATGCAGGGTGAAAGTCTCCCGGCCTGGCCCAAAGGGATCGTCATAGGTGAAGGTAAAGGAAGGATGGGCCCACCGGAACTTGAAGGAGAGATCGACTGAGACCCGTTTATTAAAATGCCAGCGCACCCCTGGTTCCACTGCCAGGGCCGGGACAACTGCAGTCTCGGCACCGGGCGACAAGGTATAGGGGAGCAACACGCCGGCTGCCAAGGTCGCGCTCCGCAAGGTTACCTTTTGATTGGTGATGAGCAAGGCCGGCCCGACGGCAAAATACGGCTGGAGTCGCCCGTAGGGAACCTCATCGTTGGCGAAAAAGCCCAATCGGCCGGCAAACATCAATGCCAGAGTTATGGTGTTGCCGTTACTGTCAAAGGAATTGCGATCCACCGCGACCCCCAGATTTTGAATGGAGGGTCCTACCCGATAACGGAAGTTTTGGCGATGATAACAAAAATCAAGATAAACGCCGAAATGGCGGAGCCAAGGGGGATAATCTGCCCCCAAAAAGCCGTCGGGCACAAACCAGGTTCCTACCTTCACACCGCCGATCACAGCTGGCCGAAAGGTTCCCCGGGTATGGTGTTCTTCGGAGGTTCCTAAGGCTGGGTGATGAGTGGTCATGACCAGATATTCCCGGAAGACTGTGGCAGTCTTAACATAACCGGCATAGCCTTCCACATAGACCTCGGCCAGCGCTTCGCCAGCCCCCAGGATCAGCCAGGTTAGGATTACCAAAGTCAGAGAGAATCGCTTGCTCTTGTGTAGTTGAGGTGTATGGGCCGCGTGGTTCATAAGGGCAAGTCCTTCTTGACCGTTGGCAGAATTCTTATGGCCACGTAGAAAATAATGTAGGGGCGCGTTAATCAGGGTAGGAGGAGGTGCGGGGGGACCGAGACGAGCCACGTCCCCGTCCCCCATGGCTTAGGTTAAAAGCTTAGGTTAAAAACCTTTCTTTAATTTTCCGGTATTTCCACAACCACATACAGGGTTTTGCCTCGGCGTTTTAAGAGGAACCGGACCGCATCACCGGGCTTGGCCTGACTGATGGCACCGTGGTAGTCCTTCATGGATTTAATGGCCAGGTTATTGATTTCCAGGAGGAGGTCACCGGGGCGGATGCCAGCTTCAGCAGCCGGACTGCCTTGCTCCACCTGGACAACCACCACGCCGCTGGTCTCCCTGATTTGAAAGCCACGGGCCAGCTGGGGGTTCAGTTCCTGGACCATCATCCCCAGGTTGGTTTTCTCCGGCTCAGTCTCTTGCCCCATCATCTGGGAAATCTGTTCCGGCTTCATTTCCGCCACAGTTACATTGAGGGTTTTCTCCTTACCCTGCCGGAGAATCTTGACGGTGACCGCTTTGCCAGGAGAAGTATTGGCCACCAGGCGCGGCAATTCGTGCATCTCTTTAATGGGGGTCCCATCAAACTCGACAATGATATCACCCCGCTGGATCCCCGCTTTGGCCGCCGGCGTGTCCGGATTGACTTCGGCCACCAGGGCCCCCACGGGTTCCTTCAGGCCAAAGGATTTGGCCAACTCGGGCGTCACTACCTGAATCTGCACCCCCAGAAGGCCGCGGGTCACCGAACCTTTCTCTTTCAGTTGGGGAATAATACTTTTGGCCATGTTGCTGGGTATGGCAAAACCGATGCCCTGACCGGTGGCCACAATGGCACTATTGATGCCTATAACCTCGCCGTTGAGGTTAACGAGGGGGCCACCACTATTGCCAGGGTTGATGGAGGCATCGGTCTGGAGGAAATCATCATACGGTCCAGCGCCGATGACCCGGCCTTTGGCGCTGATTATCCCGACGGTGACAGTATGGGACAAGCCGAAGGGATTACCCACAGCCATAACCCAATCACCCACCTGCATGGCATTGGAATCCCCTAAAGGCAAGGCTGGCAGGTCATGGGAGGGAGAGTCGATCTTAATAAGGGCCAAATCAGTCATGGGGTCCCGGCCCTTGATGGTGGCTTTGAATTCCCGACCATCGACAAGCTTGACTTTGATCTTGTCGGCCCCTTCAATGACGTGATTATTAGTGATGATAAATCCCTCTTTATCGAAGATAAA
>CAZARS010000145.1:0-6222 GCA_964487625.1 uncultured Desulfobacca sp.
TTAGTTCTCTTGTGATAAAAGATTTGCGCCAGAAATAGCAGCAAAATCGAAATTCTCATTTTGCAACGGTCTCACATTGGTGTGCCGTAGGCCTGCAGAGTACTACTTATTCCACCAATCTGCAGGGACAGACTCGATTTTTAATTATTTTCCCTTTCTTGCGATGACCAGCTAGTTTGCTCCCTTGGTTGTCAGAACATTGGGCTGACGGCTTCCAGGAGCCTATAGGTCGTACATCAGAGCTCCTCCTGCCGTTGGCTCTTAAACTGACCGGCAGCTGCTAACCCTCTGTGTCAAGATAGCTGAGATACACTTGCTGTTGGTTGGGGAGGGAAAGGCATGAAAGAGGCCGGGGCACCAAAGATGTTGACAACCACCGGGGAAAAGCTGGTCGGCCTCCCCTGTCAGCCTGTGCTCATGTCTCATCCCCAGGTGTTAGGAAAACTCATACAGCTTCGTTTCACAACAGAATATCAATTGTGCTGGAGTGATCTGTGACCTGAGCCCCCAGGGCGTCTTCAATATCTTTGGCCTGTTGATAAGAAAGGACGGGCAACTCCGTTCAGCAGCTTGCTCATATTGTATGGGTTAGCAGAAAAAAGGGTTGTGCCAAGGGGGAATGATTACCGGTGTCAATTACAAACCAACAGATTCTTCTTAGCGGCGCGGGGGGCTTCATCGGTAGCCATCTGGCAGCCCGGTTGGTGGAATTGGGGGGCAGAGTGCGGGCCCTGGTGCGGTATAACTCCCGGAATGATTGGGGGTTGCTGGAGCAGTTGCCCAAAGAGATTTTGCAGCACATAGAGGTCGTGCCGGGAGATATCACCGACCCGTTTATCACCCGGCGGGCGGTGCAGGGGTGCAGCCTGGTCTTTCACTTGGCGGCGCTCATTGCCATTCCCTATTCCTATGTGGCCCCGGCCCAGTATGTGGCGGTCAACTGCGGCGGCACCCTTAACCTCCTGGAGGCGGCCCGGGCGGAAGGGGTAGCCCGCTTCATCCATACTTCCACCAGCGAGACCTACGGCACGGCGCAGTATACCCCCATTGACGAGGCGCACCCGTTGCAGGGGCAGTCGCCTTACTCGGCCAGCAAGATCGGGGCCGACAAACTGGCCGAGTCCTATTATCTCTCTTTTGCCCTGCCGATCGTAACGGTGCGGCCCTTCAATACCTATGGGCCCCGACAGTCGGCCCGCGCCGTCATCCCCACGATCATCACCCAGGCTTTAACGGGAGATACCATCCGTCTGGGCAACTTGGAGCCCCGGCGGGACCTGACCTATGTGGCCGATACGGTAGAGGGGTTTATCAAGGCGGCTACGGCCCCGGCCGCGGTAGGCCAAGTGATCAATCTGGGCACGGGCAGCACGGTGAGCATCGGAGAACTGGTGGAGCTGATCCTTGATCTCCTGGGGGAGCGCAAAACTGTGGTGGCGGAAGCGGTCCGGACCCGTCCCGGGGCCAGTGAGGTCTGGCACTTGGAGAGCAATAATCGCAAGGCCAAGGAACTCCTGGGCTGGCAACCGGAGACTTCTCTGCGGGAGGGCTTGGCCAAGACCATTGCTTATATCCGGGAGCACTTGGATCGTTACAAACCAAACCTTTACAATCTCTAACGACCGGCCACCGGCCACGGATCAGTTATGATATGGAAGATTCCATTAGCCGATGTCCAAATGGGAGCCGCGGAAATCATCGCGGTTACCGAAGTCCTCCAATTCGGTTGGCTTTCCCAGGGGCCACGGGTGGAGCGTTTAGAGGCGGCCTTTGCAGAGTATTTAGGGGTGCAGCACGCCATTGGCGTGGCCAATGGCACGGCCGCCCTGCACTTGGCCTGCCTGGCCCTGGGGCTGGGGCCTGGCGATGAAGTCCTCTGCCCGGCGTTGACATTTGTGGCTACGGCCAATGCCATCGGTTATACCGGAGCCAGACCCGTATTTGTTGATGTAACCGGCCCTGCCGATCTCAATATCTCCCCGGCTGACGCCGCGGCCAAAATCACCCCCCGTACCAAGGCCATCATGCTGGTGCACTACGCCGGTTTCCCCGTAGATATGGCGGCCTTTCAGGAGTTAGCGGCCCGCCACGGCGTAGCCCTCATTGAGGATTGCGCCCACGCCCCCGGGGCGGCATACACCTACTCTACCGGCGGCCAGAAGGTCGGCTCCTTGGGGACGGTGGCCTGCTTCAGTTTTTTTTCCAACAAGAATCTGACCACCGGCGAAGGCGGAATGATGACCAGGTGGCTGTCCGGGTTCGCGCCGGCCGCTCCCATGGCATGACCACCCTGACCTGGGACCGGCACCGGGGTCACAGCTTCAGTTACGACGTGTTGGCACCGGGCTACAACTACCGCCTGGATGAAATGCGGGCCGCCCTGGGCCTGGTACAACTGCAGCGCCTAGAGGAGAACAATGCCCGCCGGCGCCGGTTGACCAAGCTTTACTGGGAAAAATTGGCCCCTATCCCCGGCCTGGAGCTTCCTTTTCAAGGCGTCCCCTTGGAGGCCTCGGCCTGTCACATCCTGCCGGTACTCCTGCCAGCAGTGGTTGACCGTCAAACCATCATGAACGCCCTGAAAGAACAGGGCATCCAGACCAGCGTGCATTATCCGCCCATCCATCGCTTTACGTATTATCAGAATCTCTATCCCCCCGGCTTTGACCACGGCTTGCCCCAGACCGAAGACGTGGCCAACCGGGAATTAACCCTGCCCCTCTATCCTGCCCTCACCCCCGAACAGGTAGAAGCGGTGGTGGCAGCCCTGGAGTCCTGCTTAATGTGAGCAGCGCGGTCAACGCTGCCCAGTATCTGACCGTGTAATTGTATTTAAGTATTCTGCTGGAGGAGCCGATAGCATTCCATGAAAGCCTGAAAGATGCCAGCTGGCAGGGAGGGTATGATGCACAGGATGATCATGGTTTGCTTGTGTGGTCTGGTGCTGTGGGGCTGTTCCCATCTGGCCGTAACCTCTTCCACGCAGATCGGCACCGATGCCCAGGGATTTGCCGTTGGTCAATATTCTGACAGCCGTTCGGGCATAATTACTGGTAGCTCCTCCGCTTGGTGGGGTGGTGGTGGCGGCGGTGGACATGGTGGCGTAGGTTTGGGCATGATGTCCTTCGGTTGGCATACTGAACCGCCGCCGACCCAAGGCGATCCCCTGCCTTTTGCCCGGGCCATTGCCACGATCAACTACAGTCGCCGTCTCGAGCAGGTGAAATGAGATCCCGGGGCAACGGGAGGCATAAACGAGTATAATTTTTCCGACCGGCCGCTGCGACAAAAACGCTACCAGCCTTTTGGCCAGATACAGGAGTAAGGCCGATGTCTGGCAAGAACCTGAGCCTGCTGATCCTGTCAACCTGCTGCGCCATTGTTTTGGCAGGCTGTATGAGCGCGCCTCCGAGTCATACCCGGCAGGAAATCCTCTATGAGCAAGGCAAATTGCAGAAATTCGCCTATTCCGGGGATGTCTATGAACAGCCCGGCAGCGCCGGAGCGGGCCGCGCTCCGGTCTTGGAAGCCCTGACGGTCCTTAAGCAGTGTGATCCGGAGGCCCTGCCGCAGTTGGCAGATCTGCCCGTCTTGGAACCCACGGCCCCTCCGAAATCCAAAAAATATACGGGCCTGATTCAAAATCTGACCAACTATGATATAGCCGATTCCATCGGACAACAGCGGGGCTACGCTGTTGGTGCCGGCCCATAGCTGGCTGGAATACACCACCTGGCAGCCAGAATTCCGTCTCTACGGCTTTGCGGACGGCAGACAGGTTTACTTCCAACAGCTCCGGGTCAAGCCCCGCTATTATCACTACCTGGGCAATCGGTACGATTTTGTCGCCACCATCAAGCCAGAGGCGCCTGCTCTTGACGAGACGCCACGGCCTCCGGCCCCCAAACGCCAGAAACGCCGCCGCTCTTGATCTGCATCAGGGCTGCTGGCGCCCGGTCTCATGCTGCTCTAATTCGCAGCTCGGCAGCTCCGCAGCAGTTCCTCCCGATAGAGACCGATGAACTCATCCAGATCGTCTCGCCAGAACCGCATGATATTTATGCCTTTATCCTTGAGGCGTTGATTTTCCAGGATAGAGTTGCGGGGGCGACGGGCCGGCGTCGGATACTTTGCCGTCGTACAAGGCAATACCGGTGGGTTCAATCCCATCGCCTGGAAAAAATAGCTGGCCAGCTCAAACCAGGTAGTATACCCCTCGGCGGTGGCATGATAAATGCCCGGACCGCCGACGGCGATCAGGATAGCCAACTGTTGGGCCAAACGGTGGGACCAGGTAGGGGAGCCGAATTGGTCGTTAACCACTCTGATTTGGCGGGGCGGCTCCATGAAGGCCAAGCGCAGCATGGTTTTTAAAAAATTGTGCCCCCGGCGGCCATACAACCAGGCCGTGCGGACGATGAGGTAATCATCCATTTCCTGCCGGATGGCCGCCTCGGCAGCCGCTTTGGTCTGACCGTAATACGATAGGGGCTCCACCGGGTCGTCTTCCCGATACGGCTCTGGCACTGGTTTCGTCCCGGAAAAAAACATAGTCTGTGGAGATGTGTAGCAGCCTGCCGCCATGGCGAGCCAGGCTGGCCGCAAGATGTCTTGGCCCGGAGACGTTGATACGGTAGGCCAGCTCACGTTCCTGTTCGCAAGCATCTACCTTTGTATAACCGGCGCAGTTCAAAACTGCCTGAGGCCGTTCCTGCCGGATCGCAGCTTCAACCTGCTGGGGGGCGGTAATATCCATCTCCTTGGAGCCGAGGGCTACCACGTCGTGGTCCGGCTGCAAAACCTGCAGGCAATCGCTGCCCAGTTGCCCATTTTTGCCGATGAGAAGGATCTTCATACGCAATCTTTAGTAGCAGTTGAGGCGGCTAGTCTCGAGAGGTCAGCCATCGGCTTTCCCCCTCGTCACTATCGGTAATAACAAGCAAAGTCGTATAAGGCTTCCAACTGCACCAGAGACCTCTGGCCGGGGAGCGGTTTAGCAAGAGGCTGTAACGGTAGGCAACAGGTTCGCCGCAATGTCTTTCAGTCGCGGCAAGGCGGCGTCTTTTTCGGAAAGAAGGCCGCTGGCGGCGGGCCAGGGTATGCCAAGATCAGGGTCGTTCCACAGCACCCCATACTCGTCGCCGGGCAGGTAGTAATCGGTAACTTTATACAAGACGACGGCGGTCTCGCTGAGCACTATAAACCCGTGGGCATACCCTGGCGGTACATACAGCTGTAGGTGCTTCGCGGCGTTGAGGGTATTCAGGGACCATTTCCCAAAGGTGGGCGAATCGGTGCGGATGTCCACTACCACATCAAGAACTTCCCCCTGCAGCACCATGACCAATTTGCCCTGAGGCTGTCGCAGTTGATAATGCAGCCCTCGCACCACCCCCCGTCGGGAAAAGGACAGGTTGTCCTGCACAAAGGTCATGTCCAGGCCGTGGTCGGCGTAACGGCTGGTTTGATAGATCTCCAGGAAATAGCCCCGCTTATCAGGAAAAATGCGGGGCTCCACCAGAATTAATCCAGGCAAGCCGCCATTTTTTATCTGCATGCCGATATCTGCTCCACCAGCTCTTCTTAGTCTTCCGCACCATAATGAACCTGGACCCATTGGCGATAAGCGCCGCTGGTCACTGATTCCACCCACTGGGGGTTATCCAGATACCATCGCACCGTTTTGAGCAAGCCACTGTCAAAGGTTTCTTTGGGGCACCAATCCAACTCCTGTTGGATTTTACTGATATTCATGGCATAGCGCCGATCATGCCCAGGCCTATCCGGCACAAAGGTAATCAGGGAAGCATGGGGTGCCGAGGGCGCCTCGGGAAACAGGTCATCTAGCAGGGCACAGATCTGATTTACTACCTCAAGGTTCGTTTTTTCACAACAGCCACCGATATTATACGATTCGCCAACCCGGCCTTGTTCCAGCACCAAACGGATAGCTTCGCAGTGGTCGGCCACGTAAAGCCAGTCCCGGACATTCAAACCATCCCCATAAACGGGCAGTTTCTTACCTCGGAGAGCATTGAGGATCATCAAGGGGATGAATTTTTCAGGAAATTGCCAGGGACCATAATTGTTGGAGCAATTCATTATCAGGACGGGCAGTCCGTAGGTTTCATGGTAAGCCCGGACCAAGTGGTCCGAGGCGGCTTTGGAAGCCGCATAGGGGCTGTTGGGGGCGTATGGCGTGGTTTCGGTAAAGGCTGGATC
>CAZARS010000145.1:6268-6482 GCA_964487625.1 uncultured Desulfobacca sp.
GAGATATGCAGGAAACGAAAGGTCATCTGACGGGGTTTGGGCAGCGCTTCCCAGTAGTACTGGACTTCCTCCAGAAGGCGAAATGTGCCCACGACATTGGTCTCAATGAAGGTTTCAGGGCTGCGGATGGAACGATCTACATGGGATTCGGCGGCAAAATGGATGACCGCTTCGGGCTGCTGCTCGTGCAACAGACGGGCCACCAGCTCCCGGT
>CAZARS010000146.1:0-6448 GCA_964487625.1 uncultured Desulfobacca sp.
CGACGATCACCGAGATCCGGGCACATTATCTGGGCGCCTGTTGGCAGACCGGTCTGAACCATTTTATTCTCTTGGAAATCGGCGGCCAAGATACTAAAGCCCTATATATTAAAGACGGCCGAGTCTTTGATTTTCTTACCAATGACAAGTGTGCTGCGGGGACCGGCCGGTACCTGGAAAACATGGCGCGTTTTTTGAAGATGTCCTGGCAGGAATTCACCGACGCGACGGCGGAGCCGGTGTCCATCTCCAATACCTGTGCCATCTTCGGGGAGACGGAACTTATCAGCCACCTCCTGGACGGCGTGCCGGTGGCCCGGCTGGCCGCAGGGGTGAATGACTCGGTGGCCCGGCGGGCCCTCCAGATGATCAAACGCTTTCCTTGCCAGACCCTGGTCTTTGTGGGGGGGGTGGCCCGCAACCGGGCCGTGGTGGCCGGTCTGCGTCGGGTCGGCCGGTATGAGGTGCTTGTGCCGCCCCAACCCCAATATAATGGCGCCATCGGTTGCTGTCTGGAGGCCCAGGCCATGCAGAGGCAAGCAATCCCAAAAGGAGAGGAGCATGCCACAGGGTATTGATTTCGCAAAAATCCAACACCTCATTGCCGGCTATCGGCAGGAGATGATCGAGATGCAACGGGAGCTGGTGCGCCGGGTGGCGGTGGGGCCAGATAACCAGGGACCGGGAGAGGCTGACAAAGCGGCTTACCTGGCTGCCGAACTGCGGCGTCTGGGTCTGGAGGTCAAGGAATATCCGGCTGCCGATGAGCGGGTGGCAGGCGGGCAGCGGCCCAACCTCATCGCCGTGCTGCCGGGCCAACGGTCGGAAAAGGTCTGGGTCCTCAGCCACTTGGACGTAGTGCCGGTGGGCGATCGGAACCTCTGGCATACTGACCCGTTCACCTTACACGTGGAGGGGGATCGCCTCTATGGTCGAGGGGTGGAGGATGACCACCACGGCATCGTGGCCTCCATCTTTGCAGTCCGGGCCCTGGTAGAGGCAGGGATCACGCCCCCCCGCAGCATCGGCCTGGCTTTGGTGGCCGATGAGGAGACGGGCAGTCAGAAAGGCCTGGCCTTCCTCTTGGCACACCACCCGGAACTCTTTGCCCCGGAGGACCTGATCATCGTGCCCGATGCCGGCGACCCTGAGGGCACCCTCATCGAGATCGCCGAAAAAAGCATGCTATGGCTGCGGTTTGAGGTCCAGGGGGAGCAATGCCACGCCAGCAAACCGGACCTGGGCCGCAACACCCTGCGGGCCACAGCCCATGCCATCGTGGCCCTGGAGGCGCTGGCCAAGAAATTCGACGCCAGCGATCCTTTTTTTGACCCGCCGGTCAGCACGTTCGAGCCCACTAAAATCGAGGCCAACGTAGAGAATGTCAATACTATTCCCGGGCTAGGGGTGTTCTATCTGGATTGCCGGGTGCTGCCGGTCTATGACCTCAAGGAGGTGCAGGCGTCGGTCCGGGAAATCCTCAGGGGGATTGAGCAGCAGTTCGGGGTGAGCATCGCCGTGCAGGCTATCCAAGAAGTCCAGGCCCCCCCAGCTACTTCGGCCGAGGCCCCGGTGGTTAAGGCCTTGGCCCGGGCCATTGCCGCAGTCTATCAACGTCAGGCACGACCCCGGGGGATCGGTGGTGGCACGGTCGCGGCCTTTTTCCGCCGCCAGGGTCTGCCCGCCGCGGTCTGGATGACAGATGCCCATACCGCCCATCAACCTAATGAATGGGTGGATATCAAGGCGCTGCTGGGGGATTGCCAGGTCCTGGCCCACGTCTTTTGTCAGGCTGAGCCGTAAACCGTGGGCTATAAACTGAAACCAGGGCACCAAGCCCCGAGCCTCTGCCAGGGGACCACAGATCAAGGGTGGGGGTTAGCTTTGTCGTTTTCTGCGCCGCGCCTTTTCCCTCTTTCTTCTCTCTTTTTCCCTGACCCCCTGGTCCTTAATCCTCTTCTCCTGGCTGCGGCCGGGTTTTCTGAGGGGTTCCTTGCAGGGTATATCGAGGTCTGGCCAGATCAGTCTGGCGGCAGCGGGGACAGCGGGACGGCGCAGCCACACGGCTGCGTTTGGCAAAAACAAAGCCACATTGCCGGCAGCGGGCCGGGGTAATGAGGAAGCGCCGACCCACACCCGGATGTTTGGCTAAGTGTTCAAGATGAGGCAAGATATCCTTTTCGGAGAGAGACAACAGCTGCGACAGCTCCCGCAGGGAACGCTCTTGATTCAGCAGCAGTTGTTGCAGGGCCTGGCGAATGGTCTGGGTCTGACTAAGGGACATGGAACACCATGCGCTATCTGATTCTTGGGGCTGGGGCCCTGGGCACCGTTTTCGGCGGCAAGTTGGCCCAAGCCGGGCATTCAGTGGATTTCCTGGGAAGAGGTGCCCATTTCCAGGTGCTCCGGCAGCACGGCTTGCAGATTGACGGCATCTGGGGAGAAGTCCATTTGGGCCCGGTCTCGGTGCCCGGATCGGGCTCATGCTATGATGTGGTCTTGCTGTGTGTCAAGTCCTTCGATACAGTGGCTGCCGCCCGGCAGGTGCGAGGTCTCCTGAAACCAGGCGGCCTGGTTATCTCCATCCAGAACGGCTTGGGCAACCTGGAACACCTTGCCCGGGAATGCCCAGAGGCCCAAGTCGTGGGGGCTCGGGTGATCTTCGGGGCAAAAATCAGTCGCCCTGGCCTGGCCACAGTGACAGTCTACGCGGATCAGGTCCTCCTGGGACCATGGCCGCCGGGGCCGGAGCCACCCCGCCTGGCGCAGGTCAGCCGCCACCTGAATGAGGCCGGCATCCCCACCAGTCTCGTGCCCGACATTATACCCTATATCTGGGCCAAAGTCCTGTATAATGGTGCCCTCAACCCCCTGGGGGCCATTTTGGGCAAGACCTACGGCGAATTAGCCGCCCACCCCGCCACCCGCCAACTCATGGTGGACCTCATCATGGAGATGTATACGGTGGCAGCGGCCAAGGGGGTGCACCTCCTGCAGCCCACGGCCGAGGTTTATTGCCGCCATTTTTTTGCCGAGCTGGTGCCCCCCACCGCGGCGCACCATCCGTCCATGCTCCAGGACCTACAACAAGGCCGCCGCACGGAAATCGAGGCCCTCAACGGCGCCATCTGTGTTTATGGGCGGGAATTGGGCGTGCCTACCCCCTACAACGACACGATCTGCCAGTTGGTCCGTTTTTTGGAAAGTCAAAGGTGAGCAACCCAGGGGCCAGATTATTGCTTGACCTCCTGAGTGTCCGGCAGGCTTCTCGCAAAGCTCGAAAGAGGCCGCCAAAAGCCAAAAAAAGCCTTCCATTAATGGCTGCTTTTCTCTTGTCATCCTGAGCAAAGGGAACGATCTGAGATTCTGCGGTTGCTACACTCCCCCGAATGACAGAATGCGACCGAAAGAAGAGATACCAAGGCGCCATCAACCTTATGCAAAAACGTTCCCGGGCAGTAGTGGGTTGACCTTTTATGATTACCACCCTGCCAGCCTTTGCGGCGCTTCCTTGAGAGTGAAGGAGCGGGCCGGCTGCGAGGGCCGGCCGAAGGGGGCACTAGGGACAAGACGATTGAATATAAACGAGACCAAAAAACCGTTTTGCCTGGCTAAGATTTTGTACCGCCAAAGTTCCAGTAAAATTAAGATGATAAGCCAAAATGGGCATAGCGTCGGGGCCGGCAGTATCAATTTTTATACCCCGGCCAGGACAGCGGCGAGCTGAGGGTTTGGGGCGGATTGCGGACAAGCCTTTGATTTTTCAGCAAATAATAACTTTCTTAGCCTCGTCTCGGGCTTTTGGCATGTCCCATGCATATATAAAAGATAGTTATGAACAATTAAGGTCATAAACCCCCCTTAAGCAAAGTTCATAAACCATTTCTCCCTTTACCCCCTGCTGACCGGATGCCCCCCCATCCGGTCAGTTTTTTTTTGAGGCTAGGGCAATCGTCTGAGCCGCGGTATAAAAAGCTGTTCCCGGGGATAGTTTGGACCAAAATCTTTGACCGAGCTTTTTTTAATATTAACATGGTATTAGGCATTTAGCAGCGGCAGATCGGCTCAATCAGGTGGCCAGCGGTTCAAAAATTTATATTTTGTCGGAGAAGGCGAACAAGGGGAAAAAGTGATAAAACCTATTGATATATCTTGATATTTAATTTATTTAGGACCTTTTCGGGCTCTTGGCATGGGACCTGCAATAGGATATAAGCAACTATGAACAATTAAGGACCCCCCAATCCCCCCTTAATCGAAGTTTATAGTGAGATTCTCCCCCACTCCGATGACCGGATGCCTCCCCCATCCGGTCATTTTTTTTGTGGGCAGCCTCAGGGTGAGGCTTTGTTCTCTGGTTTTTCCTTGAGCTGCATGAGGCGATCGTAGCATTCCATGGTGGTGATATAGCCCTCCAAATAGTACATCAGAGTTCTGAGGATGGGGTTTTCTTGGAAAAGGCGATGCAGGCTCAGGCGATCTCCTGCTTCGGCAAAATTGACCTGGAGATCAAAGGCAGTTAACAGGGCGTGATAGAGATCCATCTGTTCGGCTTCCGCCTGGCGCATCTGGGCCTCCACCTGAAAGAGCAGTTTCCGCAGCCGGTCCAGATAACGTTGCCGTTCGGTATATTCCCGCATTTTCTGTTCCAACAGATTGAGGCGATGTTGGCGGCTGAGTTCACTGAAAGGAATAACCTTGCTCATGGAAACCTCCGAGGCGGCCCCGCCGTGCTGCTGTTTGGTGCCCTCAGGCGATAACAATTATTAGTTTTTTCCAAGTTTATCATTGCCGGTTGCGGATTCAAGGTAAAAATATTATGGTATCATCATTATCCGGTCATGACGAGAGGTAGGCAATGCAATTGGATTTCTCGAAATTGGCAGGGCTGGTGCCAGCCATCATCCAGGATTGGGCCAGTGGCGAGGTGCTGATGTTGGGCTTCCTGAATCAGGAATCTTGGGAGCGCACCTTGGCCACCGGCCGGGTCCATTTTTATAGCCGCAGCCGGCAGAAGCTCTGGTGCAAGGGCGAAACTTCTGGCCACGTCCAGTTGGTCAAAGAGATTCTCATAGATTGCGATGACGATGCGGTCATCAAAGTGGAGCAGGTAGGCGGCGCGGCCTGTCACACCGGTTATCGCAGCTGTTTCTATCGGCAGGTCAAAGACGGCGAGCTCCATGTGGTGGGGGTGCCGGTCTTTGACCCGAAGGAGGTCTATGGCAGTGAATAATTTAAAATTGGGTATCCCCAAAGGCAGCTTGGAAAAGGCCACCATCGAACTTTTTGCCAAGTCCGGTTGGAAGATCACCGTCAACGGCCGCAGTTACTTCCCGGATATCGACGATCCGGAGATCAGCTGCTCCATGTGCCGGGCCCAGGAGATGTCCCGCTATGTGGAGAGCGGCACCCTGGATTGCGGTCTTACGGGCAAAGATTGGATCATGGAGAACGACTCCCAGGTGGTGGTGGTCGCCGATCTGGTTTATTCCAAAGTCAGTAAAAATCCCGCCCGGTGGGTATTGGCAGTCCCCAAGGACTCCCCTTTTCAACGGCCGGAGGATCTGGCCGGGAAGAAAATCGCTACAGAATTGGTGAATTTTACTAAAAAATATTTTGCGGAACGTCAGATCCCCGTACAGGTGGAGTTCTCCTGGGGCGCCACCGAGGCCAAGGTAGAGGCGGGGCTGGCCGATGCCATCGTAGAAGTGACCGAGACCGGCAGCACCATCCGGGCCCACGGCCTGAAAATCATCCACGAACTCCTGCAAACCAACACGCAGTTCATTGTCAACCGCGAAGTCTGGGAGAAGGATGCCTGGAAAAGGGAAAAGATCAATAACTTGGTGCTGTTACTCAGAGGCGCCCTGGAGGCCGAACGCATGGTAGGTCTGAAAATGAACCTGCCGGCGGCCCAATTGGCGGCGGTGGTGGCCATCCTGCCCAGTCTGCAGGCACCCACCATCTCCTCACTTTATCAACCCGAATGGTATTCCGTGGAGACGGTGGTGGATAAATCCCAGGTGCGCAACCTCATCCCCCAGCTCATCAAACAAGGGGCTACCGGCATCATTGAATATCCCCTCTTTA
The DNA here is from genome assembly GCA_964487625.1 of uncultured Desulfobacca sp. Classification (GTDB taxonomy): domain Bacteria; phylum Desulfobacterota; class Desulfobaccia; order Desulfobaccales; family Desulfobaccaceae; genus Desulfobacca. The sequence continues at coordinate 6,091 of CAZARS010000146.1, forward strand.
AAGTTATTTAAGCAACAAGGCAACAGGCAGGGGAAAGTGGTCATCAGGGGAAAAGGGCCAACCCTTTTCCCCCTGCTGTGTCAGGGTCAGGTTGAAGGGAGGTGTAGTACTTACATCGAGGTGCAATCAAAAAAATATTTCCCTCCCGTCTCACCCTGGCCTCTTGGCCCGCAGGCATAGGATGAGGGCCCGAAGCAGAATCAGCCAGTTAAGTGCAGCTAAGTATTCCGCCACCAGCAGCAACCGGCCACGGCACCAGGATCGGTGCCCTACAGCAACTTGGCCACGATCTCGTAGGCTTGGTTGAGGGCGTCCGGAAGTTTGTCCTTGGCTGGCCCCCCGGCTTGGGCCATATCGG
>CAZARS010000147.1:0-152 GCA_964487625.1 uncultured Desulfobacca sp.
CCCGTATCCCATCAATCAAGGTTTTGCTTTCCTCTGACATCGCCTTGCCTCCTTTTCAGTGATCAGTGGATAGTGTTTCGTTCATATTTACTGGCCACTAACCCCTGCCCCCCCACCCCCAAACCCCGCCCCCCAAACCCCCAACCCCAAAC
>CAZARS010000147.1:182-6376 GCA_964487625.1 uncultured Desulfobacca sp.
CCTCGGCCACCGCCGCAAATACCGCATCCAAGGCTGCCAACGCCCTTTTCTGGGCCTCCCGACGCTGCCGCAGATATGCCGCCTTTTCGTCGTTGCGGGGCAGCTCCACCTGGTCAGCCACCAGCCGGTATTTGGTCTCTCCGGTCCCAGACCACTCCTGGACTACCCCCCGCTTTTTCAGGTGCCGCACGAACTCCAGCGCATATTCCCGGCTGACTCCGGCTAACTCCTCCAGGTCCGCCGCCGTCACCGTCCGCCGTGCCCGCAGCACCCGCCACATCACTTCCTGCCGGGTGGGCTGGCCGGGCTGCTGGGGCCTGGCCTGATAGACGCCCGGCGCCAGCCGCTCCACTTCCCCCCGTTTGGCCAGCTCCCGCAGCACGTCCGCAATCCGGCGCACCTCCCGCCTGGTCTGCGCCCCTAACCGGTCGGCAATATCCGCCGCCCTAACCTCGGCCTGGCCCACCAACGCCTCCCGCACCTTGCCCGTCAATGTCTCCGCCATCGCCTTGCCCCCTTTAATGCAGGGAACAGGGATGAGGATTTCCCTTTTCCCTTTTCCCTTTTCCCTGTCTTTTTAGCCTGCCCACAGCCCCGTCTGCAGTAGCGTCCGCGCCATCTCCATAGTGACGTCCTTCGTCTCGCTATGACCAACCAACTGAGCCAGTTTGATCACTTCCCGCTTCACCAGCCGGAAGTCCCCCCCCGTCTCTTTCTGGAGATACACCGCCGTCTCCGAATCCATATTCAGCCCTGCCGCCTCCTCGGCGTAGAGCACCACGTCCACCGCCGTGATGGGCTCAAACTCCAGGGCCTGGAACGTCCGCGACCACACCCGCCGGTTCCGCTTCATGAACGGCGCCAGCTCCTCTTCACCGATCAGGATAAATGGCGCCGTCGTAATCTCGCTGATCTCCCGGACCACGTTCAGGTGCTCCTGGGTTAATTTTTCAAACTCGTCCAGAAAAATCGGTTGCGGGCGGCCTATGAGCGCCTCAATAATCTCCCGGTAACAGGCCCCCTTGCTGCGGGGCGGCTCTTTGATGCCGATCTCCCGGGCCAGGTCCCGCAGAAACTCCGTCAGACTGGTCCGCCAGACCGTGGCGCACAACAGGATCGGCGACCCGTGGTTTGCCGCCCACCACACCGCCGTCCTGCTTTTCCCCCGCCCGGCCCGGCCATAGACCAACCCGAACCGCCCCTCGCCCTCGCCCAATGCCAGGCCGTCCATCATGACGGTGAAGTTCCTGACGTTCCTGGTCGTCACGAATACCGGCTTCAGGACCTGCTGCGGCGATCGCTTTTTGGCCCGTCCTGTTGTTGCCTTAATTGCCTCCACTGATCTTCCTCCAATAGGTCTGGTTCTGGTATTTCGTCGCCAACCAGCCGCGCCGGTAGGCCAGCTGTTCCTGCTTGGCCTCATATTCCGGCTGATACTCGTAGAACTTTTGAAAGAGCCTCATGTAGCGCGGTATGATCCAGTCCCGCATTTCGCATTCCTGCAGCAGTTCGTAGCGTTCCCCCCAGGGCAGCCGCTCCACCAACAGCCAGAATATCGCCGCCGTTTGGCCGGTTTCGCCAGCCAAAACTTCGGCCTGACTAACTACCTCGTCCAGGTGTTCACGCATCTCCATGCTGCCGCTCCAGCCGCTGCCGCCGAACCGCTTCCAGCCGCAGCGTTTCGAAATACGCCGTGTTTGTGCGATATTCCGCGCCGTTCTCGAAATACCGCATGAATACGGCGTCCTCCAGATCTACCGCCGCTCCTCTGGCCTCTGCCACCAGCAGCCGCTCATACCGCTGCCAATCCGCCGACTGACGCCGGGCCTCGCCGGCCTCCAGCTCGGAGGCAAGCTCGGCCTGCCGCTCTCTATACTCCGCTTCTATGGCCTGCTTCTGTTTTTCACTAACCACTAACCCCTGACCACTAACCCCAGGCCCCTGTAATCCCTGTTCCCTCTTCCCTTTTCCCTCTTCCCTTGCTTGCAGCCCCTGGCCCTCAATCTCCAACCACTCCAGCTGCCCCCGCACCTCCGGCCCCACCACTGTCTCCACCATCTCCCGGGCCGTTCTCGTCGTCTGCCGCAGCAACTCCTTTTTCTGCTCAATCTGTTCCGCCAACTGTCGGCGGTCGGCCTCCTCACCCTTCACCTTCGCCAACGGGTGCACCCCCGGCACCACCTCCGCCTGGCAAATCAGTTCCCCCGATGGCTCATAGACCCATATTGCTGACAGGTCTTGCTCATCGTAGCGAATGACCACCGGATGCTGGCGGCCATACAGTTCCGGATGGTAATAATTCCGGCCCCGGAACCTGACGCCGTTCCGACCGATGCTGCGCACCTCGGCGCTCATCATCAAATACCGCAGCGCCGCTTCATTTACCGTCGGGTGGCCGACGCGCTCCCGCCACTCGCTGAACACCTCCCAGGGTGACCTGCCCTTGAGGTGCCCCCGCTGCGGCCGCCGGGCATAATCGTCGAACCAGATGGCGATAGCCCGGTGCGCCTCCTCCAGGGTGATAACCCTGCCGCCCGTCAGTTTCTCGTGCAGCCGCCGGTGCAGCTTCTCCCCCCGATTCAGCCGGGGCGGCTTCGTCTCAATGCTGCTGCCCGTATAGCTCGGCAGCAGCCGTTCCAATTCCCCGAAGCTCCTGAAGAACCGCTCCACCGTCTTGCTCTGCGCGTGGTACGGCCAGGCGAAAATCACCTGGCTGCCCAGCCGCTCGAACAGTCCGGCAAATCCGGCCGCCTCCAGCTTGCCGGAAAAGTATTTGCCCCCGAAGGCCTTGCCGTTGTCCAGGTATACTGACAACGGCGGTCGCCCCAAGCAAATGATCGCCCGGCGCAAAGCCGCCGCAATCGCCTGGGTGTTCTCCTCCGGCATGATCTCCCACCCACAGGGGTGGTTGGACTTGAAATCGTAGAACAGGATCAGGGTCATCCGCTTGGGCTTGCCCGTCCAGGGGTTGATAATCTCGAAGTTCAGCCGGTGCCCGTCCGCCACCAGGGCGTCCCCAACTTCTATCCTTTCATAATCCCGTTCCAGATACGGCAGGCACTTGTCATGCAGGGCCTTTTCGCCCTCCCGGTAAAAGGTCCAGTAGTCGTAGTTGCGGGACCGCCACTCCTCCAAAAAGCGGCGGTACGTCCGGTCGCTCAAGCCGTCCGCCACCCCCCGCACCGCCATCAGGCGCCGGGCTACCCGGATCACTTCCGATATGCACAGGGCGTTTGGATGCAGCGCCACCGCAATCATGATCTTTGCTGCCTCCGGATTGACTGTCTCTCCCCGTTTGCCCCCCCAGCGCGGCGCCAGGGCCAACGGGTCCCCCGTCTCCCTGAGCGCCTTATGCCAGCGCTCCGCCGTGGCGAAGCTCACCGCCCCCAGCACCTGATAAATCTGTGGGTATAACAGGCCGGTATTATAGGCCTGCAGAAACTCCTGCTTGGCCCGCAGCCGTCCTGTTGCCGCCTCCTGGGCCGCCTTGCCGTACAATCGCAGGAAATCCCCCTTCGCCAGGGCCAGCCGCCGGGCCCCCGGCCGCCCCCGCACCGCCCTCTCTCTCCGCTGCAGCTCCTCATTCTCTAATCGCTGCATTTGGCCCTCTTCCCTGGCGCACGGTACCAGCGCTGCCACTAATCGGTTCTGGATTTCTTCCGGCAGCCTATATATTTTCATTTTCCGGCCCGCCGCTGAGGTTATCTCTCTATACTGCCACTTTTCCAGTAGGGCTCGTTTCTGTATTGCCCATCGACTGCACCCCAGCAGCCGCGCCGCCTCCGCAGCCGTCATCTCGGCGAACATTTCATCCCTCGCCCAGATACTCCGGCGGACAGCCCAGTGCTCTCAGCGTCGCCACTACCGCCTGGCTCCGCTCTTTTCCGGCCAACGTCTTTTGCGTGTAGACGTAGCTGACCCCAGCCAGTTGGGCCAGCCGCGTAATTGTCAAATCCTTGTCAATCAAAAATTTGCGAATCTCTTTCCTATTCAATCCCCACCTCCTGGGCCAGCCGCCGCGCCAGCTTGCGCGCCCGCTTCCCCGCGATCTCGGCCCTGGCCCACTCCAATATCAAATAGTCGTCCTCTCCTATTACCCGCACCCCGGCACAGGCCGCCGCCAGGGCCTGCAGCGGCAGGTTTGAACCCGCTGCCCGGCAAAAGATCGGCAGCAGCCGCAGCGGTATGATGTGCTGTTGCGCCGCCGGCGCCAGCCACTTGTCCAGCAGCGCCGGCGTCACCTGCTGGCTCCGGCCGTTGCAGGTGATCCCCGCCGCCGTCGCCAGCCGGTTCATCTCGTCCACAATCTGCTCCCTGGACAACGATGAGCCCCGTACCACCTCCCGCATGGCCATCTTCACCGCCGGTCCCGGGTCCACCGGCGTAAACTCCCAGAGATTCCTCTGTTTTTGCTGTCCGAAATCTCTCACCGGTTTTCCCTTGACCATCGTTGGCTACCGCTTTATCATTATGAATACTTTTATTTTTCCTTATTTTACGTGGTGGCGCAATTATGTCAAGAAAAAAAATTCTCTCAAGCGCAATTTTTCCAGCATTGCCCGCAAAGCTGCGAAAAATAAGGAAATCAGTTTTGAAGCTGAAATTAGCTGATATGGGAAAATTGATTGGAGTTAGTGCAGCTACTATCCTTCGTTATGAATCTGGCGAAATTAAAATTCCTGAGGATAGATTGCGTAAATATTCAGAAATATCTGGTTTCGATGTAGACTGGTTTTTGCGTTCCGAAGAAATTAATCCGAAGGCCATTGTCGAGAAGGGTGCTGACTTGATTGGTATTAATGCTGACCTCTTGCGCCAGATCATCCTCGGCCTGGAGCAAGGGCTGGCGGAGCGGGGTCTGCTCCTGCCTCCCGATAAGAAAGCCGAGCTCATCACCCTCCTCTATGAGCAGGCCGTCAAAACCCGGGAGGCCCCCACCCAGCAAACCGTCCAGCGCTACCTCCGCCTGGTGGCCTGACCGGCGGTTCAATTTTTTGAACTTTGCCCCCGCTGCGTAATTTTTCCTGATTTTTTTGGTTGCACGAGATTTTTTGTGACAATTGTTTAATTGCTTGTAATATCGCTTTGTTGCAGGTTGCAGGAGAGTTGCCGGAAAAGTTGCACGAGAGATGGCCTTCTCATTTTGAGAATTTCTTCCCGGGCATTGATTTTTGTAAACTTTATTTGTGCAGATATGTTTTTAGGAGGGGAATTATGTTCGGCTATAACCTGACCACGTTATTAATCTTGGCGGCCTTCTTCGTCTTCCCGGTGGCCTCGGGCTCTGTGGCCCGCCGGAAAAACCGCAGCTTCCTGGGCGGCTTTATCCTCGGCCTCTTTCTCGGCCCCGTCGGCCTGGCCATCGTCCTGCTGCTGTCGCCGCTGCCGGGCCTGCCAGAGCAGGAGTATTATTAATCCGATATCTCCCCCAGTCTTCCGACTGCAGATCCGGCCATCATTTTTTTTAAAGTGAAGGGATAATTATGCCGATACGCTTCTTTGTATATGAGGAGGGCTTTAGGTGTCCGGAGAAGACGAAATTGCGGCTAAAATTGCAGGTATTTTAAAGGCGGCGCTGCCGGCCCCCACCTCCACCGCCGGCTCGCCGACAGCCGTGAACCAGCAGATCACTCTGGGGACGAACACCGTTCAGATCGCCGGTGACCTCTGCATCATTTCGCCCGGGCCACAACACCTTTCACCTGCCCAGGCCTATGAGTTGCACCAGCTCATCAATCAGGCGGTGGGCTTAGAGGCCAGCTCCGGCGCCGACCGCAAAAAACTATATGCCAAATGGTATTCTGCAATCAAGAAAAAGTTCCACACCCCCTCCTATAAATTCATTCCCGCCGACCAGGCCGATGCCGCCCTGGCCTGGATGCGCCAGCACGTCGCCCGCCTGTCCCGCTCTCAACCTGCATCACGCCATCAACTCACCCCCAAATCTTCTTAACCTATCCCCTCAAACCCTTTGGGTCTTACACCATTCCATTTTTATTTTTCTCAAATTAACTGTCAAAAATAGCCCTTTTCCCCCCCATTCCGTTTGACACGCAATTTGAGAAATATCTTCCTTATCTCATTATTATTCCATTAATTATTCCTCTAATCCGCCATTCTCTTAATTCTCATTTCTCCTGTCCCCCCACATTTTGGCCTTGGGCAGTTTCTCGGGCCGTCCCAATAACTCGATG
>CAZARS010000148.1:0-4462 GCA_964487625.1 uncultured Desulfobacca sp.
CGTTGCCTTCGGGGAATTTTTCCGTGGGGATAAGTCCTTGGGCCTCCCACTCCGGCCATTTCTCCTGGAGGCGGCGCTCGGCCGCGGCCAGGGCCTCCAGGTCCCGGTCATTGGGGGGGCGGAAGAAGCGGACCTTCCGGGTTTTGATCTCCCCTTTTCTCTCGCCGCTCTTATAGCGCACCGGCCGGCCGTGTTTGTTTAATACCGGTTCAAAGCGGGTTGCCACCACGCAGTAAAGCCGGTCCTGCCATTTTCCCAGAGGCGACTCCCCCCGGGCCTGGGCTTTGATCTCCTCCCCGCTGATGGCCTGCTTGCAGTGGACGCAGGTGCCTTCGGCGTCCTTGACGGTGGCCCGGTTGGGGTCCTCGCCGTTGGGGCCTTTGCCCTTCACGGCCCGGTAAGTGGCAAAGCGCACCGTGCCCCGTTGCTCCCGGCCGTCCGGGATGATCTGCACCCCCCATTGGTCGCCCTCTTCCTTGGAGAGCCAGCAGGAATTTAACAGCGGCGCCTCCCCCAGGCAGTGAGGGCAGGTGACCTGGCGGCAATAAATCAAACCAATATGGTCATATTCCGGGACATCGAAACTTGAGAAAATTTCTGGACAATCTTTTAAATAATCTTTCAGAAGCTTCCGTTCTTGATCGGGTAAAAACGAAAATGGATATAAACCGGACATTTCTTTTTCTACATAATTGAGTAGTTGATGTCCCCATTTTTTAATGTCTTCAACGAGTTCTATCCCAAATCTGGCTGGATAATCGAGTGTTGCATATAAAATTACCGCTGCTACAGGGTTTAATTCATTGGCGATAACTTTATGACCCAATCTTAAAGCCTCAAAGGGAATCGAGCCGCCGCCGGCCGTTGGATCTAAAACCGTCAATCCTGAGCTTTTATATGGAGCAGGATTCATAAAAGCACGATTGTAACCATATAAATCTTCAGCATCTAGTTTTATAATTTTGCCTAATATTCTGCTTACCTCTTTTGAAGAGGCAAAAGATATGCGTTCCTTTATATGGGCAGGATCAGCCATGCACTTACTAATTATGAGATTTTCTTTTTCTTTAGGCCAGGGCTTGGGTAACGGTTGGTTTTCTCTTTCCCATCTTAAGAGAATTGGATTATTGGCTAGCTCACTATTTTTACTCTTCAGTTCATTAATAATCTTTCTATTTTTCTCCCGCCTAATCTCTTCAATGTTCAAGGCCCGCAACACTGCCTCATCCACCGGCAACACCTCGCCGCCGGCGCCGTCCGGCTGGACTTTGCTCAGCAGGGCACCGGTGAGGGTCCAGGGCTGGCCATTAACCAAAGCTACGGTTTTTTCGATCCCCAAACTTCTGATGAACAGCTCCGGGTCGGTGTCGGCCGGCAGGAGGGAGGCCAGGATGGCGGCCCGGCTGGGGGTCAGGGGCCGGCGGGCCCACCAGACGTGAAGATAATAAAGGGGCGGGAGTGCCGAACTGGCTCCCCGTTCCCGTTGAGTCTCAGCCCCCACCTGGTGGCAGGGGAAGCCGTGTTCGATGAGGCGTTTGTCGGCAGGAGGCATTATTTCCCTTTGGGGTAGGCGCGGCCGCGGGGCCGGATAGCGATGATGGCCAGGGTCCGGGTGGATTCGTGAATTTCAAAGAATATGCGCCGGTCCCCCACCCGGGAGTAACGCTGTCCTGGCACCATCTTGACTTCATGGGAAAGGCGGGGATCAAAAGGATTGACGGCAAGTTCGTCAAATCGCCTGTGCAGGCGCTTCTCCAGTTTGGCATCCAGCCGGGCCAGCTCTTTGATGGCTTCCCGGGACAGAGAAACGGCATATTTCATAACCGTTTGCCGCTTCGGTAGTCCTCCAGAGAAAGGGAGCGGCCGGCTTGGATATCTTCCTGGCCGCGTTGGATGGCCTCCAGATCATCGGGAGAGAGATATTGATCGTCATAATCCTGTTCGGTCATTCTATCGTACAGGATATCCAGGAGATTAATTAAGAGATCGCCGTCCGGCCCCTGGGCCACAGTTTGAAATTTGTGCAGCAGATCAGCGTTAATGTCTGGTTCCATGACCCAATCTTCCTCCTGTATTACGATGCTGTTATTATTTTATCCAGGTAAGCGCAAACGCTCAACCATTTTAAACACGGCCGGATCTCCAGGCTGCCCCCCCAGCATAAGTCTCAACCCTGAAATGGCCCAGCGGTTGGCATCAGGTCCGAAGCGGGTGGTGCGGGAGAGCCAGTAGGCCGCCTCTTCCCGGGTGAAGGTGGCCACCCGGCGGGCCATGAGCTCGACCCGTTCCAGTTCCTTGACCCTGAGCTGCAAACGGCAAAAGAGACCGAGCTTGGCCCCCACTTCCTCGTCCAGGGGCAGGCTGAGGCGGAGGCGCAGCCCTTCTTTGGTGAGATACCGTTGCAGCTCCAGGGGGATATCGGCCTGGTCCCTGACCTGCCCGATAATCTGCCGCAGGATGGGCAGAACATGCCGTTGGGCTTCGCCATAGAGATGCCCGATTTCCACCAGGATTCTTTTGGTTGGGGCAGGGACATTGTCTCGATTTTTGCTGTTCGGAGCAGTGCCGACCTGCCGGCGCTCCTTGACGACCATGACCGGGGGCGGATAATCCTTCCATTCCGTCAGGCGCAGGACATAAGGGGCCTGGGCCAACAGGGGGGCGAGGCGACTGTGATAATATGCCACAAGATCGAACTCTGTTTTGGCAGATGTGGGCATCAATGCGGCTCTCATTTTTTCAATTCTTTCATCAGCAGACAGGTGTCATCAGGTTCGGCAATTTCCAGGTCAGCTTCGGTGGTGGCGCCAAGTTTGGCCACATTGGCCAGCACCTCAAAAAGTTCATCCAAGGCTTTCATGCCCTCGGGGGGAACATCCTCCAGGGTCAGACGGAGACGGCCTCCCTGGGAGATCTCCAAATCCACCAAATCCAAGGAACGAATGGTTGACTTGGCCCCTCTGGCATAGAGACTACCTAATTTGGGCAGGAGAGGCAAGAGACGCTTGGCGGCTTCAACGCCGGAAATGGTAAAGGCCTTCGGGCGGACGTCTAACCAGCCGCGTTTGGCCACAGTAGCAGGAGTAGCAACTATATGGGTTTTGTCGACATGAACGAGGGGGGCATGGCGGCCATAAAGCAGATCCGGCGGCTTCTGGGACTGTTCGGCGTCTCCGTGGTAAATAGCCATTTTGCCGGTTTGGACCAGGGATTTCACCTCATCCAGGACCACCGCTTCCCCCACTTCACCGTAGCTCTCGGACACTTTAGTCAATAATTGGGTGACATCAAGAGCTTCATAAGTATCTACAATTTTAGAAATAACCTCTTTGATTTTCTCTTTGTCGACAATGGTCGGACCCCAGCCTCGTTTATTGGCGCCAGCCAGGGAGATCAGGGACCATCCCGGGGTAGTCAGATCGAGGTCAAAAGGCACGGGCTTGGTGTCCCGGCTGTAAAAATCCTCTGGGGTGACACTTTCACTGGTGGCCAGCCGGAACATGGCCCAAATACCTCGCTGAATGCCGGCTCGAATAATTTGGTCGAAAATAGCTGAATCTTCCAGGACCGGCCAATGCCGCTTTTGGGTGAAATTGACTCGCAGGTTACTCAAACTTGGGGTTTCCGAAGTTTCGAAAAATAGATTCCGGAGGGCCTGTAATCTTTCTTGCGTTACGGCCAGTTCGGCAGTAAGGAGCTCTCCTTCATTAATGAGGGTTTGGCGTATTTCTTCCACAATGGCCAAACCGGCTTCTCCGGCCCCGGTTTTGATCTCCCGGCGCACGATCTGTTTGGTGGCCGATGGATACCAAAAAGAATCGTATGCTTGGGCGGCAGTGGTGAGCAGAGCTACCTCCCGCTCTTTTAATTTGCGGTCAAACTCGTATTCGTGCAATTTGGCCGCATTGATCCCGTAATTTTCCGGCTGGCTTTTTAGCTTCCGCATCGCCAAAATAGTCCGGGCCAGCCCCTCCAGTCGATTGATCATATCTTTAGCTTTGTTACTCCTGTCTTCGGTCCATGATTCCCCTTTTACCCGGACGGTTTGCGGTACCAGCAGAAAAACCAGGTTCTGATTATGTCTGGGGCGGTTGGGACCAACGGAGATGAAAAAGTCTTCAACGTCGATCTGATCGGCGTCTAAAGCTATCATGGCTAAAAAAGGCTTTTTATCATTGTCGGGGATATGTTCCGGCAGAGTAACGTCGTGGGCCACTTGGAAGGTGCCTTGAGCACTGGTGACGACTTTACGGGCTGTGGCTTTGATGAGATCATCAACCTGGTCGCTGGTCAGAGAACGGCGAATATTATTCAGGGTTATGTTTACCGAGGGCTCCAGGCTGGCATAATAACGCCCATTGTGAAACCGGAGATATAAAGCCCCCTCATCCAGATCTTCAATTTTATCCAGGGCAATTTTGATTTGGGGGGGAGTTAAGCCGGGATGTGCTACGGCAAAGAT
>CAZARS010000148.1:4485-6264 GCA_964487625.1 uncultured Desulfobacca sp.
AAAGATGGTCTCCGGCTCGGTAATCCCGAAGAGATTGGAACCTAAACCTTCAGACCGGCCCACCAGACTATGAAGAAAAATGGTCTTCCAGGTATATTCATAGAGGGGCAGACCCAGAGGGTGGGGGTTTTTTTGATCCGCCATTTGGGCATAACTTCGGCCAGGGGCCAGGATGGAAGAGTCCGGGCCGCCGATATCAGCATTGAGCACCGGCAGCAGATCGCCGCCGCCGGTCCTTCCCAGGATTTCTTCCACAGTCCGGGCATCGTTGAGGGGGATATGGCAAGTATGAATCATGGGTGCGTCAATTTTTTTCTGCCACAAACTGCGGGTAACCAAGGCCAAAACTCGCAACACCCCTCGGGTACTTTGGAAGGTTTCAATGGTAGCCATCTTAGTATTAAGGAAATTGATGAATGTGGGATGAAAAGGATAATGGGCCACTAAGATGTCACGATAAGCATGGTGCGAAGCTCTATCCGGCAAAACTGCGGCATGGGTCTGATACATCCGGAGATAACTGTCGGCAATTTCTTCGGCTGCCTGATAATCGATGGCCTCAAAAAGCCGTTTGGCCAAGATACGGGAAATTTCCGCCGCCTGAATGGGAACCACGTTGGTGGCGTCTCGAGCCACAACGCTGCGCAGGTCTTTTTCCGCCTGTTGGGCTATCTCCCAGGCCTGTTCTTCATCAACTTCTTCTCCCTTAACTTTCGTAATTAAACCTCGCAGCTTTTCGGTTTCCTTGGCAAAGGCATCGGCGGCACTGGCAAGCGTGAGAACTATGGCCAGCCCAGAGTGAGCGCGGGCATAACCGTGCAAAGACATCAGGAAAGCCGCCAGGTTCGCCCCGCCATCAGGACGGGCGGCCTGAAGTCTGGCAGCATATTGCGCCAACTCATCCAGCAGAATAAGAACACTGCGGCCTTGGAAAACCGTGTCAAAGAACTCTTTTCCTGGAGCTGCATAGGAGCTGGCTTCAGTATCGACCTGCCGATACAGGCTCTCTCCCCCGATTTGGAAGGCAATTTCTCCCCAAATAGTATAGGGCAGGAGAGCCTTGCCCATGGGTTTATGGACCGGCAGTTCTTCTCCGGCTATACCCACTACCTGAATACTCCCCGGTTCTGGTAAGATTTCCGGATCGATAATCTCCTTAACTGCGGCTGCCAATTCTGTTCCTTTAAAACCGAGATGGATGAGACCGATAAGAATGTGAGTCTTGCCGCCACCAAACCCAGTCTCCAGCCGATGAATAGCCGGCGCCGTGTTATCACCTGCCAACCGGCGAAAAACATCAGCGAAAATTAACCTTAAATTATCGGTGGGGTAGGTGGCATCTTGGAAGAACTGGAAGCCGTCGGTATAAAGGGAATGAATTATCCCCGGTTTTCCCCGGTAAAAATCCATTACCTGGCTTAAACTGGCAGTAAAGATTTCCGGGTTAAACGTCCCCTCTAAAATATCTTTCCGCGGTGTGCATGAGGATAAAATTGATCGCATCAGCCCTCCCTGACTTTTGGTTGGGAATGTCTACTGTTATCTCGTTCTTAAAATTTAATATCGGCAATGGCCTGATGATGATTGACGCAACCTCGTGGTTAAGCGCCCCTGTCTTCTCATTTCTTCATAAAAGGTTTCACGTCAGCTTGGGGGAGGAAGCTTTCCATTGGTTCACCAGATCCATTCTATGATACGAGCTATGTTATTTACAAGTGTAAAGTTCCACAGTTTTTTGGACACTTTGTAAGCTTAACTCAGGCGGCCAAGGGAAGGGTT
>CAZARS010000149.1:0-3390 GCA_964487625.1 uncultured Desulfobacca sp.
GGCAGTATTGGGCTTTCTATCGTCTGGCAGAGTATTTCTTTGTCAGCAATGATGCCGGCGCCTGGGATATCGTGGATAATTGGCTGAGCTGGCTCAGTACCAATCTGACAGCCGATGGCAGCGGTTGGCAGTTCCCCATCTGGTTTTCGGAATATGGTTATACGTATGGCGACTATGATCCGGGCGCGGCGGCTTCTCTTGCCATTGGCGCCCTTTATATCTACATGCGCCAGGGAGATGCACGGGCGCTGGATATTGCCCAGAAAATTTTGCAAGACCTGAGACTTAATCGAGCTTCCGGGGAATACGGTGGGTATCTCTACAAATCCGATTATCATTATGCCTGGCTGAATGCCTTGGTCGCCCACGCCTTTGGCCTGGCCGTGGTAGGCCGGACCGGGGCGGCCTATCGCTACCCCGCGACGGCCCAGGATGAGGCCCATTTTCAAAATATGCTGAACAATTTCTGGGCACGGAGCGGGGATACCAAACCCAATCTGTTGAACCGCGACCTGATTCCCTACCATGCCTGCGAGGCTTCTGACCTCTGGGATTACGCGCCCCATTATCTGTTCCTGAAAGAGATGGGCTCCATGGAGGGCCTGGTGTTGATGCTGCATGTGGCCACGGATTGGGCCAAATATAGTGGATCGTGGCATTGGTTTGAGACGCTGCTGGCGTTTATGGTGCAGCTGACCGGCACTGCTTTGGGGGAGGACCAGCTTTATGCGCTCTCCAGCCATTACCTGACCTCGCAGTTGGCCAATAGGATCGGCGTCACCTTCGGCGATTTCCGGCGCCAGCCGGAACACTATATTGAGGTCGCCGAGCAGAGTCTGATTGCCCAAATGGGTGAGATAAAGAAGATCATCCAGCTCCATTATGGTTCGCCGGTGATTACCGAAGATGTGCAGACCGCCACCAAAATTGCCCAGAGGGCTTGGCAATACTATGGCACCCCAGTGGAGATGGTGCGGGTGATGGCGGATCTGAGCGCGGCCAGAGTGGAGGTTAATGACCAGGTGAAGATTACCTCCCGGTTCCATGGGTTGGCAGGCGCTCCCTTTACGGTCGTCAAACGGGAATATGATGCGCGCAAACTTCGGGTCAACCTCGAGCTGCTACGGAGCATCGTCTACTGTCCCAGTTGGGCGGTGGACGTGAGCGGCAGCGCTTATGACAGTTTTGCCATCCAGACGGAGTCAGGGCAGGACGTAGATTGGCACCACCGGGCTTTTGCCAATTAGGGATCATCCGGCCAACCCTCTCCTCGCATGGCAGGAAGAGGGAGCTGAGGACTTTCCGTATGGGCATCAATTAGTGGTCAGGGGTTGGTGAAGAGGGATCTCTTGGCAGGTGGCGGCTCATGTTGTTCAAACCATAACCCGAGGCTCTGGCAAACCCCTCTTATTTTAGTCCTCTCTCCCTGCAAGGGGAGGAGAAGTTAAGGAATTAATTGGATAACTTCCAACTGGTGTGCACTGGAAATTACAGAGATCAGCGTATGTGACCTACAAGGTGGCAACAACAAGCCCTTCTGTAGGAACGTTTCGCGCAACGCCCCTCCAGGGTCTATTCATGATTCGAGACCTTTCCGGATGGACACTAACTGGCAGCAATCCGTCGCATCACGAAAAAGGGTTTGGCAAGGAGTTCATCTGCAACCCGTTGTTAGGGGGAGAAAATGAGTTTAGCACAGATTCCCCAGGCCAAATGGGGGGCCGGCACAGGTCGGCAGGTAATTCTGAAAAATGATTTTGCTTTCATCGAGAGGGCTATCCTGGAGTTGGCCCAGCTCTCCCAGGTCCCTGACTTGACCTGGGTGGACCAGAGTACGGTGCAGGTAACAGCGACTCCTGATGGGCCGGCGCGGCTGCTGATGAGTGGGTTTCCCCAGCCGCAGCATCGGGGTCTGCTGCTCACCAGTAGTCTAACCGATGGGAAATATCGGGAAAGTGCCTTAACCGTGACCATGTCTTTCAATACCCCGGCCCATTTCTGGGGGATGGAAAAGAGCAACCAATGGTATGTGATTTATGCGGTGGCCGCAGATTTGGACACGACCTTCAGCTTAAAAGCCATGCCGGTGATGCGATTTGCCTCCCAGAGCTCGCAGGTGATTACCTTGAGGAATAATGCCAATACCGGCAACATCGGCTACGGCTTCACCACGAATGAATTGCAGAACGGCAAAATTCTGATCCTTACCGGGAGTTCCCGGGGGCAGGTGCGGACCATTACGGCGAACAATAATGACAACGGCACGGCCGGAACCTTGACCTATAGTGGCAGCAGCCTGAACATGACCCAAGGGGATTGGTTCGTGGTGCTGCCGCCGGGCGTGAATTTCCGTTACTTGGGGATGATTTTCAATAACGCCGCAGGAAATATTCAGCCCTTTCAGCAGGTGGGGCGGAGTTGGCGTTGGCTCAGCCCCCTCTCCTGGCTTGATGGCCCGGTCAATGGCTGGACCAAGCAAACCCTCGATCTGGTGGTGCCGGTGACTGCTCAGGTTGTCCTGGGGGTAGCTCATGCCGATTATGGCTACACGGTGAAGGCGGCTTTTTCCCAGGACGCCGCGACCTGGAATCAGTTGATCCACGCCCCGTACCCCGGCGGCGGTTTTAAAGAGACTGGAGCAGCATTGCCGTTTAGTTTCTTGCCCAGGCCCGATCATAGTATCTATGTAGACAATGAAAACACCCCGGGACAGCATCTGGCTATCGTGGGCTGGAGTGAGTAGACACCACAACGAGTAAGGTTGAGACATGAGGCGACTTGCCGGGAAAGGGGGTGAAGAGAGCTGTGGGATATGAAGATCTTATTAGAATACTTATCGGTATGGCCGGTGCCCTGATTAGTGCTTTGGGTTATCTGATGTGGCGGATTCTGCAACGGATCGAGACTAAAGTGGAGGAGTTTCATACCTATGCCTGGCAATGCCGTCAGAGTCTGCCGGAGAAATTTGCCAGCAAACGGGAAATGGAACAGTGTCAGGCCGAAGTGGACAATCTCTGGGAAGTGGTCAATCGGCACGAACATGATGAATTCGGCCGGGTCGTGCGGTTATGATGGCAGGGGGCCATACTAAGGAGCACGACATTGGCTGTTTATTAAGCCTGTCTTTTCCGCTAGGCGGTTGTGTAAAGCAAGTTCAGCAAGGCGGTCAGGGCGAGGTGGCAAGATACCGTCATGATGGTGGCAACTTGGTATTAGAGTAGTGCTGGTCGCCGATCGGCAGCCTTGGTTTACCTCCAAGAGATGAGGACGAGGGCAAAAGAATAGGGAATAGGGAATAGGGAATAGGGATAAGGGATAGGGGATAAGGGACAGGAATCGGCAAAAGGAATTATTATTTTTTCTTTTTTGCTGAGGCTAGGCCAAGTTGTT
>CAZARS010000149.1:3456-6256 GCA_964487625.1 uncultured Desulfobacca sp.
GAATCAAGGGGCATGGTGAGCATCAGGCCCAAGGAGGCGGTTGCGCCGAGGAAGGAGACTAGTTTGCCGGCCGGGATGCGGAAGGGGCGGGGGGCGTCTGGTCGAGTCCAGCGCATGATGAAAACTCCCAGGCAGACTACCAAGAAGGCGAATAATGTGCCGATATTACAGAGAAAAGCCAGCTTTTCGATGGGAGTAAAGGCGGCACTCAAGGCCACCAGGAAGCCGCAGGCTAGGGTCGTCAGGTGAGGGGTCTGAAAACGGGGATGGAGTCTGGCCGTCCAAGGGGGGAGCAGGCCATCCCGACCCATGGCAAAGAGGATGCGGGGTTGGGCCAAGAGCAGGGTAAAAAGGACGCTGGTTATGCCGCCCAGGGCCCCGGCACCTACTAAGCCAGCCATCCAGGGCAAGCCCACCTGCTGGAAGACATTGGAAAACGGCGCTTCGCTGGAAATTTGGTGGTAGGGCGCCATGCCCACCAATACCAGGGTCGCGGCAAAATAGAGGAGCGTACAGATCAGCAGTGAGCCGATGATACCCCAGGGGACATCCCGCTGGGGATTTTCGGCCTCCTCCGCCGTGACCGCCACCACATCGAAGCCCAAGTAAGCAAAGAATACCAAAGAAGCGCCTTGGATCAAACTAAGGGGGCCGTGGGGGACCAAAGGCAGCCAGTTTTCCGGCCGGACATAGAGCATACCCACGCCGCTCACCACCACGAGGATGGCCACCTTGAGGAAGACCAGAAACCGGGCAATCAAGGCGTTGGTCTTAGTCCGCAAGAGCAAGATAACGGTCAGAAAGAGAACGATACAGGCCGCCGGTAGGTTGAGCAAGCGCCCCCCTGGCGTGGCCTTGGAGCCGGCGGCCCAGTCAGGCAAAGTATACCCCAGACCTCGAAAAAACTCCTGGCAATAAAAGGACCAGCCCACGGCGGCTGTAGCCGCCCCCATGCCGTATTCCAGGATCAGATCCCAACCGATAATCCACGCGAAGATCTCTCCAAAGATGGCATAGGCATACGAATAAGCGCCCCCAGCCACCGGGTGCATGGCCGCCATTTCTGCATAACACAGCGCCGCCAACATGGCCACCAGACCGGATAAGAGAAAGGAAAGGATGATGCCCGGGCCGGCGATCTGGACACCCACGCCAGCAATGACAAAGATACCGGCCCCAATGATCTGCGCCACCCCCAGGACGATCAGATCAAAACGGTTCAGGCAGCGGCTGAGCTGTCTTTGGGGATCGCCCGGCAAGGCCCCCCACGTATCCTTTTTCCGGAGCAGTTCCTGCCAGCGCATAGCACCTCCCTGCCTTTTAGGTCCGTATGATGAGCCAGGTGCCCAACAGCATCAGGACTGCCCCCAAGAGACGGGGCAGGGTCAGGGGAATATGGCGAAAACCGAAGGCCTGAAAATGGTCCAACAGCAGGGCCATGAGCAACTGGGCGGCAATGGTGGCCGCCATGACTGCCCCCGTGCCGAGATGGGGCACCACCAGGATGACCGTAAAAACGAAAAAGGCCCCCATCAGCCCGCCGGTGAACTGCCACCAGGAGGCCTGGGGAAGATTTCCCAAGGAACCTCGGCCGAACAGCAGGGTCATGACCAAAAGAAAAACGGTGCCCACGCTGAAGGAAATAAGCGAACTTTCCACTAAGCCGATTTTCTGGGCCAGACGGGCGTTGACGAGGGGTTGGCAGGATGCCAAGACCCCGGCTACAAAAAGCATCAGCAGATAGAGAATCTGAGTCATAGGCATGTCACGGATAGTTGTCCATTTGACGTTCGTAAGGGGCAGGGCAGAGTTTCTGGTAACTAGGCCAATGCCTGGCCCAGAGCTCTTGGGCCGCGAGTCCCTTGCCGTTCAACCTCATATCCAGGGAAAGGTGGTTTTAGCAAAATCTGACCATCTCATAATGAAAAAATAACGTTGCTGGCATAAAGTCCAGACGCCTTCTCATGGACGAGCCGCAGGAGAACTCATCCCAGGAGGTTGGCAGGGAGGCCGGCGCCTGCAAGATTCCCTTAGGAGGACTGACTTTATGCTGTATCGTTGGTTAGTTGGTCTGGCCGTAACGGCCATCTGGTGTCTTGTCTCCCTCGCCCCGGCTCAAGGGGCCATCGAATTCATCGGCAAGGGCACCATTCCCGGATCGGCCCGGGATAATCTGGGCCTGACTGACTCCATTGATGCCAATGGAACGCCCCAAAATCTCATGGGCGGTCTCGGTTCAGGGTTGGCCTATACCGGCAGCGGCAATATCTACGTGGCCGTTCCTGACCGGGGACCGGCGGATGGGGCCAGCACCTATCTGGACCGGTACTATCGCTTCCAGATCATCATCAATCCGGTGGCCAAGACCGTAACGCCTACCTTACTTGCCACGCACCTGCTCACCAAGGGTCCGTCCTTTCCCGGCCAGATCTTTACCGGCAACGCCGGGGCCTTTGATCCAGCCAACTCCTCGGCCAGTCTGCGCTTTGATCCCGAGGCAGTGCGGGTCGGTCGGACCGGCACCATTTTTATTGCCGATGAATATGGGCCCTTCCTCTATGAGTTTGACGCCTGCGGCAATCGGCTGCGGTCCCTTACCATCCCCCCGAAATTTCTCATTACCCCGCCGGGGGTACCCAGCGCTGATCCGGCAGTGGAGTTGGCCAACCCCAGTGGCCGGCAGCCCAACCGAGGAATGGAGGGCTTGGCCATCAACCCACAGGGTACCAAGCTTTATGGTATGATGCAAATTAAAATTAAAAATAATAATCTCACTTAAATATAATAAATACTAACTTAA
>CAZARS010000150.1:0-4187 GCA_964487625.1 uncultured Desulfobacca sp.
ATCTTTTAAGAAATCGATGATCTCCGCAACTTCTTCTTTGACTTCCTCGATGCCGGCGACATCGCTGAAGGTGACCTTGCGGGTGTTTTCATTCATGAGGCGAGCGCGGCTTTTCCCGAAGGACATGGCCTTGCCGCCTCCGGCCTGCATCTGGCGCATGAAAAAGATCCAAATGCCTACGAGGAGGAGCATGGGAAGCCAGGTAATCAGGACGGTGGTATACCAGGGTGAATCGTCCACCGGTTTGGCAGTGATTTCCACGCCTTTTTCCTGGAGCAGCCGCAGCAGATCAGGGTCGCCGGGTGAGTAGGTTTGAAAGGTTTTGCCGTCGAGGCGTTCGCCGGAGATATCATCGCCTTGGAGGGTGACTCGGGCGACTTTGCCCTCATTCACCAATTCCAGGAACTTGGAATAGCTGAGTTGGGCTTTTTCTTTGGCCAGTTGTGACCGGTTAAAAAAGTTGAAAAGCATGGTCACAACCAGGCCGATGAGGAGCCAGAGGGCTATATTCTTATACAATGGGCTTAAGCGGTTATTGTTCATTGGTGCCTTACGGAGTTGGGTCGTTGGGTCTATTCCTATTGTTATTTTTTATCATAATCTAAGACGGTTTGCAATAAAAGCAAGATTATCACCGAAAAGACCGGGTTTGATGATATGATAATCGTCAGGGGGTGTAATGGCGGGGGGCCTGGGGCTGGCCACAGACTGAAGTTGGGCGAAGGCGAGAAAAGATACGGGAGGGGCCACGGCGCATGGCAAGGATTTCTCGGGTCGTTATTTCTACGGCCTTGGGGCTGACGGGACAGGGAATTTTTCCTTACACTCTGTGGGCGCCGTATCGGCGGATACTGCGTTTGGTACGGGAAACGGGGACGACGATTTTGGCCAAGTCTGCCACCCGGTGGCCGCGTCGGGGCAATTTTATTCCGTACAATCCTTTGACCTGGCGGTATATCCAGCGGTTGCCGGATCAGGGGATGCTCAATGCTTATGGGCTGACCAACGGTGGAGTGGTTAAGGCCGCAGTGGGGCTGAAACAGAGTCTGGCCCAGGGCTTTAGGGTGATTCCCAACCTGTATCCGGAGTTTGCCAAGGGTACGGGGGTGGCCATCCAGGAGACGCTGGAAAGTTTGAGCATTTACCAGCGGGCGTTGGGGGAGGACTTTTGGGCAGTGGAGCTGAATTTCTCCTGCCCTAATTCCCGGGAAGCCATTGACCAGAATGTGGCCCAGAGTATTGCCTGTGTGCGGCGGGTGCGGCGGGAATTTCCTGGATTGGCTCTCATCGCCAAGATCAGCGTGGTCCACCCGTATGAATTTGCCCAGGAATTGGAAAGATTGGGTGTCATGGCCATCCATGGGGTGAACACCATTCCGTATGCCATGGTCTTTCCGCCGGACCGGTTTCCGCCCTCACCCCTGGCAGAGGTAGGGGGTGGCGGCGTCTCGGGGAGGCCGGCAGGGGCGGTGGCCAGGGCTTATAATGCGGGTTTGCGCCGAGCGGTATCCCTGTTCTTGATCATGGGGTGCGGCGTGAGCAGTCTGCGAGATGTACAGGACTATCTGGATCTGGGGGCGGATGCGGTAAGCCTCTGCACCCTAGTCTTACGACAACCGGCCCTGGCGGGAGAGATTCTGCGCCTAATGAATGGCTGAAGGGGGCCAGGCGGGGCGGGGAAAAATTGTTGACGACCGTGGGGGGGCGGGCAGTGGCGTGGCACCGGCGGCGTTGCAGAGCCAGGCGCCATCAAGAAGATAATTTATCCCCCCCTTGCTGCCTTCTCCCCCCAAGCAGGGGGAGAGGCACACAAAGTATAAACAGCCAAGGAAGTGCAACCTGGTGTTAAAGGGAGTCGGGGTGGGGAGGTAAAGCCGGGATGTGGCAGAGGTTGACGATGGCCTCTCGGGGGATGCGCCAGGGGCGCCGCTGTAGATCAACGCCTTCGAGGCGACCGTCGCGGATCATGCGATAGACAGTACGTTTGGTAACCAGTAAAAAGTCGGCAACCTCATCGGGGCGGAAAAACCGCTTGTTGGGCAGAAATTCGAGCAACATGGTTATGGTCCTCCTTGACACTCGGGTGCTTTCCTCATAAGAGAAGCAAAAAGGGGACCAACTGGGGGGACAAGCGACCAGATATTGGGGATACCGCGGAATCCAGGGGGATGTAACTTGAGGGAGGGAACTGAGGACTTTCCGGATAGACTCAAATTAGCTTAATCTGGGCATACCTGCGGTTTGCAGAGTTTGAGGAGCCATGAGGGGCTTGGTCAGTGGGACCGAGCCCCTTTTTTGTTTGGAAAGCGAGGAGTGGCCCAGAATTCCCCTAGAGATATTTAATCGGCTATTGAAATTATCTCTAGAGAAATTCAAAAGCCCTAGAGATTTTTAGAGGTTTGGGGCATGGGGGCCGGGGCTGCTGCGTTGAGGCCGGCTGCCTGCCCGCGGCCAGGCAGGGGGGGAAGGCAGGCCTCGGAGGCGGCTAAAATCTTGAAAATAATAAAAAAACTAAGTATGGGTTGGAAATGGGGGCATGGTCGGGAGCGCAAGCGGGCCACAAAGCAGGTGGGAAACAGATTTGGAACGCGATTTGAAATGGAGGGAGGGCAAAAGCTGACAGGAGGATCTGATCATGATGGCAGAAAGATTGATTCGGCCCCGGGAGGTAGCCCGGCGTTTAGCGGTATCCCGCTCCACCATTTATCGCTGGTTTTGGGAAGGGAAATTGCGGGGGGTACGGCTGAAGACCGGCAGCTTACGGATTTTGGCGAGTTCAGTGGAAGAGATGGTGGGCGAGGTGTGGTAGGCAGTGATGGCTGGAAACCCTGCGGCAGGGCATCTTCCTATCCCCACTGTGAGGAAATTGGGTGGAGTCTTGCATCTCTAGTAGAGCAGCAGTCAGGGGCAAGACGCTGATGGTGACATATGCCCTAAGTGTGCTGTAAAAAAACGGCCCAAAAAGCTATACGAAAGCCAAAGAGCGGAGGTTCTGGCACCGGGTGAACCGTTCACGGTGAGGAGGTGACAGCTAATGGAGCAGAGTCGGTTTATCCGTCCCAGCGAAGTGGCCAAGATGCTGGGAGTATCACGATCTACAATCTATCGTTGGTTTTGGGAAGGGAAACTGCAGGGTATTAAGTTGGGGGAGAAGAACCTAAGGATCGCCCTGGAATCAGTGGAAAAAATCATGGGCCAGTGTTGGTAGGGAAAATTCATAAATAATGAGTTTGTAGTTCTTCGTTATTGGTTGGGGGCATAGTTAAAGAGATGGTTTAAAAAGCACAATGTATCGTTTTGTGAGGATAGATGAAATTGTTTTATATAGTTCATCAATATTGAAAAATACTAACTTGAAAAAAATATAAGGCGTTTTATGAAAAGATAAATAGTAAACAAAGATGGAGATTTATTAAAACTATGTGAGTATAGATATATGGATAAAAAAGGCGCAAAAAAAAGAAAGAGCAAGCGTGATCTTTTCTATGAGGAAGCGCAGTCTAATTATATCACTGGCATGGAATTAGCGGAGATTGAAAAGATCTTGCCGGTAACGCGCCGAACCTTAAGTACTTGGAAAACGCTTGGTCATTGGCAAAGGAAGCGGGAGTTGGTGACGGAGCACCCCCGCTTGATCAGTGAGGCATTGCGAGGGTTGGTAAAACAGAAGGTCAAGGTGTTGTTGTCGAATTTGGATGAGATAAACCTCAGCAAGATTGAGGAGCTAAATAAGATCATCAGTTTGATTGATAAGTTGCAGGAAAGGAGTTGGGATGAGCGGGCGGCCATTGTGGAGGTGATGAGTCAGTTCGGGGAATTTGCCCGCCGTCAGGTAGGGGAAAAGAAAGAGTTGAAGTTGTTGGCCCAATTAATGGAGAAGTTTTTTCAGGAGAGAGAGGGAGCCTGAGCTAGCCCAGGGGGGATGCCGACCTTGTGGTAGGGTTGGAGAGGGATGGCCCAGGAATAAGGAGTTTAGTTGGCGAAGCAGAGCTGGCTGATGGGCTGAGAAGGAACAGAGGGGCGTGGCCATGAATATCCAGAGAAAAATGACCAGGAAAGAATTCCGGCAGAAGGCTGATGCGGTCCTGACCCATTTGAATATGGAAGTATTGCCTTTTGTGGATGAGGGGGAAGAGGCGCGTCTGAAGCGGTTGCGGCGGGCTGAGGCTGACCCCTTGTATTTTTGT
>CAZARS010000150.1:4199-4424 GCA_964487625.1 uncultured Desulfobacca sp.
ATCTGCCCCATTATTTCAATGTTCCTCCGGCCGGATTTCATCGAGAGTTAATTCAGCTTTTAGAGGAGCGCCCGAGGGTGGCCGGGGCCACCGGTCAGGAGGTGGTGCGGCCGGTGGTGGTGGCGGCGCCGCGAGAATTTGCCAAGACGACGGTCTGTTCCTTCGGCTATGTCTTGCATCAGATCTGCTTCGGCAAGCGGCATTTTATCATCATCGGCAGTGATA
>CAZARS010000150.1:4438-6064 GCA_964487625.1 uncultured Desulfobacca sp.
GAAGATTTGGCCAGTGACATCACCGGCTATATTTTCTTGGAGCTGCTCTATAATGATCGGATTCGCCAGGATTTCGGGGAGTTAGTAAAAGGGACGAAGAGCGTGACGGATTTTGTGACGGCCAACGAGGTGCGGGTCAAAGCCCGGGGGCGGGGGCAGCGGCTGCGGGGCTTAAAGCACCGGCAATGGCGGCCGGATCTGATTATCCTGGATGATTTGGAAAACGATCAGAATGTGGGCAATCCAGAGATCGTGGAGAAGATTCTGGCATGGATCACGGCTGCGGTCTATCCGGCCATGGATGCCAACGGCACGCTTTTTATTATCGGTACGATCTTGCGTCGGCGAAGCGCCTTGGATGTGATGCTCCAGAGCGAGGAGGAGCCGTATCGCCATTTTCAGCGGCGCATTTATCGGGCGATAACGCCGGAGGGTAGGTCTTTGTGGGAGGCGAAGCACCCGGTGGCACGGTTGATGAGGCAGAAGCAGTTAATGGGGACGGTGGCGTTCAATTGCGAGAAGATGAACGAGCCTATCCAGGAGTCGGGGATTTTCCGGCAGGAGTGGATTCATTATTATCACCCGGCGTCTTTGAAGGACAAAGATCTGAGGGTGGCGATCTTTTTTGATCCCTCCCTGGAGAGTGGCGCGTCGGCAGATTACAAAGCGGTGGTGACGGTGGGGTTGGCGCCCCACGAGATGGTGTTCTATGTGATGGATGCCTTCATCCAGAAGACCACCCTGGAGACAGCGATGTTGACGGTGTGCAACCGGACGCGGGAGTATCACCCGCTGGTGGTGGGGGTGGAGGACAACTTTTTCCAGCGGCTGCTCCTGAATGAATTTGAGCGGTTAGCCAGGGAACAGGGGCTGCTCTTGCCGTTGCGGGGGGTGACCCAGAGGGTCCCGAAAGAAGCCCGCATCAGTGCCTTATCGCCGCTTTTGGAACGGGCCAAGATTCGCTTTATCCGGGGGCACTCGGACCAGGAAACTTTGGTGGAGCAACTGCTGTTTTTTCCTTCTCGCACCATCCATGACGATGGACCGGATGCTTTAGAGGGAGCGATTCGCCTGCTGCAGAGTATGGTGGGCCAAGAAGTGAGTTATTGCTCGGCCCAGATCCGGCGGTTTGGCGGCAAAGGGGCGTATTAAGAGGGACAAAGTTCAAGGATTGAGAGGATGGTGGAACGAAGATCTTAATCGTCTGGCCTGAGAAATAGTTCGGAGGGGGGTGAGCCGGATGTGGCAATGGTGGTTGGAGACCAGAGAGGAATTGAGGGAATTGCCGGAAGGCGCCCGGGCAAAGTGGTGGCGGGCTTTCTGGCAGGTTTATCCCGATGTGGCTGGAGATTATCGGCGGGCGACAAGCTTGGCCTGGGAGGCCTTTGCCAGAGAAGCCCGGGGCAAAGAGGGATGGAAGATTGGCCCAGAAGGGAGTGGGTTCGCAAGGGGCTGGCTATGGCGGTGGGGGAGGGTGTTCTGGGGCTTCCTCCGGTTCTGTTGGTCTCTCTGTCTAGCGATGGTGCGGGGCGAGGGGGAACGGCAGCAACCGTCGGCGGGTGCGGTTAAGATGCCAAGACCTGGCAGTGACCAAATCGGAAGAGCGTCGTGTAGGGAAAGAGTGTA
>CAZARS010000151.1:0-5945 GCA_964487625.1 uncultured Desulfobacca sp.
CACCCTGCGGGCGCGGGATCTGGTGCAGCGCCTCCTCACCTTTGCCAAAGGTGGGGCGCCGGTGAAACGCCTGGCCTCTCTCCGGGATATCTTGGAAGAATCGGCGACCTTTGCCAGCAGCGGTTCACCCAGCCGGTGTCAGTTCCATCTGCCGCCGGACCTTTGGCATCTGGAGGTAGATGAGGGCCAGATCAGCCAGGTTATCCAAAATCTCGTCATCAACGCGGTCCAGGCCATGCCCAAGGGGGGAAATATTATCCTGGCGGCTGCCAATGTGGAGTTGCCAGCCAATTCCGGACTGCCACTGCCTCCGGGACGATACGTGCGCCTGACCATAACCGATGAAGGTATCGGTATCCCCCCTGACCATTTGCCGCATATTTTCGATCCATATTTTTCCACCAAACAACAGGGCAGCGGCTTAGGGCTGAGCACCGTTTATGCCATTGTCAGAAATCATGAGGGCCATATCACGGTAACCTCCCGCTTGGGGCAAGGCACCACTTTTACCATCTATTTACCCGCCTCGGCCGAGCGTCTAACCTCCCGGCGGGGCCCCACCGTTGAGCTCTCTTTTGGCCAAGGACCCATCCTGGTAATGGACGACGAAGCCATGGTGCGGGATGTAGTGGCCCGTATGCTGCGGCGCTTGGGCTACGAAGTCACCACGGCAGCGGATGGCCAGGAAGCCTTGGCTTATTATCAGGAGGCCATGGCTGCCTCCCGACCATTTGTCGGGGTTATCCTGGATCTCACCGTGCCAGGAGGCATGGGGGGCAAAGAAACGCTGGAGAAGCTCCGGGAACTGGATCCCGCAGTGGTGGCCTTGGTCTCCAGCGGCTATGCAGAAGATGCCATCATGACCCATTATCAGGAGTATGGTTTTCGAGGTGTTATCAAAAAGCCCTATCGGATGGAAGAATTGAGCCGGGCACTGCACCAAGCCTTGGGAAAGGATAAGGAAATTCAGGACTCCTCTGCATAATTCTTGA
Organism: uncultured Desulfobacca sp.; assembly: GCA_964487625.1. Taxonomy (GTDB): domain Bacteria; phylum Desulfobacterota; class Desulfobaccia; order Desulfobaccales; family Desulfobaccaceae; genus Desulfobacca. The sequence continues at coordinate 993 of CAZARS010000151.1, forward strand.
GGATTTTTTCCGCTTCCGTCCGGATCATGTCTTTAAGTTCCTCCGGGGCCAATACTCGGGCATCACTGCCGATCCCCATGATCCAATGAAAAATCTCAAAGAGGTTGCTCACTAAAACCCGCATCTGGAAACGGCCGTCTTGGACGGGACTGATCTCCTGGTTGGCGATCCAGGTGCGGTTAGCTACGTAATCGTAAAGATATTCCGGAAATTCCACCACTACCTGAATTGACGCGGCATCGTCTCCCCGGAAAACCCCGAAGGATTTTTCATACAGAGCCTCGGGCCGGTAATCCGCCGGATAATCAAAGGCTTCTTTAATGAGAACGGCTTCCTGGATATTGTCGACCCGGAAAGTTCGCACCTCTTGATATTCCTCCACAAAGCCATTCAGATACAACGTCTCCCGATGCAACACCAGGGTATAAGGCCGAAGGAGATACCGGCGTTGGCCCTTCTGGGAGCGGTAGTCCAGGGAGAGTTTGTATTGGTTCAACAAGGCCCGGAGGATGACATCAATATGCTCATCGGCGCTGTCATAGCGGCGCCGGCCGAACCCCGTGGCGTAAAATTTCTTTTCATAGTGTTTCAGCAGCGACCGTTGGGGGAGGGGAATGGCCTCGGCTAAGGTCTCCAGGATATCCAAGAGGCCATCCCGTACCACAGTCTGATCCAGGGAGGCCATGAGAATGGACCCCACATACAGGGAAATGAGCTGATAGGGCGTACTTTCCAGGGGAAGTGTTTCATTAAGTCGCCACCGCTCCACCCCTCCCACCCGGGTTACTTTGATTAACGGCTCCCCGAAACGGTTGGTAAGCTCCTCATTGATGGCCTGCCGATAGCGTTTGGCGGTACGGGCCGATACCCCCAACATCAACTGAATATCCTCCAGCGACAGGGAGCGGCCCTGAGAAGTCAACGCATAGATTAATTTGGCCATATTGAGGGCGGCCGGATAGGTGGGGTGCCGTACTGTTGCCATACATATTTTTTTACTCCATTTCTTCGCCTCTGACAACGGTTGTCTTACCGATATGAGAAAATACATACAGGTCCTGGGAAAAAAGAATCGAGGCGCGGCTTAGGGCTGACCCTCAGCAGGCCGGGACAGGTGCGTAAGTGTCAGGAGAGGATTTTTTTGGCAGGGATAACAGAACGGCCAGATAAGCGGGCCGGAAGGAGGATAACGATGATGACACCCTTGACGTTAAATCTGGCGTACCTGACTATCGGGCCGGTTCAGAGCTACCGGAACCTGGCCTTGGTGGCGCTCTTAACCGAACAAGAGGCCAAGGTAGAATATCTCACCCTGGACGAGGCGTTGGCCCGAGAGGCCATCACCATTACCGAAACGGATGTGGCCGGCGAAGTGCCGAGGCTGCGGGTCGTCAACCTGTCAGATCAGAAGGTCCTTTTATTGGATGGCGAGGAGTTGGTGGGGGCCAAACAAAACCGGGTCCTGAACATTTCCATTCTCCTGGCTCCCCGGTCAGAGACGCTAATTCCGGTCTCTTGCATTGAACGGGGGCGCTGGTCTTACAAAAGCCGGGAGTTCCGCAGTCCAGGGAGGGCCATGAGTGCTGATCTGCGGAAAAAGAAAAATCAATCGGTGCATTTTTGCCTGCGTCATTTTGGGGAGTTCCATTCGAATCAGGGGGAAATTTGGGAGGAGATCGAAACCAAGTTCGCACAGGCCAGGGTTGAGCCCTCTCCCACCCACGCTCTCTCGGACCTATATGAAATCCAACAGCACTCCTTCGAGGAATACTTGCCGCATTTTGCGCCCCTGGCAGGCCAGGTGGGATTTGCGGCCCATATTCACGGGAAACTGGCTGGGGTAGAGGTCTTGGGTCGGGTGGCCACCCTGGAACGCTTGCACGGCAAGTTGGTGGGGAGCTACATCTTGGATGCCCTGGAGTCTGCCGAGCAGACGAGTGAAACCACCTCCGAGAGCCTCGCGCAGGCCACTCGCGACTTTCTGGCTGAGGCGGCCTTAGCCCCTCTGGAGCGCCGACCGTCAGTGGCTTTAGGTGAGGATATCCGCGTGGAATCCTCCACTGTCATCGGCGCCGGCCTAGAATTTGAGGGCCAGATCCTGCAACTCAGTCTCTTCCCGAAGGAGAATCCGGCAGGAGCAGGGTCGCGAACCCAGCCTTTGCGCCAGGCCTCTCGGCGGCGGGGGCAGCTCTTGCGCTAATCATATACCTTGGCAAGGGGGAAATCATGCGGCACCGGGATCTTTGCCACGGGTGGGCCAAAGGCATGCTCCTGGCCCTTCCCCTGTCTCTGTTGGTGACCTGGAGTTACCTGCCTGGTCTGGTCCAGGCTGAGAATCTGGATATCTATGATCAGAACTACCGGCTGCAGTATCGCCTGAGGGACGGCAAAATCTATGATCGGGACTATCGCCTGCAATACCGGCTGCAAGGCGATAAGATCTATGACCGGGAGCAGCGGCTGCAGTATCGCCGGGACGGTGACAAAATCTATGACCGGGATTACCGCTTGCAATTCCGGGTGGAAAATGACCGCGTCATGGATCGCGACTACCGGACCCGCTACCGGTTACAGCGGCGTCCTTGAGGGTGCCTGGGGCTGTCTAGCCGGGCAGGTGGCGCAACGCCTCAGGAGGATTGGGCAGGGTAGGGGCAGAGCCTGGGCCAGCGCTGCTGCCTCGCTCCACGATCTGGCGCAGAGTCAAGTCTTGCCAAGTCTGGGGTGCCTGTGCGCATAATTGTAACACTACCCTGGCCAGGGAGTGGTCCGGATTGACGCAACCGGTAAGCTTTTGCCGTTTGTGCTGTCTCAGGCAAGTCAGAACTTGGGATACCTGCATCTGTTCCAAGGGCCGCTTGGGCAGATAGCGGCGGGAGCTATCGGAGCTGAGGTTCGCCACCGGGATGATCAGGCCACACTGTTCCAAGGCCGCCACACTCTGGGCCGCCAGTCCTTCCTGGCCATGAAAGACTTCTGCCAGTTCCGACAGCGCCAAGGGCGGCTCACCGGCCTGAAAGCGGGCGCCGACGCAGAGGAGGGCAATCAAGGCCAGGAATTCGTCCGCCAGGGGCTCTTGCTCTAAAAAGGGCTGGGGCCCATGGCGCTGGCGCAGCTTGGGCAGGTGCTGATGAACATAGGCCACCTCGGCGCCATACAGGACGATGAGCCAGCTCCAGAACATCCAGATGATGAGGAAAAGGATCTGATAGAGGGCTCCATAAATGGCATTGTAATAAGGGGCTGAGCCTTGGAACCAGCGGAACAGCATCTGGGCCCCTTGCCAGATGGAACTCCCCACGAGGCCGCCGAAAAAGGCCGATAAAAACCGTACCTTGGTGTTGGGCATCACCAAGTAGATAAAACTCATACCCAGCCAGACCATGCCGAAGGAAATGAACAGGCGATGAGCCGACACCAAGACCTCCGGCAGAAACTTATTGAAATATTTCTGAACTTCGGGATGCGTCTGAAAGGTCGTGGTCAGGGAAATGGCCACCGCCATGAGGATGGGGAAGAGGAGAAAAATGCTCAGATAATCGCTTAATTTGCGCCACCAAGGCCGGGCCCGGGAGATCTGCCAGATGTGGTTAAAGGCCTGCTCTACATTGGCCATGAGGATCAGCAAGGCCACGAGGAGCCAGACGACCCCGAAAACCCCCAAGGAAGCCACATTGGTGGTCTCCACATAGGAAAGGATCTGCCGGGCAAACTCCTGAGAGCCCCCGGCCAATTGGGGGAGGAGATGGGCCGCCAAGAGGCGCTGTAATCCCACGCCCTTGAAAATGGCAAAGAGCAGGGCCAACATGGGGATGACAGCCAAGACGCTGGCATAGGCCAGGGCCGAGGTCCGCACCAGAGCCCCCTTGCTCAGGAGATCCTTACTGGCCAGAACCAGCACCTGCAGGGCCAACTGCCCCCACGCCGCCAGCCGATTGGCCGGTTCTGTCTGCCAGAGGGTTGCGCTCCAGAAGCGGCGCCAAACAAGGAGGACGTTTGCCATATCTCGCACTTTCGCCTTGCTGACTTGTGCCGGACAAGGCACTGTGGCCTGCCGCCGTGACCCTGCCATGGTATTGGCTAAAAAGACTGGTCCACCAGCGCGGCCAGGGTTTTTTTGATGGCAGCCAGGGGGGGCAGCTCGGGCATGGTGGCCAGGATGCAGGCCCTGGGTGTCTTTTTCTTCAGAAGCATGCGCTGGGACAAGGCATCCCGGTCAGCGGCACTGAGACCGCTTTCCATAGCCACTTCGGCACCATCCAAGGCTTCGATTTGCGCAGCTATGAGATTGAAGTCATAGTTCGTGTTGAACTTCTGCACATCTTCGTTATAGAGCCGGCAATGGGCCGCCACCCGCAGCTGCTTCTGCCGCAAGTCCTCGGCGATCTTGCGTAAATGTTCATAGAGGTCAAAAACCTGCTTCTTGCGGCGGCCTTTGGCCGTCCAGCCGTGGGGCTTGAAACGCTCCAGCACCGCCTGGCGGGCCGCCGGGGGGACCTGCCGGGCTTCCTCCCGCAGAGGTAATGCCCCCACCCTCCAGGCCTGCTGCAGACCCCGGAGGGCTGCCTCCGTACCCAGCAAGCTATAAAAAGCGGCAAAAACCGGTAAAGCCCTGCTCATCTCAGCCTCATACTCTTCCTCTTCCTTAACAAGGGCCGCCAGGTCATCCTCCAAGAAGGTCCTTTCAGCAAAGTAATTGTCAATAATTTCCTTCTTGATGTGAAATTTCAGGATATTGAGGGTATGATCAAAATCGTCCATAATAACTCCGTCGCTGGGTGAGCAGGGCTTCCCGGGATAGCGCGCCTGCCAGGCTGTGCGCTTTCCCTCTTCCTATTTTATCTTAAAAGCCGTCTTGCTGCAGAATTATGTGCACTAAATTAATTTTTTTCATGAGTGCCCGGCAGGCTTCTTGCAAAGCTTGAAACAGGACGCCAAAAGCCAAAAAAGCCTTCC
>CAZARS010000152.1:0-5814 GCA_964487625.1 uncultured Desulfobacca sp.
ATTTTTTGCTGCATGATACGTGGACTTCGGGCCCAGGGCGATGCCCGGCCTTGGAGAATGCTGGCGGTCACATAAGGGGCGTCAGCAGCGCCAGGAAAGTTATTTTTCCTGGGATATTTCTCATCGTCCTGGAATTGCGGGAGTCAACGGTAACTTGAGTTTTCCCATGATACGAGCCATTGCCCGCTTATCTGTCCGGAACAAAATATTCCTGGGTATTACCACAGTTATCATCCTCTTCGGCTTGGTCTTAGCCATAGCCATCAGTCAGGTTGCCACCCGGGCCATGCTGACGGAGATTAAAAAACGGGGATTAAGTCTGGGGATCAGTCTGGCTAGTCGGACTCCGGACCCCCTGTTGGCCCAAGATTTCCTCCGGTTAAAAAATATGGTGGACGAAGTGGTCGACACCGCCGAGGACATCTTATATGCTTTCATCTTAGATGGGAAAGGTCAGGTGCTGTCCCACTCCTTTCTGGGGGGTTTTCCGGTGGAGCTCCTCGCCGCCAACAAGGTGCCGCCGGGGATGAAATACCATATACAGCTCCTCGTCACTGACGATGAGCGGATTTATGATTTTGCCATTCCGGTGTTAGTGGGCACCCGGGAGATCGGCGTCGTCCGCCTGGGGCTCTCGCAAGTCAAGGCGCAGGCTGCCGTTACCCGCCTGCTTTATGTGGTCTTCGGAGTTACCGCGGCTGCGGCCCTGTTGGCGGTCTTGTTGGGAACCTTGTTTGCCGATACCGTTACCCGGCGCCTGGACGCCCTACGCCAGGCGGCCGAGCAAATTATGCAAGGAAATCTCGATGCCGTCACCCTCGCCGAGACCACGCAATATTGTTGGGAAATAAAACAATGCCACAATACTGCCTGCCCGGCCTTCGGGGATCAGCAACGACGCTGCTGGCTCCTCACCGGCACCCTGTGCCCGGATTGTCCCCAGGTGCCGCCGCCGCAGAAAATTCCTCCTTGCCAACACTGCCAAGTCTATCGGCAGATGGCCGGGGACGAGGTCCAAGCCCTGGCAGATACATTTAATTATATGGCCATAAATCTCCGGCAATATATTCAGCAATTGTATCTGGCCCAAACGACCCTCAGCCGGCAGGAACAGCTCCTTCGCACCATGTTGGACACCAGCCCTGATCTGGTGACCCTCCAGGATGCCCAATTGATTTATCGCGCCGCCAACAGGTCCTTCCTGGATTTTTTTGGCTGGCAAAGAGACCAAGTGGTGGGCCGCACCGATGTGGATCTCTTCCCCCCGGCCGTGGCCGCTCAGATCCGGGAAGAAGACCTCACCATCTGCCGGACAGGCCAACCCCTCCATAAAGAAACAGTAATTAAGCGGCATGGCCGGCAGCATTGGTTCCATCTGGTCAAAGTGCCGATTTTTGACGAGGAACGGCTTGTCGGCCTGCTGCTTACGGCCCGCGACATTACCGAGCTGAAACAGTATCAGGAAAAATTGCTGCAGGCGGTCAAGATGGAAGAATTGGGCAAACTGGCTGGCGGGGTGGCCCATGAGATCAACACCCCCTTGGGCATCATCCTAGGCTATGCTCAGATGCTCCTGGAAGATCTGCCGCAGGATGCCGAGAGTTATGAATTCATTAAAATCATTGAAAAACAAGTTAAAATCTGCCGCCGCATTGTGGCTGACCTGTTAAGTTTTTCCCGCATAAGCGAAAGCCGCAAGGAACTTCTTGAGGTTAACGGTACGATCCTGGAGGTCTGCAAGTTGGTGGAACATATCTTCAACCAACATTGGGTGACCATTGACATAAACCTACAACCAGAACTCCCGGCCATCGAGGGGGATCGCGAAAAACTCAAACAGGTCTGGCTGAATCTGTTGAATAATGCCTTTGAGGCCATCGGGGAGAATGGCACCATTCGGGTGCGCTCCACCCTCTGCCCCACAGGCCACCATGTCCTGGTCAGCGTCGCAGATACCGGCAGCGGCATTCAGCCCGAACATTTACCGAAAATATTTGATCCTTTTTTCAGTACCAAGGCTCCAGGCGTAGGCACCGGCTTGGGCTTGGCCGTCTCCTATGGTATCATTCAAGAGCACCAGGGGCGGATGGTCGCAACGAGCCCCCGACCGGATTATGACAGTCGGTCCCAAGACCAGGCTGCAGGAGGGAACCATCCCGGCACGTTGTTTGTGGTAAAATTGCCGGTTGCCGGCCAGACCGCCCTTGAGGATGCCTGTGAAGAGAGATTATTGGCAGGCGACCGTGACTTTGCCCGGGCCACAGCAGAGAGGAAGGTTTATGGGGAAGATCCTGGTATTGGATGATGTGCAGGATGCTGGCATCATGGTCAAACGGATTCTCGAGCGGCGGGGCCATCAGGTTGAGGTCTTTACCGAGGAAGAGGCCGCTTTGCAATACATCCGAGACAATTCCGTGGATGTGGCTATCCTGGATATTCGCCTAAAAAAAATGAGCGGCGTGGATGTCTTGGAGGAATTAAAGAAGATCTCACCCCAGACCCAGGTCATCATGCTCACCGGCTACCCCACCCTAGAGACCGCCCGGCAAGCCAAGGCCTGGGGCGCTTATGATTATTGCATTAAACCCATCGATAAAGAAGAACTGGAGGACAAGGTGGCCGCGGCCCTGGCCGTAGGGTCCCATTAATCCCCTTGGCCCCAGATGTATTTTCGGCTGCATCGCCAAGCAGCAAGCGCCGGTTTGGAAGCTAACCGCCACCCGGGAGGGCAAGGTGAAGGATACAGCCCAAGACATTATGACCACACATTTTGTGACGCTGCGGCCCGATATGACTATCCGCGAGGCGGTGCAGGTATTCCGCCAGGCCTCTGAACTCACCGGCCGTCCGGTCTTCGGCCTCATGGTAACGGATTATCGGGAGCAGCTGGTGGGCATGCTCTCCATGTATGATATCTTTCTCCTACTCCGGCCCAAGCACATCCATATCTGGGGGGAAATGACCGACTTGGACCTCTCCGGCATGTTGGCCCAGGCCTGTCAGCAGGCTGGCCGGACCTTGGTGGGAGATATCATGACGACAGAGCTGATCACCATCAGGCCTGAGACCCATTTACTTTATATTATTGATATTATGTTAAAAAAACATGTGCGCCGCATCCCTGTCCTTGATCAAGGCCGCATTCTGGGCATCGTCTATATTTCTCAGGTGTTTGCTCACCTGTTGGCCGCCTTCCAAAATATCGGCGAACCATGAGGATGGCTATGGTCAAACAGGATTTCGGGAGGATTCTGCAAGGCCTGCGCGTCCAGGATGCCATGCGCCGGTTGGTGACCAAACTGCCCCCCACGGCCATGTTGGCGGATGCCTGCCGGACCATGATTAAGTATAAAGTCAATGCAGTTTTAGTGGTTGAGGAGTCGCAGGTGCCCTTGGGGGTGGTATCAAAAACCGATCTCATGACCGCCTACTACGCCGGTCTGCCGTTGGGCACCACCGTGGACCAGATCATGGTGGGCCCGCCTTGCTATTGCCAGCCCGAAGAGTCCTTGGACGCGGCCTTGGATAAGATGCGGGAGTATGGGATTCACCGTCTCTATGTCGTCAGGCCGGGTCAAGGCGAACTCTTGGGGGTGTTGGCCTATCCCGACATCGTCGGCCTATTGTACCGCTATTGCCATCGTTGTGAAAAGAGCCTGTTGCAACGGAGCAAAGCAACAGGGCTGGGACCGGCGCCGGACCGCTATGCCGTGCGGGAGGTAATGACTCCCCAGGTGGTGGTCTTTCCCGAGGAAACCAGTCTTTGGGAGGTGATGGGCTGCCTGTCGGCCTATAAATTTGCCGCGGTGCCCATTGTGGCCGGTGACGGCCACCCGCTCGGGGTAGTATCCAAAACCGATCTCATCCTCGCCTACCTCCATGGCCTTGCTCCCGATGTCCCGGCCCGGACCATCATGAGCTCTCCCATTTTGACCTGCCAGCAGGATGAACCACTGCTGGAAGTGATCCGGCGCTTGATTTTCCGGGATTTGCACCGCATTTTTGTTTATAAAGATCAGCCTCAGGAATTAGTGGGGGTCTTGTCCCTCTCCGATGCCGCCCGCTTCCGCTCTGGTTCCTGCCGGGCCTGCCTGGCCAGCCGCATTAATCCCTAACGAGACGGGGGGTGATACTACCCCACGTGCTGTTGCCAGATGGCCAAACCGCCCACCCAGGCATAATAGCAGCCGAATCCCAAGAAAATTAGGGCCGCGCCCACTTTAATGGCCCGCTCTGGTAGCTGTTTGCCCAAAATCCTGCCGACCACGATGGCCAAGGCGTCCGAGACGACCATGCCCAGGGTAGAGCCGAGCCATACTGGCATCAAGGCTTGGCTCGCCGCCAGCGTTACCGTGCTGAGCATGGTCTTGTCTCCCAATTCTGCCAGGAAAAAAGTAACAAAAACAATGAGAAATGGTGAGCGCCAGCCCCGCTGGGCATAATCTGTCTCATCCTCCAAGGTGTCGCCCCGCCAGGTCCACCAGCTGAAGCCTATGAAAGCCAAACCCGATAGCAGGTAGATCCAAGATTGGGGCAAGAACTGGCTGGTCGCCCCGCCCAAGGCCACAGACAGGGCATGCACCGCCAGCGTAGCCCAGAAAATGGCCAATAAAACCACACTGGCCCGATAACGGGTGGCCAACAAAAGGGCCACCAATTGGGTCTTATCACCCAATTCCGCCAAGAACACCAGGAATAAGGATAACCAAAAGGCTTCCATCCGCAACCATCCTTTCGTCCAAAAAAAAGACTTTTGCACCGAAGGTGCAAAAGTCTCGCTGAGCATATTCTTGCCGATAACGCCAGGCTAAAAGCCAGTGTGTTGACGTTACCCGGAGCAGCTACTCCCCTTTGCTAAGCTAAGTATAGGAGAAAAAGAAACTTGCGGCAAGCTTTTTGTCCTGCTGAAGGAAACTCAAAAAAAGGGGCGGCCAACGGGCCGCCCCCTTTGCTGAACATGTTCAGCTCGGCTTAGAAGTGATAAGCCACGCCCAACTGCCCAGAGAACAGGTTAAAGTCAGGTTTGGAATTATAGTGGTACGTAGTCGTCGTGCCGGGGAAGGTGCCGGTGAAATCAAAGCTGGGTTTGAAATACCGATATTTGAAGGACAACTGCACCGAGATCGATTTGTTGAAGAAATACCGGGCGCCGGTTTCCACTGCTAGCCCAACATTGGTGGAAGATTTGGAGGCTGGGCTATGGCTGTTAACGGCTCCAACCGTAATATCCGGTTTCTGGTCAGCAAAGAAGATAGCGGGCCCCACTGCCAGGTAACTTTCTAACCGGCCAAAAGGCAGTTGGCTGTCAGGGAAGAAGCCATACCGACCGGCGAACATAAAGGCCCAGGTCACCAAACTGCCATTGCTGCTGAAGTCAAAGGTGCCAGCTGCACCACCGACGCGGAATATACCTCTCTGCTCTGCATAGGACAGTTTCTGATAGCTGAAATCGGTATAGAAGCCAAAATAGCGGGCCCAATCAGGCAGATTACCCACAGCATAGGTGCCATACGGTGAAAACCAGTAACCGAATTTCAAACCACCCATGACAAATTCATCAATATTGCCAGGAAGGCTGACATTGACCGTTCCTACATCGGATCTGTGGAAGGAGCGGACTGCATCCCCCTGCTTAGTAGAACCGCCGCCACCGAAATAGAGTTCAATGAAGAAAGACGGTTCCGACAGGGCCGGCGCTTTGGGAGCCTGCGCCTGGGCCCAACCCATCGCTGGTACCAGCACTAAGGCGGCAGCAACCGCCAGCAATATCAATTTCCCCTTTTTCATGGTTCCCCCCCTTAAATGAGATGTTCA
>CAZARS010000153.1:0-5582 GCA_964487625.1 uncultured Desulfobacca sp.
GGAGCCTTGCAGGGTTTTTTGGCGGAGCATGGACACGTCCTGCAAGTCCGCGCCTTTGCCGTCAGCGATATTGAGGAAGAGAGCGTCCCGCTGGCGGTGGTCCGGCAGGCCCTGACGGCGGCACAGGTTGTCTTCTTGGATATCCGGGGGGGCGGCCGGGCCGCGGGTTTGGCTGCCGCCACCCTCGGCCAAACCCAGCAGCCGGTCCTGGTATTGGTGGGGGGATCCCCGGAAATCCTCCGGTTGGTCCGTTTGGGCTCCTTTTCCATGGACCAGATCCTGAACCGGTCCCAAAGAAAGGCCAGCTCTGGGCAGCGGTCAATGAGCCTGCCCCGGGTCCAGCAGTTCATGCGTCTCATCGAAAAAGGTGGCAGTCTCCTGCCCTTTGGCCGGTTGCGCCACGCCCGCAATTGGGCCCGGGCGGTGCGCTATTGGCTGCACGGAGGCCCGGACAATCTTAAAAATCTGTTGATTTTTATCGGTCGGGAATATGCCGGCTTAAAGCTGCCCAAGCCGGCCCCACCGCAGGAATTCCCCGAACTGGGGATTTATGACCTGTTTACCGGACAATACTACCAGCAGTTGGCGGCCTATTGGGCGGCCCGGCAATACCAGACGGAGTCGCCCACGGTGGGACTGTTGTTTTACGGCGGCATGCATTTTGACCAGAGCCTTGTCCCGGCTAAAGCCCTGGCCTATGTCTTGCAGGAACAATATAACCTCCAGGTCATTCCCGTCTTTGCCACGGCCGGCCATAATCTAGCGGCCATTGAGCAGTTTTTCTTCCGGGAAGGGCAGCCTTGCATCGAGGCGTTGGTATATTTCCAATGGTTTCAGTTGACCTCTTTCTCTGGGGAGGGCCCTGAAGCAACCCAAGCCCTGCTGCAACGGCTCAATGTACCCATCTTGAATGCCGCCCCCCTCTACGGCCGTAAGATCACGGCCTGGGAAGAAACCGTCCAGGGCTTCTCGCCGGTGGAGACCCTTACAGCCGTCATCCTGCCGGAACTGGACGGCATGATCGAACCCTTGCCCACCGCTGGTCTGGAGGAACGGGAGGAGGCCCTCTTCGGCGGGCGAGTGCGGGCCGTCAGCCCCATCGGGGACCGCATCCACCGTCTGGCAGCCCGGGTGGCCAATTGGGTGCGCCTGCGCCGCCTTGCCAATGCCGAAAAACGCGTAGCCTTCATCATTTATGACTATCCGCCTGGAGAAGATAATCTGGGAAGCGCTGCTTATTTGGATGTTTTTGCCAGTCTGCGGCAGATCCTGGAGGTTATGGAGGCGGAGGGCTATACTGTGGGGCCACTGCCAGCAGTGGAACATTTCCCCGAACTTTTTCTCTCCCAGGGGCTGGTCAATACCGCCCGTTGGCTGGATAACCGTCTACCGGTGTTGGCCAAAAAGACCCTGCGCGCCACGGCGTATACCCCTCTCCTGGATCATCTGCCGGCCGCGGCCGACCTCCCTGCTACCTGGGGACCACCGCCCGGCGAGATCATGGTGACTGAGGGGCAGTTGATCTTGCCTTACCTGGAATTCGGCCATATCCTCATCGGCGTGCAGCCAGCCCGGGGTTACCACGAGGCACCCGACAAGATCAGCCACGATCAGACGTTACCGCCGCACCACCAATACGTCGCTTTTTATCGCTGGCTGGAGGAGGTCTGGCGTCCCGATGTCCTCGTCCATGTGGGCACCCATGGCACCCTAGAGTTTTTGAAGGGCAAAGAGGTGGGTCTTAGCCGCACCTGTTGGCCGGAAAACCTCTTGGGCAACCTGCCCCACCTGTATATCTATCATGCGGTCAATGCCTCTGAGGCCACCATTGCTAAACGCCGGAGTCTGGGCGTCTTGGTGAATTATAACTCACCCTCCTTTGCTGCCGCCGGCTTGTACGATGATTACGCGGCGTTGGATGACCTTATCAGCGAGTATTGGGAGGCCCGGCAACTGGACCCCGGCCGCAGCGACCGCCTGGCCAAGCTTATTCTGGAAAAGGCCCAAGCCCTCAACCTATCCGCCAACACCATCCCCGAAATCCAGGAGGAATTGGTCCTCCTGAAACGGGCCATCATCCCTAAGGGATTGCATATTTTGGGAAACCAGCCCAGCCCCGAGGAAACCGTGGCTTTTGCCAGCCTGCTGCTGCGCTACGAACGCGGGCAGGTTCCGTCCCTGCACCGGCTCCTGGCCGCCCGGCAGGGTTTGGATTATCAGGAACTATTGCGCCGCCCCCAGCACGTAGCCAATGGCAAGGCAGGCCAAATCCTGGCCCAGATTGATCAGGAGGTCCAGGAGTTGGTCCGCCGGGCCCTCTTGCAGGGTGAGTTCCCCGAGGACCCGGAGATGCAGCGAGCCCTGAGGTTTGCTCAGGAAGTGACGACTCGTTGGCGGGAATCCCGAGAGATCAGTAATCTCCTCCGGGGGTTGGCAGGAGAGTATATCGAACCGGGGTTGGGGGGCGACCCGCTGCGCAATCCCGAGGTCCTGCCCACGGGCCGCAATTCCTATCAGTTTGACCCGCGCCTCATCCCTTCCGAGGAGGCCCTGCAACGGGGCGAGGCCATTGCCCGGCAGACTTTGGAGCATTATTATCAACAGCACGGCACCTATCCCACCAGCACGGCGGTCATCCTCTGGGGGTTTGAGACCACCAAAACCCGGGGCGAGACCATTGGCCAGATCTTGGCGTATCTGGGCGTGACCATTGAGCCCCATGCCAACCCGTGGTACAAAAAATTAACCGTCATCCCCCTGGCCGACTTGGGGCGGCCCCGGATCGACTGTCTGGTCCAGATCTGTGGCTTTTTCCGGGACATGTTTCCCAATGTCCTGGACCTCCTGAACCGGGCCTTTACCTTGGTGGCGGAGCTGGATGAACCGCCCGACCAGAATTTCGTGCGCCGCCAGACCGAAGCCCTCCTGACCCACTTGCCCGAGACCATACCGGCAGAAAAGAGACGAAAGCTTGCCCTGGGCCGGATTTTTGGCCCCAAACCTGGAGAGTATGGCACCCGCACCATCAACCTCATCGAAAGCAGCGCCTGGCAGCAGGAGGAAGAGATCACCCAACTCTTTATCAGAAACATGTGCCATCTGTATGGCCCTAATCTGTACGGGGAAGCGTGCCTGGAGGCCTACGAGGCCCGGCTGCGCCGGGTGGATCTGGTGAGTCAGGTGCGGGACAGCCATGAGTACGAGATCGTGGATCTGGACCATTATTATGAATTCTTTGGAGGGCTGGCCCGGAGCGTGGAGGCCGTCAAAGGTCAGACGCCCACTATGCTCATCACCGATACTACCAAGGAAATTATCCGCACCGAAACCGTAGACGAGGCTTTGCAACGGGGGATACGCGCTCGCCTCCTGAACCCGCAATGGATCGACGAACTGTTGCAGCACCACTTCCACGGGGGCCAGAAGATCAGCGAACGGGTGGAGAATCTCATCGGGTTTGCGGCTACCACCCATGCCGTGGACAATTGGGTGTTTAGTGCCGTGGCCCAACGGTATCTTTTTGATGAGGCCATGTTCCGGCGCCTGGCGGCAAATAACCGCTTTGCGGTGGAAGCCATACTCAAGCGGCTCCTGGAAGCGGCCCACCGGGGGTATTGGCAGGCCACAGCGGAAGAACTGCAAGCCCTCAGGGAGCGTTACCTGGAGCTGGAGGGTCTGATCGAGGAGCAGCTTGAATCATGAAGAGTTATTATTTTACGACGCGGGAATACGTTTTGGCGGCCCTCCTGGCCGCGGCTCTACTCCTCACATCCAGTATCATCATTCCTTTGACCCTGCCTTTGCGTATCCCGGGTCTGGCCAATGCGGTAAATGCACCCTTTGCCGCCTTTTTCCTGGTTATCGGCTTGGCGCGGCTGCGCCGGGCCGGCTCCTTGTTCCTCATCCTGGGGATCTATGCCTTGGTCTGCCTCCTCATCCACCCCGTGATATTTTCGTTTATCATGACGGGTGCCATAGCGGCCGAACTCGTGGGTTGGGTGCTTTTTCGGGGTTTTCCGACTCCCCGGGCCCAAGTGACGGCGGTGGTGATTTATGAAATGGTCTCCTTTCCTGCGGCCATGGTCTTTAGCCTCTGGCTGCTGCCGGAGCGGGCTCTGCGGCCAGCCCTTTGGGTCTTCCTGGTGGCGGAACTGGCCATCCTGGTTACTTCCCTGTTGGGTGCATGGATCGGCCTGAAGGTCGCCCGAGAGTTGGCCCGGGCCGGCAAATTACAGGTTGATGTGGAGCCATGATTGCGGCTGCTCCATTGCCTCCTAATTCGGTGATCCACCGGCTCCATCCCCTCACCAAAATCAGTACTGCCCTCCTCTTGACCCTGGCTTCTTTAGGTTGTCAGGAACCCCTGGCCCTGGCGGTCCTGGTCAGTTTTCTTCTTGTGGTGCTGCTCATCAGCCGGATACGCCCCTCCTCCGGCAGCTTACTGGGTGTCCTGCTGTTGCTGGGTCTGGTGGCTGCCGGCAATTATTGGGCCAGTGGCACGCCAGCGGAAGCCGCCCGGTATTCGTTGCGGTTTGCCATCTTTGTGTTGGGCATTCCGGTAAGCGCCCTCACCACCTCGCCGCCTGACCTGGCCCGAGCTTTGGCCCAATGGCGGTTACCGGCTCCCCTAGTCATTAGCTTCCTATTGGTGTGGCGGTTTTTTCCGGCCCTGCAGAAAGAGTTGCGGGAGATTCGGGAGGCCAACCGCCTGCGAGGCACCGCCACTGCTGGGTGGCCGAGCCAGTGGTATCGCAGCGTCCTGGTGCCCCTGGCTTTCTTCATCATGGCCTACGCCGATCGGGTGGCCCTGGCCTTGGAGTTGCGAGCCTTCGCCCCAGCAGCACCCCGGACGTGGTATCGCTCTCCGGAGGTCAGCCGCCGGGATGTACTGTTCTTGGGCCTGGCCGGGCTTTGTCTGCTCCTGGCTGGCATCCTGGAATTCCGGGGCCGTCTGTGATCTTTCTGGAACACCTCAACTGCCGCTATCCCCAACAGACGGAACCCGCCCTGCGGGATATCAGCTTGATCCTCGATGAACCAGGCGTGTATCTGGTCTCTGGCCCCACCGGCTGCGGCAAATCCACCCTGGGGTTGATCTTAGCCGGCGCCATTCCCCACGTCATCCGGGCCAAGGTATCGGGGACTGTCCAAATAGCAGGACAAGTCCCAGCTGCCACACTGCTCCCTCACCTTGCCCGCCAGGTAGGTTTGCTCCTGCAAAATGTGGATAGCCAGATGGTGACAGATCGGGTGGAGGATGAAATCGCCTTCGGCCTGGAGAATCTGGCCGTGCCGCCGGCAAAGATGCAAGGCCGGATCCTGGCTGCCCTCAGGCAAGTGGAGGGTGAACATCTCTTAAACCGGCGTTTGAACACCCTGTCAGCCGGGGAACGGCAACGGGTCATGGTGGCCGCCCTCCTGGTTTTGGGGCAACGGGTCCTGATCCTGGATGAGCCCCTGGCCTATCTGGATCGGCAGGCCAGCGCCGGACTGCTGCGCCTCTTGCAGATGTTGGCCCAGCAAGGCATCCTCTGTCTGGTTCTGGAACACCGCCGTTCTCTGGTAGTGCCCCTGGCCCGGCA
>CAZARS010000154.1:0-5579 GCA_964487625.1 uncultured Desulfobacca sp.
GTGTTGGAAGGAGGCTACAACCTCGAGGTCCTGGAAGATTGCGTGGAGGATCACCTCCAGATTTTGCTGGGATCTTAGCAGGACTGCCGATCCCCGCCAGTTTCTCTTGCTGGGGACGGCGCGGCGGTTTGCCAGAAACCGGCGCTCCTGAGGGAGTGGGCTGTTAAGCAAGCCACGACAGAGCATTGTGCACGGACAAGGCATACATTCCAACCATCCCTTTAACCAGGTTGCGTGACTGCGGGGGGAAAACGACCAATGAATGATCAGCAGAGTTTTACATTAACACCGGGTATGATCATCGGACAACGGTATGAAATCCTCCGTCCCCTGCGGTCGGAGAGCCATGGGGAGGTCTTCCTGGCCCGCGATCAGGTGGTTGATATGGATGTGGGCCTCAAATATCTCGCCAATGAACACCCTGAGTTCGAGCGCATCTTGGAATACTATCGCCGGGAAGCCCTGTGGGGATTGAAGCTGCACCACCCCCAGATTCTGGGGGTGCATCATCTGGACGAAGGGGCTGCGGGCGTCTTCCTCGTTCAGGAACCTTTTCAGGGGAGTTCGTTGGCCGAGCTGTTGGGCCAGACCGAACCCTTGACCATCCAGGACGCCCTGTATTTTCTGGAAATTTTAGCCCAGGGGCTGGCCTATGCACACAAGCATGGGATTTCTCATCAGAATTTTACTCCTCAGCAAGTCCTTGTCTCGGCCACGGACGGGATTAAGATTATCAATTTCGCCTTTCCGGCTGAACCCCAAGAGCTGCAGGCCAAACCTACTTTAAAGGCCTATATCCCGCCGGAGGCCTGGGAAGGCAATCCTCTGGGGCCTGCCAGTAATCTCTTTTCCCTGGGCGTGATCGGTTATCAGATGCTGACCGGCCACCTGCCCTTTGCCCTCCGGAGCGAGGGGGGGATGCCATATCACCTGACAAATCATCCTGAACACCTGCAACTCTTGCCCGAGGCTTTGCGGCCCATTTTTCATCGCTGTCTAAAGCCAGACCCCCACAAACGGCTGAAAAGCGCTGCAGATTTCCTCAGCCGTTTGGCCATACAGCGAGATAAGCTGACTCCTGGGGTGGCCGCGGCCAGCCCCGTGCTTGAGGGCGAGAGCAGAGCAGAGAGCCCACTGGCCAAACCCGCAAGCTCCCTGAAGATCCTTCCCATGGAGCCCGAGGTGGAAATCAATCCTGATTGGCAGGAGCCGCCCCCCCGAGCTACCTCTTCGTGGACGGCTGCGAATAATTGGGTCATGGGCCAGAGCCAGCGTCTGGCAACCTACCTAGGGCCGGAACCCCTCCGCCGGAATCGCCGCAAGCAGGCGGCGGCAGCCCTGGCCGGGGGGGCTGGGCTGCTTATCGTCTTCCTGGCGCTGGCTTCCCTTTTCAGCCCAGCGAAACCTCCACAAGCCGTGGTGCGGACTGCGCCTCAGGTCTTGAGTGAGACCACGACTGCCCCGGTGTCGGCTCCAGAGGCCCAAAAACCCCCGCTTTTAGCCGCGGCTCCCACCTCCCCTAGTGCTCCCGGCCCTGGCCCGGCAGCGCCGTCCGCCGAGGCTAAGGCACCTGAGGCGGGCGTTGGGGCCAAGCCAGGAATGACCCTACCGGAGCCGGCCACCGCCGTTAAACCGGCGGTCGACGCTACTCCGGCCAAACCTTTAAAGCCACAAAGTAAGCCGGTGGTAAAAGTGGAAAAGCCAGCTTCCGCGGCCACACCCGCGGTGGCAACCAAACCCGTGCCACCTCCCAGTAGTCCTAAGTTAATGGCCACCTATGAGAAAGAGGCCATGGCCCGCCAAAAAGCCGATGCCCTGATCAAACAAGGAAAACGGGCCGTGGTCCAAAAGGCCAAGCAAGGCAAGAAGACCGTCTATCAGGTCTGGTTGCAACCCACTGCCACGGCGGCAGCAGCTAAATCGAAACCGAATGCCAAAGCAGTCCAATCACGCTGACAGCAGCATAATTGGCCGGATCGATAAATTATGCTCGTGAGGTATATATGATCGTCAAGGAAACCAATCTCCCCGGTTTAGGACCTGTCAAACGGGGCAAAGTGCGAGACGTCTATACATTATCGGCTGACCGTCTTTTGATTATTGCCACGGATCGGATCTCTGCCTTTGATGTGGTCATGGCTGATCCCATCCCCGATAAAGGCAAAATCCTTACCCAGATTTCGGCCTATTGGTTCCAACGCTGCCAGGACCTGGTGCCCAACCACCTGATCTCCATCGATGTGGGAGATTTTCCAGAAGAATGTCAGGGCTATGCCGATCTCTTGGCTGGCCGCAGCATGTTGGTGCATCGGGCCCAACCCCTCCCCATCGAATGCATCGTCCGGGGTTATCTGTCGGGCTCGGGTTGGCAGGAGTATCAGGCCACCGGCGCGGTCTGTGGGGAGAAGTTGCCGGCCGGGCTGCGGGAGTCGGATAAACTGCCTGTCCCCATTTTTACCCCCTCCACCAAGGCGGAATTGGGCCAACACGATGAGAACATCACCTTTGCCACTGCCTGTGCCAAAATCGGGGAAGACTTGGCTACCAGGGTGCGGGATCTGAGCTTGGCCATCTATCAGCGGGCCCATGATGAGGCAGAAGCCAAAGGGATTATGATGGCGGATACAAAATTTGAGTTCGGTCTGATCGGCGACCGCTTAGTGTTGATCGACGAAGTGCTCACCCCCGACTCTTCCCGCTTCTGGCCGAAATCAGAGTATAAACCCGGCGGCCCCCAGAAAAGTTTTGACAAACAATACCTTCGGGATTATCTGCTCAGTCTGGGGTGGTCCAAACAGCCGCCGCCGCCACCCTTGCCGCCAGAAATCATTGCCAACACCCGGCAGAAGTATCTGGAAGCACTAGTCCTCCTGACAGGGCGCACCCTGGTTTAAAGGCCTTAGGCCAGTTAGGTGGGCGCCCCCACACCAGGCTCAGGGCGTGGTGTCTCGTCTTAATTTGGAGTCTCGACCGTGGCAGGAAACGCCAGTTCTCTCTTTTTTACTTGGGAAAATCTCGGTGATCTGGAAATCGGCCGCCCCCACCTGGGGGACTCGGCCCCGGTCCGCATCTACCGCCTAATGCAGTATGCCGTCAAAGCAGCATTGGCCGACAAAGTAGGGGTGCAAGGCACCAAGGAAATCTTCTTCAACGCCGGCCGCCTGGCTGGAGAGACTTTCTGCCAGAATGTTTTGGATACCAGCCTTCCTTTGGACAAGTTCTTTCTGGATCTTACCCATAAATTATCGGAGTGGAAGATCGGTATCTTAGAAATTGAGGACATCCAGCCCGACACCCTGGAAATGACCCTGACAGTGGCAGAGGACCTGGATTGCTCAGGCTTACCCGTCTGTCACCAAACCCTGTGTGATTTTGACGAAGGTTTTCTGGCTGGCATCCTCTCGGCTTATACCGGCCAAGAATTTGCGGTGGAGGAAATCTCCTGCTGGGCTACAGGGGATCGGGTTTGTCGGTTTAAAATCTCTGCCAGCCAAGCGGACAAAAGAAATCCATAAGTTCTCCAGCTTAAGGAGAATTCCGGCAGTCCATGGCCTTCTGAGGCCCCCATTTTTGGTTTTGGCTTCTTTTGATTCCCCCTGACTGAGCCCTGATGATGCAGCTCACGCCATCCTATGGGGCCATTTTAGCGCTGTCGTGGGGTGTGACCGATGTGAGATTGGCAAAAGATTTTGAACACACCCTTCTCGCCGTCCAGCCATATTTGGAGCACTATGGATATGCTGCCATCTTTGTGGCCATCTTGGTGGAAGGAATCGGTCTCCTGGCTCCAGGCCAATCGCTGCTGGTGGCTGGGGCGATCCTGGCGGCACATGGCGGCCTCAAGATTACCTGGGTCCTTATCTGGGCCTCCTTGGCCTCACTGTTGGGACCCTGTTTAGGATATCTCCTGGGTCGGGTGGGCGGCCGACGGCTCTTGATTAAACTAAAGGTGAAGACAGAACATCTGGACCGCCTCGGCAAGTTATTCGATACCTACGGTCCAGGCCTTATCCTGGTGGCCCGCTTTGTGGACGGACTCCGCCAACTGCATGGGCTGGTGGCCGGGATAGCCCAGATGCCCGTGGGCAAATTTATCTGCTTGGCCATCCCGGGGGCGCTGCTCTGGACCGCTGCCTGGGGGTTAGGCGCTTATCTCCTTGATCAGGAGGCGCTCGCTTGGCACCTATCTTGGCAAAGCCTCCGTCCTTGGCTCTTTGGCCTCATCCTGCTTATCTGTTTGGCCGTTTTCCTCTGGCTCCGACGGCCTGGGAACAATGCCCCTGGAGGTGATGGACCATGAGACCTGACCAGCGGCAGACTGCGAGAGAAGTTTTCTCTGATAAACATTATGCTATTGCCTAACCATGGAAATAGACGGCGCGTCGGGTTCTCCCAAAGATTGGGCCTTTGTGTAGCGGCGCTGTTGCTTGGGATGGGCCTCTGTCTTTTGTCCCTCCAGGTCCAGGCAGGTCCACCGGTCAGGATCACCGACAGCCAGGGGCTTGGGCTGAACCTCCGCTTGATTCCAGGGGGGACCTATTTCTTGGGCAGTCCGGCCGGGGAAAGCGGGCGTTATTGGCACGAGGGACCCCAACACACTGTCCGCCTCAGCCCTTTTTATATCACCGCCACGGAAATCACCAACGCCCAATATGGGAAATTCCTGGCAGCTACCGGTCACCCTGCTCCTCTTTACTGGCAGGATAAGAATCTCAACGCCCCGGAGCAGCCGGTGGTGGGGGTTACCTGGCACGATGCGGTTGCCTTTGCCGCCTGGCTAAGTCGGGTTACCGGCCAGACCTACCGCTTGCCCACGGAAGCCGAGTGGGAGGCCGCGGCCCGGGGAGGGCTCGTGGCCCAGCCCTTCCCTTGGGGCATGACTCCCCCGGAACAAGACGGGCGGTTTTTGGCCAACTTTAATCCTACCCCCTACGATAAAGACGGCTTTCGCTATACCGCCCCTGTGCGCAGCTTTCCGCCCAATGGCTACGGCCTCTATGATATGGCTGGGAACGTGGCCGAATGGTGCCTGGATTGGTATGATGCCAAAGCCTATCAACAACGTCAACCCGTGAACCCCACCGGTCCCGCTGCCGGGACAGCCAAAGTTCTGCGAGGTGGTTCCTGGTATTCCCGGGCTCGGGAATTGCGGTGCGCTGCCCGCCAGTTTGCCCCACCCCAGCAGGCTGACGGTTTCATCGGCTTCCGCGTCGTCCGCCCGCTCCCCCCGGACTAATCTTCACTCGGGCGTCCACTCCGGCGGTTGCGGTTATTAGCTCATCGTTAATGCAGAGCGATAGTCCAGGCCATCGCTTCCCTGGCTTCTGATACCTCCCTATCCCCTAGCTCCTTGCTGACAGCCCCCTCTCCCTGCCAAGGAAAATTGTTTCTTGGTTGGGCCCCCTGCCAAAATGAAATTGTTATAAACAATATTATTGACAAGATGATTTTATTTGGCTATGATCATGTATAGAAGAGAGTAGGTAAAATAATTTCCCATGAGATCAATCCGTTACAGGAGGACGGCACATGGCCGAGGAGAAGAAGGAGAAAAAACTGGATCCCAGCAAGTGTTCAGT
>CAZARS010000155.1:0-5469 GCA_964487625.1 uncultured Desulfobacca sp.
GATCCGGCTCACCCCGAACGCTTAATTCACACCATCCGTGCCGTGGGCACCGTTACCAAAGTCCTACAGCGCTGCCAACCTGGTGATATTATCGGGGTGCGGGGCCCTTTTGGCACCCCCTGGCCGGTGGCTGCGTTAGCCGGCAAGGACCTCATCATCCTCACAGGCGGATTGGGTCTGGCTCCCCTGCGGCCGGTGATCTACCATGTCTTGGCACACCGACAAGATTACGGCCAGGTGGAGATCATTTACGGCGCCCGCTCCCCCCAAGATTTACTCTACCGCCGGGAATTGGAACGCTGGCGGGGCCGCTTTGATCTGCGGGTCCACATTACGGTGGACAGCGCCGGACCCGGATGGCGGGGCAACGTGGGGGTGGTCACGACCTTGATCGGCCGCACCCGCATCGACACTCTGCATGCCGTAGCCCTGATCTGCGGTCCCGGGGTTATGATGCGCTATGCGGTCCAAGAGCTCATCAAAAAGGGCCTCTCAACCCGGGATATTTACGTCTCCCTGGAACGCAATATGCAGTGCGGCCTGGGACTCTGTGGCCATTGTCAGTTAGGACCCTTTTTTGTCTGCAAAGATGGTCCGGTGTTTTCCTATGAAGTCATCGGACCATGGTTTGCCAAGCGAGAATTCTAAGGGGGGAGCATGGGCCCACGCCTCAAGGTGGCAGTGTGGAAGTTTGCCTCGTGTGACGGTTGTCAACTAAGCCTATTGGACCTGGAGGACCATCTCCTGGAGCTGGCGGCCGCGGTGGATATTGCCTATTTTTTAGAGGCCAGCAGCGAAGTAGCGCCGGGACCGTATGATCTTTCCCTGGTGGAGGGGTCCATTACCACGCCGGCCGACGAAAAACGCATCCAACGGGTTCGCCGCGTCTCCAAAATGGTCGTGGCCATCGGCGCCTGTGCCACCGCCGGCGGAATCCAGGCATTGCGCAACTTTATCGATGTCCAAGACTATATCCCCAAGGTTTATCCCCGTCCGGAGTATATCCTGACCCTGGCCCATTCTACGCCCATCGCCCAGCACATCAAGGTGGACCTGGAGCTTCAGGGTTGCCCCATTAATAAACTCCAACTGCTGGAGGCGATCAAGGCCCTGGTGCAGGGCCGTACTCCCCGGCCGTCGGTGGAAAGTGTCTGCAGTACCTGTAAACGGGCTGGCCTGATCTGCGTCCTAGTGGCTGACGGCCAACCCTGTCTGGGACCGGTGACCCAGGCTGGCTGCGGGGCCCTCTGCCCGAGCTATCACCGGCCTTGTTACGGCTGTTTCGGGCCCAAGGAGAACCCCAACACGGCCTCCCTGGCTGCTCGATTCCGGCAGCTGGGCCTAACTACAGATGATATTGTGCGCCTTTTCCGCACCTTCACAGCCGCAGCCGCAGCTTTTCAGGAGGAGAGCCTGGCCCATGAAACGCACCATTAACGTCGCTGATTTATCTCGGGTCGAAGGCGAGGGCGGCCTGGAACTGATCATCCAGGATGGCCGGGTGGCCAAGGCGCATTTTCGCATTTTTGAATCGCCCCGGTTTTTTGAAGCCTTTCTCCAAGGGCGCCGGGCCACGGAAGCTCCTGATCTCACTGCCCGCATTTGCGGCATCTGTCCGGTGGCTTACCAGATGAGCGCAGTGCACGCAGTGGAAAGCCTCCTGGACCTGCACCTACCGGCGCCGTTGCGCCAGCTGCGCCTGCTCTATTGCGGCGAATGGCTGGAGAGCCACGCCCTGCATATCTATTTTCTCCATGCCCCTGATTTCCTGGGGTATCCCAGCGGCCTGGCCATGGCCCAGGATTACCCCGAGATCGTCAAAGCAGGGATAGCCATCAAAAAAGCCGGCAATGAGCTGGTGGCCCTGATCGGGGGCAGGGAGATCCATCCCATCAACGTGCGGCTGGGGGGATTTTATCGCACACCCACGGCGACCGAACTGCAGGCCCTGGTGCCATCCCTGGAGAAGGCCCTGACATTGGCCCGCCAGACCGTCAAGTGGACGGCGTCCTTCACCTTCCCCGAGATTTCTTATGATTACGAATACGTAGCCCTGCGCCAGCCGCAGGAGTATCCTCTTTGCGAGGGCCGCCTGGTCTCCAACCGGGGGCTGGACATATCCTCTTCTCAATATGAAACTTATTTTGGCGAGGAGCATGTCCGGCATAGTAATGCCTTGCAGGGCTACCTGAAAGACCGGGGGGCGTATTTGGTGGGGCCCTTGGCTCGTTTCGCCCTGAACTACGACCGGTTGACCCCTCTAGCCCGCCAGGCTGCCCAGGAGGTGGGGTTGACGCCGGAGTGTCGGAATCCTTTTCAGAGTATTATTGTCCGCAGCGTGGAGCTGGTCTTTGCCTGCGAAGAGGCTTTGCAGCTTATTGCCTCGTATGAGCGGCCTGATCAGCCGTATCTCAGCGCCCCGTGGCGGGCTGGTCAGGGTTGCGCCATCACCGAAGCCCCCCGGGGTATCCTTTATCACCGCTATACCCTCGATGACCAGGGAATTATTCAGGAAGCCCGCATCGTGCCACCTACCTCGCAGAATCAGAAGACCATCGAAGCCGATCTCTGCCGGGTGGCGGCACAGCACCTCCACCTGGACGACGCCCGCCTCACCCTCATCCTGGAGCAGGCCATCCGCAACTACGACCCCTGCATCTCCTGCGCCACCCACTATCTGCGCCTCCAGGTGATACGTTCATAACTCTAACCTGGCGCGGGGGGGCGGCCGCAGCGGCCCAAGACATCCAGCTGGTGAGCCAGGAAGATTAATTCCCCGGCGTCAATCTGGCGGCGCCGTTGGGCCAGCCAGGCTTGAAAACGGGCCTGTGCTGCGGGCGCCGCGAAGGATACGCCGGCAGCAACAAAGTCCAGGATACAGTGGAGAAAATAGGCTTCCTCGGCGGGATAACGGCCATCTGTCCGGGGCCAGACCAGCCAATCGGAGCTGCCTGCCGCCAAGGGACTGTTGCCCGACTGACAGAGGACCTGCAAGAGACGGCGCCCGGTCTGGCTGTGCCCGGCCCGCTCACCTTGGCCCGGCCCCATACCCTGATGATACCGGGATAAAATGGTGGCCTCAAAGGCTGGGTCAAGCGGCGGGGCAAAGATGGTCTCGCCATCGTAATTGAGGGTGAAATAGTAAAGGCCGCCGGGCCGGAGGCAGCCCAGGAGGCGAGGAAGAGCCCCCTCCAGGTCCAAGAGGTCCAGCACGGCATGGGCCAGTAGCAGCTCCACGCCGGCTCCAGCCTCCGGGGGCAAGGCCATGGAGAGGATATCCTGGGTCTGGAAGGTGACCAGCCACATCTGGCCGTCTCCACTTAGGCGCCATCCTCCCTCCTCCGCCTCACAGGTTAAGCCGCGGTGGCAAGCAAAATTTTGCAGCAGGTGGGGAGCTTGCCCGATCAGGGACGGCTCCCGGTCCAGAGCGATATACACGGCCCGGGGGGTCAGGCGCCAGTCCCAGAGGCGGTGAAGCATGGTCCCTAAACCGCATCCGACCTCAAGGATGGTGAGGGGTATTGTTGAGCCTGTCTCGGCCAGCGCAGTCACCAATTGCTGATACACCCAGCGGTTCAGGCTGCGGTCGTCCACGCTCCGTTTGGCCAAGAGATAGCGAGTAAAATCCATGGGGCTCAGCCAGCTCCCGCCATGCTCTGGAGAAACGCCCGGATGGTGCCGCTGGTCTCCTCCCAGGTGGGGTGCCGGCTGATCCGCTCTCGGGCTGCCAGGCTCATGTTCAGCAGGCGCTCGGTATCGCCCAACAGGCTCTGCAAGGCCTCCCTCAGGGCCCCCACGTCCCCAGGGGGGATCAGAAAGCCGTCGCGGCCATGGCTTATTACTTCCCCGGCGGCGCCTCGGGCTGCGGCCAGGGGCACCAGCCCGAAATACATCCCTTCCAGGTAAACTAAAGCCAGCCCCTCGAGAAGAGACGGCACCGCCAGGATATGACTGCGGCCCAGGATCTCCACCAGGTCCTGGCCGTGCAGCACTCCCGGTAGACGGATTTTCTGGGTCAGGTCTAGGCGGTTGATGAGTCGATAGATCCGGCGGGCATAGGCGGGCGCCGTGGTCAGGCTGCCCACCACCGTCAGCTGCCAATCAGCCTCCTTGAGGGGCGCCAGGGCCCTGAGGAGGATATCCAAACCTTTGCGGGGGATCACAGCCCCCAGGTAGAGAATCTGGCGAGGGCCTGGCGCCTTGATCTTGGCCTCAATCTCTGTAGGGCTGAGGCCGCCCAGACGGTTGCCGGCCGGATAAGCTATGGTCACGGGCTTGGCCACCAGCGTCAGGTCCTGAACCATCGCCTGGGTGTGCCGACTGATGCAGATAAAGCCGTCCACCGACTCCAGGTATTGCTTCTCCACAAGACGATATAAGCGGTTCTGCCAGGCAGGCCTGGCTTCGCTGCTGCGCAGGAGATGCACCAGACTGATCAGGGGATAGGACAGGCGGGGCCGCAGGCGGTGGTTGAGCCAGAATAGGGAGGGATGGGTTAATTCGTCTTGGATAAGGACGTCAAAGGTGGCCTGGCGGAGCCGCCGGACCAGGCTACCCTGGAGATTCTGCAGGAGGGCCCAGGGATAGGGGTGCCAGGGCAGGGAGATGATCTCCACTTCATCCCCCTGACGCTGGAGATACTCCACCACGATCTTGTCATATAAAAAGCCACCGGTGACAATGTCCAGGCTGCCATAGATGATCAGCCCCAGCCGCATCAGAACTCCTCACGGTAGGCGGTCCAGGCAATGTCGTTCTCCCAGATGACGATCTGCAGGGCCGTCAGGTTGGGGGCAGCCAACCGCTGGCGCAGTTTCTGGCAGAAAATGCGGGCAAAATGCTCGATGCTGGGATTGAGGCCCTGAAACTCAGGCAAATCATTGAGGAGCTTATCCCGGAAATAGGCCAGCTCCTCCTCCAGATGGGCCTCCACGGCCACAATATCCACCAGATAGCCGTGTTTATCCAGCTCCCGGCCCTGCAGCTGCACCTCGAAGAGATAATGGTGGGAGTGCTTCTCATTTTCCGGCCCCCAATCACCTCCCACCAGATAATGTTGAGCAATCAGACTGCGGCGTACTGCCAAGGTATACATGAGTTCTCCTTCCATCTGCCGATGGCCTTGTTCTCCTGGGCTTCACTGTATGCCATCTTAACCTGGAAGTCAAAGAGTATCCAGAAGTATGGGCCGCCCTGCGGCCAAGAAAATCATGGCCAGGGCTGCCATTCCCATGATATAATGTCATTTAAAGGCCTTCCGGCAAGGCCTGCTGTTGAGGCTGGATCAATGGTAGGAGCTGAGTAACCCAGCCCTTACCCTGGAAATTTTTACCTGGGATGGTGCCCTGAGCTTGCTTGCCAACGGTTTCTGGATGGAAGCTGTTTAGTTTTCATCCGGAAAGGCATCGAATTACGAATAGACTCTGTAGGGGCGTTTCGCGAAACGCCCCTACAGAAAGGCTTGTTATT
>CAZARS010000156.1:0-5212 GCA_964487625.1 uncultured Desulfobacca sp.
TACAATCGATCCATCCACAATCTGAGGCCTTGCCGGATGAAAACTATCTACTACTGGCAATGGCTTAGGAAACCCGGCTCGAGGGCAGCAGTTAATCTTAAAATTGATGCTATTCTCAGGCCGAACCGAGCCGCATGGTTTCCAATACCTTAGCCACTGGGTTGACCGCACCACTGCACCTGTCTTTGGCCGAGGCTCAGTCCGATTTATAGCAAAAGGATATCCAGCCCCCTTATCCTGTCCTTGCACCGCAAGTATGGGGCGAGGGACCCGGGGAATAAACAGACAGGTGAACGCAACTCGGCATCAACCCCTGTTGGTATACCGCAGCACGTCGGTCATGCCATACGATGTCAAAAAAAGCCGGCCGCGCCGATTTCTCCGCGCCATGGGGTTATCATTCATAAGGCGGAGCCATACTGGGACAGGACCCTGCAGAGTGGTCCATTTATTCCTCTATCATGATTAAGTGGTTTAAACGCAAGAAAAAAGTTACCGAGCAGACTGCCGCCCCCGCACCACCGGAGCAAGAGGGGCTGGAGCCTTCTGCCCCCTTAAGCCAGGATATACCCGCGATACCGGCGCTGGAGGAGGAGATGCCATCCCCTCCCGAGGCTATCCCGGCAGAGCCGCCCCCAGCGCAGCTTCCTGCGTCCGACGACACGCCAGCGGCAACAATATCGTCAGGAGGCGAGGCCGAACAGGGGGAGACGGCCGTCGCCGAAACGACCGCTTCCACTGAGGCTGACGTGGCAGCCCCAGAAGAACGCCGCCCCCGGTTTTTCCGGCGCCTGCGGGAGCGTCTCAGCAAAACCCGACAGGCCCTGGGTTCAAATTTAGATCGCCTCTTTTTGGGGCAGAAAACCATTGATCTGGATCTCCTGGATCAATTGGAGGAGCTGCTCATTACCGCGGATCTGGGGGTGGAGACCAGTACTGCCCTGATCGAGCGGGTGCGGGAAAAGGTAAAGCGGCGGGAGTTGACGAATCCCGATCGCCTCAAAGCCCACCTGAAAGATGAGATGCTGGCCCTTTTGACGGGCGTGGGCGGCCAGGCTGCCACCACCTTGCAGAAACCCCAGGTGGTCATGGTGATCGGCGTCAACGGGGTCGGCAAAACCACGACCATCGCTAAATTGGCCCATCACGACACCCGACAGGGCCAGAAGGTCCTGCTGGTGGCCGCCGACACCTTCCGGGCCGCCGCGGTGGAACAACTGGATATCTGGGGGCAACGGGTGGGGGTGCCGGTCATCAAACAAAAGACTGGTTCTGACCCGGCAGCGGTGGTCTACGATGGCCTCCAGGCTGCCTTGGCCCGGGGCATCGATAAGGTGTATATTGATACGGCCGGCCGCCTCCACACTAAGGTCAATCTCATGGAGGAGTTAAAGAAAATCCGACGGACGGCCGAAAAAAAGATCGATGGTGCGCCCCATGAAGTGCTCCTGGTGTTGGACGCCACCACCGGCCAGAATGCAGTCAGCCAGGCCCGCCTCTTCCACGATGCCATCGGCATTACCGGGCTTGTTATCACTAAATTGGACGGCACGGCCAAAGGCGGCGTCGCCCTGGGAGTCGTCAAAGAAACCGGCCTCCCCATCCGGTTTATTGGCGTCGGTGAGCAATTGGACGATTTGCGCCCCTTTGACCCCGAGGATTTTCTTGAGGCCATATTGGGCTAGCCATAGGGATTCATACCATAGTGAAATACTCCAATACCGCCTGCGGCCTCAGCACCGCCAGCAGAGCTGAAAAGGTCGTCCAAGGGATCGGGCGGTTTTTCTTTTATTGGCTGCCCCCCTTGATCTGGTCCGGTGGTATCCTCTTCATGGCTTCGGATCACGGCTCCTTTCAGAGTTTCGGTTGGCTGATTAATGTCCTAAAGGCTCTCTGGCCACAAGCCAGCATGGCGGAAATCTATCAACTTTATGGGATCCTGCGCAAGGTCCTGCATTTTTTGGTGTACGCCTCCTTGTTGGGGGTCTATGTCAGGGCCCTGTGGGGCCATCTGGGTCTACGACGCTGGCCTGCACTCCTGCTAAGCCTCCTCATCTGTCTGGTAATTGCGTCAGCAGATGAGGCCCGTCAGGCCTTTTATCCGAGCCGCCAGGGGCGCCCTTCTGATGTCTTATTGGACATGAGCGGGGCGGTGAGTGCGACCTTGATCCTCCTGCCCTTTTTGCGGGAGCCAGAGCCTGACCATCCTGAGCGAACCGGATCCTGAAACCGCTGGTGCGGCTTGCAATCGGAAGTCGCAGTCTTATCTTTCAAAGGTATGAAAAAGTTCCTCATCTCTCTCATCGTTTGTTGTCTCCTGGTCTTGGGCTATCCGCCCGCCGGTTGGGGGGAGAACGGCAACATCTTCTCCCGGGTCCAAGAACACCACTTGGACAATGGCCTGACGGTGCTGCTGCTGCCAGAACCCCGAGCCCCTATTGTCAGTGTCCAAGTATGGTATAAGGTGGGGTCTCGGAACGAAGTTTTGGGCAAGACCGGCTTATCCCATCTTTTGGAACATCTCATGTTCCGTGGCACCGACAAATACGGGCCCAAAGTCTTCTCCCGCCTGATCCAACAGGCAGGAGCCCATAATAACGCCTTCACCTCCAAGGATTATACGGCCTATTTCGAGACCGGTCCCAAAACCAGTCTGCGACTCTTTCTGGAGCTGGAGGCCGATCGGATGCGCCATCTAAAGCTGGATGAAGAGCTCTTCCGCACTGAGCAGCAGGTGGTGGTGGAGGAGCGGCGGCTGCGCACTGAGGATGACCCCATCAATTCCCTGTATGAAGAGACCGTGGCCACGGCTTATAAAGCCCATCCCTATCAATGGCCCATCATCGGTTGGATGCATGATGTAAGCACGCTGACCCTGGCTGACGTAAGGCAGCATTATAACCTCTATTACCAGCCCAACAACGCCACCTTGGTGGTGGTGGGTGATATTGATCCTGCGGCTGCTTTAAAAGATATCCAGGAAACTTTCGGGCAGATTCCCCGCGGGCCGGAAGCACCGCCCTTCCGAGCTTTGGAGCCGCCCCAACAAGGCGAACGCCGCACCACCGTGACACGGGAAGCGCAGCTGCCGGCCCTCTTCATGGCCTATCATGTCCCCAATCTTACCTCGGCAGATGCTTACCCCCTCGAGGTGCTGTCCTTGATTCTGGCCCAAGGCCGTAGTTCCCGCTTATATCGCCGTCTGGTCTACGAGGCCAGAGTCGCTCTGGACGTCGGGGCCGAATACGAGTTTGCCACTGCCAGCCCTTCCCTCTTTCTTTTTTATGCTCAACCCCTGCCTGGCAAGTCTCTGGCCCAGGTCGAGAAAATGTTGGAAGAAGAGATCGACCGCATCAAAACCCAGCCGGTAAGTGAGCAAGAACTCTTAAAGGCAAAAAATCAAACCGAGGCCGCCTTCATTATGGGGCAGGACTCTCTCTTTTACCGAGGCATGCTCCTCGGCAAGTATCAGACCATCGGAACTTGGCGACAACTCAATGAAATTGTCTCTGGAATCCGGGCCGTGACCGCGGCTGATGTGCAGCGGGTGGCCCAGAAATACTTGGTGGCCACCAACCGGACGGTGGGCATCCTCAATCCTCTAAAACCCAGCCGTCCCACCCAAGAGAGGTTTGTCCCCCATGAGCAGGTGCGGTAATTATCTCGTCAAGTTTTTCCTGGTGGGGCTGATCCTCCTGACCCTGCTAGCCGGCCTGGCAGGAGCCGAACCGGTTCTGGGCCAACGATTTGTTTTGCCCAACGGTCTGGTATGGCTCTTCAGTCAACAATCCGACCTGCCCCTCGTCACCCTGGACCTGACCATCAAAGCCGGGGCGCTCTTTGATCCCCCGGATAAGGGCGGGCTGGCCAACCTCACGGCGGCACTGCTGCGGTATGGTACCAAAACCAAGAATGCCCAGCAGCTGGCAGAGGAGATCGACCTCT
Source organism: uncultured Desulfobacca sp. (assembly GCA_964487625.1). Lineage (GTDB taxonomy): Bacteria > Desulfobacterota > Desulfobaccia > Desulfobaccales > Desulfobaccaceae > Desulfobacca. The sequence continues at coordinate 3,946 of CAZARS010000156.1, forward strand.
TGGGGGCGGCCCTCAATACCAGTGCCGGCCGGGATGGGGCAACGGTCAAACTGACCATCTTGAAAAAAGACCTGCGGCAAGGCCTTGCCATTTTTCAGGACATCTTGCTGAAACCCCGTTTCGCGCCCGATGATTTGCAAGCTCTAGTGAAGCGCTTTCAAGGTACCCTGAAAAGCCAGGAAGACGAACCTGGGATCGTGGCGGAGCGGGCTTTTCGCCGCTCCCTCTTCGGCAACCACCCGTATGGTCAGCCCATCTTGGGCACGGCCGCCAGTTTGGCGAAGCTCACCCCCCAGGATGTCCGCTCTTTCTATCAGACTTATTACCATCCCCAGAACGCGGTTCTCGCCATTGTGGGGGATCTGACGGAGGCCGAGGCTAAGAGCCTGGTGGAGGAATTTTTCGCCGGTTGGCCCCGAGGAACCGAGTTGCCCCCGCCGCCGACCCCTGCCCATGGGCTCACCCGCCCCACCGTGGTGAAGATTGAGAAGGACATCACCCAGGCCAACATTGTGTTGGGGACCCTCGGCTTGTCCAGGTTTGAGCCGGATTTCTATGCCTTCCAATTGTTGAATTATATTGTGGGCGGCGGTGGTTTTACTTCCCGCTTGATGGATAACATCCGGGATAATCGGGGCCTGGCCTACAACGTCCACAGCAGTTTTGAACCTGGTCTGGTGGCTGGCCCTTTTGATGTGACCCTCGAAACGAAGAACGCCTCCGCCGGTGAGGCCGTAGGGGAGGTATTGCGGGAGCTCAACCGCATGCGGGAGGAGTTGGTCAGTGAGGCGGAATTGGCCGATGCCAAGGCCTATCTCATTGGCTCGCTGCCCATGAAGATGGACTCCAATGCCAAGAGGGCGGCTCTTTTGGGCTATGTGGAGATGTTCGGCCTTGGCCTGGATTATCCTTGGCGGTATCCCAAGATCATTCAAGCCATTACCCGGGACGATATCCTGCAGACGGCCCGCAAATATCTGGAGCCGGAGCGGTATGTTCTGGTAGTGGTGGGCAAGCAACAAGAAATTAATCTGAAATTGCCGGAAACTTGGCAAGAACAACAGCAAACCCCATGAAAGGAACTAGTTACAACATGATGAGGAAAGCCGGTTTTTTTCTCCTATTAGCCACCGTCGCCCTCTGTGCCGCTCTATCCCTGTCCCCTTGGCAACAGGTGCAGGCGGCGGCGAATTTAGCGCCCGAGACTTTCGCTGACCTGGCCAAAAAGATATCGCCCGCGGTTGTCAACATCAGCACCGGAAAAACC
>CAZARS010000157.1:0-5104 GCA_964487625.1 uncultured Desulfobacca sp.
CCCCAGGTCAGGACATTGGAGGCAGTGCCCGCCCAACACATCAGACTGTCACCGTTCCAATCTTTCTCGGCATCCTGCCACGTGCCCCCATAAACATTATAGAGGAGGTACGTGTCGCTCCAAACCGCGGTTGGCCAGATCAGCAACAAGGCCAAACCCACTACCAGTAATACAGCTCTCTTTTGGGCCATGATGATTCTCCTTAAAGGTGAGGGTTACCTTTTCTCCTATGGTGACGGGCAAAAATAGGAGATTAATCCTGAGGGGGCTTTTCTTTATAATATAAAATTTTTTTATCAATAAAAATTTTTTTTGTATAAATCAACTCTTTGAAATTTATGGAAAATTATGAGGCCAGCCAATATCCCTTGTGATATAATGAAAAAAAAAATTAATGGCAAAGTATATTCAATAAATTTATAAATTTCTTTTCTAATATTAAGGAAAATCGTAATTTTTGTGAAGGAGGACGTCTTGTCCACGGTATATTATCTCCCGGATAAGATTAAAGTCGACCTCCAGCCCGATGAGACCCTGCTCCAGGGGGCGCTCCGGGCTGGCATTCCCCATATCAACGTCTGCGGCGGGATCGGCCGCTGTTCCACCTGCCGCGTCATTGTCCTGGAGGGGTTGGAGCATTGCTCCCCGCCCACAAAGGACGAGCAGGCTATTCTGGAGATGCTGCGACTGCCGCCCCATGTGCGGCTCTCCTGCCAGACCAAGGCCAACGGCCCGGTGAAGGTGCGGCGTCTGGTGGAGGATATCGAGGATGTTGATTTCTTCTCCATTTTCATTGAAGGGGTAGAGGTCCTCACGGCCCTGGGGGAGGAGAAGGAGATCTTCATCCTCTTTGCGGATATCCAGGGGTTCACCAATTTTGCCGAAAACCTCCTGCCCTATGATGTACTCTATTCCCTGAATCTTTTCCTGGCCCAAATGGGGAAGATCGTCAAACACTACGGCGGCCGCATCGACAACTATATGGGGGATGGTTTTATGGCCCTCTTTGAAGCCTCCGACCCTCAAGAAGGGGCCCGCCGGGCTGTTGGCGCCGGGCTGGACATGTTAACTGCCGTGGACCACATGAGACCATACCTCCAAGAACTTTATGGCCGCAGTTTCAAAATCCGCATCGGCTTACATTTCGGCCGGGTGGTGGCCGGCAAATTGGGCCATCCGGGCAATAAACGCGGCACTGTCGTCGGGGATGCCGTCAATTTGGCCAGCCGCATCGAAGCGGCCAACAAAACGGCTGGCACCCAGTTCCTCATTTCCCAGGAAACCCAGGCCTTGCTGCCGGAAGAGCTTTTGATCGGCCAAGAGGTGGTTGTCTCCATTCCAGGGAAAAGCGGCGCCTACCGCCTTTATGAAGTGCTCGGCCTGGCCAGCCGACAGACTGGCAAGGGAATGGAAGAACAATGATGGGTGAGGCATTAGGGTTTTTTTAGCTGACCCAATTATGCACTTATGATATTTTGAATACCATGGCCTGGCTAGATGGCCAGGCACCCCCGTGAAAAATCCGTAATTGCGGTTATAATAAAAGAAAAGGCACAAAGGATCGCTTCCATGCCCAAAGCAAATCCGACCGTGACTCCTGCCGTGTTGGTGGTGGGCGGCGGCGTCGCCGGCCTGCAGGCCGCCGTGGATCTGGCCAGCGCCGGGTTGGCCGTCTATCTGGTGGAGAAATCCGAGAGTATCGGCGGCTTGATGCCCCAGTTGGATAAAACCTTCCCCACTAACGACTGCGGGATGTGTTTCATTGCCCCCAAGGAAGAGGACCGCAGCGGTTGCCTGCGCAGCGGCGTCGGCGTCTGGCGCCACCCCCGCATCACGGTCTGGCCCCAGGCCGAGGTGCTCTCGGTGGAGGGACAGCCTGGCCAGTTTCAGGCCAAAATTACCCTTTATCCCCGCTATATCGATCCCCTCACCTGCACCGCCTGCGGGCGCTGTGCTGAAGTCTGTCCGGAGCGGGCTATCCAGGCTTACAATGCTGGCCTGGCCCAGCGGCCGGCGGCTTATTTGCCTTTTCCCCAGGCCCTGCCCCGGGTTTATGCCATCGACAAGGCAGCCTGCACGGAATGCGGCCTCTGTGTGTCGGCCTGTCCGGTGGCTGCAGTGAGACTGGCGGAGCGGGAGGTGGCTGTAGCCGCCGTGGTATTAGCTCCTGGCAATCAGGTGTATGATCCCACGCCGTTAAAGCAGTATCTCTATGGCCAGCACCCCAACGTCATCACCAGCTTGGAGTTTGAACGACTCTACAGCGGCACCGGCCCCACCCTGGGACGCCTGGTACGGCCTCTGGACGGCCAGCCACCCCGGAAAATCGCCTGGCTCCAATGCATCGGCTCCCGGGATGTCAAGGCGCATACTTATTGCTCCCAGGTCTGCTGCATGTATGCTATTAAAGAGGCCATGATTGCCAAGGAGTGGCTGGGGCCGGCAGTGGAGACCACCATTTTTTATATGGACATGCGGGTGGTGGGCAAGGACTATGAACAGTACTACACCCGGGCCCGGGAGGAGTATGGTGTACGCTTCATCTGTTACCGGGTGCCGTCCTTGGCCCCGGCGGCCAACGGTGATATCCGCATTGAATACTACGATGGCGAGGGTAAGAAGCAAGCTGAAGATTTTCAATTGGTGGTGTTGGCCAGCGGCTTTGAGGTGGGTGCTGCTTCCCAGGAGTTGGCCAACCGCCTGGGCCTCGCCGTAAACCGGCATAACTACCCCATAACCGATCCTGCCATACCCTTGGCCACCAACCGGCCGGGAATGTATGTCTGCGGCACCTATCAGGCTCCCAAAGACATCCCCGACTCACTCATGGAAGCCTCGGCCGCTGCGGCCTTGAGTCTGGTGGCGGCGGGCGGGCCGCAGAGCGCCAACCTGGCGCCGGTACCAACCGTTCCGGAGTTGCCGGCCACGCCTCCTCGGGTCGGCATCTTTTTCTGCGGGTGGGGCCCAGAGCTGGAAGATTCCTTGGATCCGGCCGCCATCCAGGACTATGCCCGCACCTTGCCAGAGGTAGTGGTCACTGCCGCCCACCCCCTAGACTGCGGACCTGAGGGGTTGTCAGCCTTGGCCCAGCAAGCGGCAGCGGCCCAGGTAAATCGGGTGGTCCTGGCAGCTTCCACTCCTATGATCCATGAACCCCAATTGCGGGCCGCCTTTCAGCAGGTGGGCATTAATAAATACCTCATTGAGGTGATTCATCTCCGCACTGAAGTGGCCGGGGTGCATGCTGGTGACCGGCCAGGAGCCACTGCCAAAGTCCAGGCCTTATTGCGGCGGGCGGTGGCCCGGGTCAGGAGTCTGGAACCTCTGACGGAAGCCCGCTACGAGATCACTCCCCAAGCCCTGGTGGTGGGCGGGGGCGTAGCCGGGCTGACCGCAGCCAAAAACCTGGCAGACCAGGGCTTTCAGGTGCATCTCGTTGAAAAAACCGAACAGCTGGGAGGGCTGGCCCTGCGCCTGGGCCGCACCATCGAAGGCTGGGAGGTGCAGCCCTATCTACAGCACCTGATCCGTCAGGTTGAGGCCCATCCTAAGATAATGCTCCATCTAGACAGTGAAATCGTCCGACACCAAGGACGCAAAGGGGCTTTTCTCACCACCATTGCCAGCGGTCCGGAACGGCGGGAGGAAACCATCCGCCACGGTGCCACCCTCATCGCCACCGGCGGCCGGGAATATCGACCCCAGGAGTATTTCTATGGCACCGCCCCCCGCATCATGACCCAGCTGGATTTGGCGGCCCTCCTGCGGCAGCAACCTACCCTGCCCCAGACCTGGAAGCGGGTCATCATGATCCAATGTGTGGGCTCCCGCCAGGCCGACAACCCCACCTGCAGCCGCATCTGCTGCCAGACGGCGGTGAAACACGCCCTGGCCCTCAAGGACGCCGCCCCTACCCTGGATGTGGTCATTTTCCATCGGGATATGCGGATGTATGGGCTATTGGAGGATTATTATACCGCGGCCCGGGATCAGAGGGTCTTATTCGAACGCTTTGACGTGGCCCGGCCCCCGGAAGTTATCACTGCAGGGGAGCAGCTGTTGGTCCGTTTCTATGATATGATCCTGCACCGTTGGATTAATTGGCCGGTGGATGCGGTGATCTTAAGTGCAGCCTTGTTGGCCACAGACACCCGGGATCTGGCCCAAATTTTGCGTCTCCCTCAGAACCCGCAAGGCTTCTGGCAAGAGGCCCATGCCAAGATGCGGCCCCTGGACCTGGCCACCGAAGGATATTATGTTTGTGGCACGGCCCACAGCCCTCGTTTGGTCAAAGAGGCCATTACGCAGGGTTTGGCTGCGGCGGCCCGGGCCGGGGCTTTTCTGGCCGCCGCCAGTCAGGCCATCAATCCGCTGGTGGCCACGGTCAATCAGGGGCGGTGCATTGGCTGCCTGGCCTGTGTGCGCAGCTGCCCTTATGGTATCCCCCAGATGGATGAAAAACACCGTTCCCAGATCGATCCAGCCTTATGTTTGGGCTGTGGCATCTGCCCCACGGTTTGCCCCGCCAAGGCCATAGCGTTTACTCATTATGACGATGCCCAAATCAACGCGGAACTGGAGGCGTGGGGCGCGACCCCCTGATCGGGCGATTAGAGATGATGGACTAAAGATTAGGGATTAGGGATTAGGGATTAGGAAACGGGTCAAGAAATTGTTTCCGGCTTGCGCCTAGCCTCTGGAGCAGCCGGCTTCCACAGCTCATTGAAAAGAACTGTAAACTTTGCCCGCCAAACAATTGGCCACTCTTTAAGAGGTAATATTATGCAGGAAGCTATTTCTCCTGATCGGACCCTTCATAAAATAGCCGTTACCCCGGAGCAGGCAGACCGGTGTCTGGCCTGTGGCACCTGTACCGGTGTCTGTCCGGCCAGCGAATCGGTTCCGGGTTGGGATGCTCGCAAGGCCATCCGGGCCCTGGCCTTGGGACTGGAACAAGAAGTGGTGGATTCAGCCTGGCCCTGGGTTTGCACCCTGTGTGGCCGCTGTGAATATAATTGCCCCATGGGGGTGGAACTGGTAAAGACCTTCCGGGCCTGCCGCGGCGCCCGGGAGCGGGAGAGGGTGCCAGGCGCCCTACACCCGG
>CAZARS010000158.1:0-2833 GCA_964487625.1 uncultured Desulfobacca sp.
TCAACGTCAGAGCCGTCTTGATCTCGGTCTGTTCATAGCGTATTTCTTTGAGCTCTGGGAGAATGAGCTCTTTGATGACCGCAGCGATGTCTTTCAGTTCCATCGGCCAACCTCCAGAAGAATGAATTTAATATAAAGAAGTTTTTCATTGACGGCAAGGCGTAATCACTGCGGCCCATCAGATCTGGACCTGGGCCAACAGTCCGGGGATACTGGTCAAGGCATCTAGTTGGGTGCTTAAGTCATATACGGTCCTGGCCGTCCACGACTATGTTTCTCCGTGGAGGGAGATTAGCAGCCGCCTGCCCCGCTAGTGCTTCATCGCGCTCAGCAACTCGCTTTACTGCTCACTGCAAACATTTCGTCGGCTATCCCCAGGTCCTCTGGCAAAAGAGAGCGTATTACCGGGCAACTTTAGGTACAAAGAACTATGGTTCCCATCCTTCCCATCTAGTCTGAGGCTGTTGCAAAACAAATCGAAAATAATACTTAAAAATGACCCTAAAAAGGCTCGCAAAAATGTTTAACCTATGGTGATATAAAGGAAATAATTTTTCCGGAGCCGATATGACCAAGAAAGGCAGAGCCAACGGATCATTCTTTGGCAACCATATTTATGAAAACCTGCTGGCCCGGCGGCCACACATCCTCTATGACCTCAGTAAGGTGGTGGATTCCAGCTTTGTCCAAGACGCCTGCCGGGACTTTTACGTTGATGGGGGCGGGACGCCTGGGACCCGGTGTTGATGTTTCAAATGGTCTTCCTGCAATTCCTCTACGACCTGTCGGATCGGGAGGTGGAGGAGCAGATTACCTATGACATGGCCTTTAAATGGTTTTTGGGGCTGAGCGCCGAAGAGTTCCCGCCGGATCACACCACCTTGTGCCGCTTCCGGCAGCGTCTGGGGGCTGAGGGTTTCCGGACGTTGTTCAATCAGGTGGTGGAACAAGCCCGGACTAAGGGCTTTGTTTCGGATCGGCTGCATATCCTGGATGCCCCCCACCTGGAAGCCAAGGTAGATCTGTTCCGAATCAAAAAGGAGCATGCTAACCAACATGATGACGATGATCATATCTATATTGACCGCGGCTCCCCTGACCCCGAAGCTCGCTTTGGCCGCAAGAGCAACAAGAGGCTGCGGCTGATAAAGCCTATGACAGCAAATGCAACCATGCCTATCTGGCCTCGCAGGGAGTATCTTCTGGAATCACGCGCCGACAAAAACGTCCAGGGCGTCCTCGCCATTCCAGGAAAGAGCGGTCAAAATTGACAGAAAGTTTGCAGAGTGTAAAAGTTTCCCTGGCCTGAAAAAAGCACGCTATTGGGGCCTGGCCAAGGTCATGATTCAGACCTTTATGGTGGCCATCGTGGTCAACTGTAAGTGCCTGGTCAAACTGGCACAAAGTCAGAGGATAAAGCCAAGGGTGGCGTATGCCTAAGCTCCATCAAACTCATGGAAAAAACCGAAAGAATCCTCTCTGGCGGGCCCTTTTGGCAAGAGCAGGGACGCAAAAAGGACTTTATCTCGGGCATAGGGGCATAAAAAAGTGGCGCTGAGGCTGGATATGCCCCCTTAGTTCAAGGTTTTGCTTCATCCATAAGGGCAAAATGAGAATTCCCATTATGCAACGGTCTCAGTTTATCGGCACCCCCACCTTTCAGGAATTGACCGATATGGGCTATACGGGCTCCTTCACACCACGCCGTTGCCAAAAAAGTTGGAGCGGGAAACGTCTATCGCTTCCCGCCCTCGGTTGCAATCTTTCTTGTAACCTCCTATTTTGCATCCGCCTCCCAGTAACCTTTGCCGAAGTAGTTTGGCGAACCGGTGGTGGTTCGAGAAACGATATAGCCATGTTCGCTCTTCAGGTAGCCAGCCCCGAACCAGGTGTCGGTCGAGTTGGCCGGGAGCAGCTGGGCCCCGGTGTAGGATTTGGGGGTGGTTTGGTCGCCGTCATAGTATTTCGTCACATACACTTGCCCATAGAGGCTGCTGGCCACACCAGAGTAGCTGACGCCCTTGATCTCGTAATAGCCAGTCTTGCCCAGCTCATTGACCACATTGATTTTCTGGCCCGGGTAGTAGACCGCGCTCAGGGGATCACGGTAGACCTTACCTTCATAGTAGTCGCCGTTGCCATACGTGTAGCGGAAGGTATAGGTATCGCCGGCGTCGGCTTCGTAGTAGCCATTACCGAACCGGTAATTCGCCACCCCGGCGTTCTTGATATAGCCCACCTCGCTCTTAAGATAGTTCGTCCCCTTTGGTAAAGAGGAACTAACCGGGGTGAAGGTCTTTTTCGTCGTATCACCGTCGTAGTATTTCGTCAGAAAGACTTGGCCGTACTGAGTGCTGTCTACCCCAGAGTAGCTGACGCCCTTGATCTCGTAATAGCCAGTCTTGCCCAGCTCATTGACCACATTGATTTTCTGGCCCGGGTAGTAGACCGCGCTCAGGGGATCACGGTAGACCTTACCTTCATAGTAGTCGCCGTTGCCATACGTGTAGCGGAAGGTATAGGTATCGCCGGCATCGGCCTCATAGTAGCCTTTGCCAAATTTATACACGGCCACATCGGCGTTCTTGATATAGCCTAGTTCGCTGCCCAGGAAGTTCGTGCCCAGGGGAGAGGTGTAGTTAAGGGGCCTAAAGGTCTTTTTGCTCTGATCACCGTCATAATATTGAGTCACAAAAACCTGACCGTACCTGCTGCTGTCCTGGCCGATATCCAGGGCTGCATCAATGGTATACTTCCCGGTCTGCTTATTTTCATCGACCACCGATTTGGTATAGCCCACCTTGTAGCCGTTATAACCGGTGGGGGCATAAAA
>CAZARS010000158.1:2843-3737 GCA_964487625.1 uncultured Desulfobacca sp.
GTAGCCCTTATACCAGTCCCCCAAGCCGTTATTGTATGAGAATGTAAAACTATATTTGGAGTAAGGCCGGATGTCCGGCTCCACCAAGTAGATGGCCGATTTGGTGTTGTTGGCATCGCGCCCTCTGATGAGCAAGGGGTGATTTTTATATATCTTATAAAATATCGTGTACTCCTGCAGATAATCCCAATGGGTGTATTCCGTATTGCTGACCTTGACCCCGGTGGCGCCGTCGGAGACATAGATGGCCTTGCCGGAGTCTTCGTCATACCAGCCGCCGATGAGGACCGCCTGGTTGGGGGAATGCCAGAAGACCATCCAGTCTGTATAGTCGTCCGGCGAGATTTTCACCGTATTGGTGAGGTTATAGAGATAAATGGCTGAGATAGGGCCGTTATATGCCCGTAGCAGGTGTTTGCCGGCTCCATCCCGATACCAGTCCCAACAGTCCCAGAAGGGATAATCAGCCGTGCTAATCTTGGTGGTGGTGGCGCCTTTGTAAAGGTACACTTCACTTTTTTGATCATACGAGGCTATTTTGTAACCAGTCATAACAATCCTGCCGAGGGAATCCCAATGGGCGTCCCACATGGAGTAGGTGGCTGGGTTGATGAGTTTGGTGACGCCGCCGGCATAGAGGTAAACGGCCGCGGGCATCTCCATTATCCCAGAATAGTTTCCAGCCAGCATGAGCAACTGGCCGGCGGGGGCATAGACGTTGTCGCCGAAATCAACCTGCCAGTAAGAGTAAGAGGAATCGGAAACCTTGACCGCGGTCGTCCCAGTGTAGAGATAAAGGGCTTTGCCCTTGTGTAAATGAACGTAGTTATAGTTATCTGTGGGATCGCCGATGAGGATAATCCGGCCCCGGATGTTGACGTGTTCCCAATCCCA
>CAZARS010000158.1:3760-5094 GCA_964487625.1 uncultured Desulfobacca sp.
TGGGGCTGATGAGGACCGTCGCCCCGCCCTTATAGAGGTAAATGGCTGACTTACTGTCATCGGCGCTGCGGCCGGTCAGAAGGATTTGATCGTAAGACGTGCCGTCGGAGTCGATTGCTTGGTCGTATTTCCAGTAGTCATAGCTGGAGTTAGTGATGCAAGTGGCCACTTTGTTGGCATACACATAAATGGCCTCCGCCTCTAACTTATTGAAAGTGGGGTTGCCCAGCAGGATGACTTTGTCGGCGCCGAACCAGTGGCCGTCCCACTTGGGGAAGGCGGTGGGGCTGATCTTGGCAGTGGCGATGCCGTCGTAGAGATAAATCTCCGACTTGGATATGTTGTCCCCATCCAAGATCACCTTCTGGTCCAAGCCTTCCCCCTTCCAATATAAGTAGCCGTAGGTGGAGATCTTTTTTAAGGCATTGTTGTAATACAGATACACAGCCCGGCCCTTATCTTCCACGCTGAAATCGGTATTGCCATAGAGCAATACCCCGGTGCCTGTGGTCTGGCCAGCCCAATACGGGTAGTCGCTGTTGGAGATCTTGGTGGCCACCCCGTTTTTATAGAGGTAGACTGCCTGGCCCGAAGCCTTCGTGGTGTCTATGGTATTGCCGTAGAGGAGAATGTCGCTGCCGCACCATTCCGCATTCCAAAAAGCGTAGTCATTGGTACTGATCTTTTTGGTGGTGATACCGTCGTAGAGATAGATGGCCGAGGAGGTGCTGCTGGAGCCGTCCAGGAGATATTTTCCGGCCTGACTTGCGGTGCTGCGCCATTCCGTATAATCCGCCGTACTAATTTTTTTCCGGGCGTGGTCCTGGTAGAGAAAGATGGCCTCCCCTTCATAGATGAAGTCCGCAATATAGGTCTGGGAAATTTTGGGATTGGCCACCAGCAAGATTTCCCCGGTAAGGGTGGGATGGGCTTCCCATGTTAGGTACGCCGGATCACTTATCTGGATGCTCATGTAACCGGTACCCAGGGCCGGTCCTGCCGCCAGGAGAAACCCGAAAAACCCCAACATGACAAGCATCTGCCGTAGCCGGAGTCGCCTCATGCTGCTCATGGAATCTCCTCCTCTTAAGAAAAAGACTTTATCTTAGTATATGCCTCACCTAGCTGTATGGCCTCTATTTTAATATTCCTGGGGCGACTGGCAGGAGTCGAACCTGCGACCTACGGATGAGAAGTCATGGCCCCTGAGCTTCACAACCTCCTCAAATCTCTATAACTTAATGATTTTACTTATGGTTAATTTTCCATATTTTAGCTGATTTTCCACCTTCTGGAGCATTTTGGAGGGATTTTCTCACACGACTCTCACACAG
>CAZARS010000159.1:0-1158 GCA_964487625.1 uncultured Desulfobacca sp.
GGTGGTGCAACGGGGCCTGTTGCAGGCCAAACGGTTGCTCAGCCTCAGTGTGGTCCTGCCAGATAGTCCTGGCTCCCTGGGCCGGTTAACCACCTTGCTGGGACAGGCCGGGGCCAACATCCTGCACCTGGCCCATGACCGCCTGGGCTTGGATTTACCGCTCCAGGAAACCCGGGTGCGCCTGGACCTGGAAACGCTGGGAGAGCCCCACTGCCAAGAGATCGTGGCCACCCTGGCGAAGGCGAACTATCGGGTGCAACGGCTGTGAAACCGTCCCGGCTCCGACCTGGCGGTCTGGCCTTAGCTGTTGGCCAGATCTACACCAAAGCTGCGGCGTCCGGCAGAATGGGGTTGACAAGCCCATGAACCTATGATAATTGCTTTAGGGTAGTAAGAAGAAGAACTTCTTAGCTGCGTCCTGGTAACATCTTAATATATTAAAGCAATTCGGACCACGAAGGTGCCATGGGTTCTAAGGTGCCTCTCGTGGTTTTTTTTGTCTGAAACTAACGAAAAAATTCACAAGTCTTGATTTCTGTGGTGGTGCCGGGGAGGCTCACAGATGGAGGACCTGCCAACGGTATGGATCGCATGAATTGATCGACTCAGGAGTCTGTCATTAGCCGCGGCCGATTGGCCTCGGCAACGTTACTTTGTGGCTTGCTCGCGGAGTGTGGGGCTCCGGGATGAGGCCCAATAGCCAAGGAGGACGGGAGAATGTTGCGGCAACGAAGGGGAAGGATGTTCATGGGGATTATCTGCTGTCTGCTGCTGTGGACCGGAGCAGCCTGGGGGGAGGAAACGGGCGCCGCACCCGAGCCGCAGCCGGTGGTCAGCACGGAGGCCGCCGCAGCGGTAGAGAAGACGGTGGAACTCCCCCAGATCGAGGTCTTGGCTCACAAAGAGAAGGCCGCCACCAGCAGCGTCATCACCAAGGAGGCCATCAGCGAAGGGCCCTTCATGAACACGCCGGGCTTCATGCGGGAACAGACCGGCATTGATCTGACCCGGCGATCGTTGTTGGGGGTGCAGAACTCCCAGATGCGTCTGCGGGGCTTTGATGAATCTCGGTATCAGGTGTACATCAATGGTCGAACCTGGAAGGGCGCTGGGGTCAAGGGCGGCTTCTATGTGGACTGGTCCACCATCACTCTGGCA
>CAZARS010000159.1:1174-5023 GCA_964487625.1 uncultured Desulfobacca sp.
CTGGCAGACCTGGAACGCCTGGAGATCATCCGGGGTGGCCTATCAGCGGAATACCCCAATACTTTGGGCGGCGTCATCGCCATCAATACCATCCGGGGCAGCAAAGAGCCCAAGCTCTATCTGGACACCTATTGGGACAACTGGAACACTCAGAACTATCGGCTCCTGCATAGCAACAGTGTGGGGCCGGTGCAATATGTGCTGGGCTTCAGTTTCGGCGACTCCGACCAATACCTGAGGAATAACTGGGTCAAGGACCGGATCCACTTCAATACGGGTTTAACGTATACCACGCCCTTTGATTTGAGCATTTCTGGGGAGGTGCGCTACATCACCCAAAAGACCGGCTGGATCGTCGGCAACCTGCCCGGCTCGCCCTTTTTTAATCCCGACTATCCGGCCAGTCTGCCCGACGGCCTCTATGGCCCGCCCATTCAGTATCGGGACGGCAGCCTGCCCACCAACGGCTTTTTCTTCGGCGACAATAGTTTTTCCCGCACCCAACGCTGGGAGTGGGATCTGGAGGCCAAACAGAATTTCTGGGAAGGTTATGCGGTATTTCGCCTCTTTTATTTTCAGGCCACCCGCAATGATACCATTTATGCCCTCAATAACCCCAGCCATATCATCGGCAAACGGGATAGTTGGGACGAAGACACCTGGGGCTGGAATTTCAAAATCCGCCAAACCCCCAACAACATCCGGTTAGGGTTCGGTCTGGAAGGAGTGTATGCCGGGTACGGCCAGACGGCCTACACCGATCTGGACCCGGCCTACCTGCGCACCATGTTGGTGGGCACCTCTGGTCCCCGCAATGCCCTAAAGACCCATGGCGGCTTCATTGATGCGGCTATTCCGTGGAAATGGTTCGAGCTCTATCTGGGCCTGCGCTATGATTACTATAACGCTGCGCCTTCCCTGGACAATTTTAATGTCCTGCAGCCTGGCGCCCGGGCCGATGCCTTAGGCCCTCGCTGCACCCTCACCATCAAGCCCACCGAGACCACGGAAGCCTATATCTCCGCCAACTATGTCACCCGCTTTCCCACCCTGCCGGAGTCTTATTGGTTTACCGCCGGCTATCAATCGCCCCGGCGAAAACCCTATCTGTCCCCGGAGTTCGGCATGCAGTACGAAGCCGGCGTTACGCAGCAACTGCCCTGGGAGGCTCAGGTTAAGCTCCGGGCTTATTACTATGACATAAACAATTACATCCGCACGGTTTTTGGCTTTGCCCCCAGCCGGGTGATTTACAACCTTAATCTGGTGCAATTCCGAGGAGTTGAGGTGGAAGGGACGCTGCCTCTGCCCTATAACCTGACGGCTTGGGTCAATTATTCCTATCAGCAGACCGCAGCCGGCGGCGACCCCTTGGGGCTCACCGTCAACCGCCTCACCGAACTGCCGGAGCACAAGGCCAATATCGGTCTGCGTTACCGGGGAGACAACGGCGCCGAGGCCAAACTCTATCTGCGCCTGGTGTCCCAACGCTCCCAACCCCAGGTTAATGTCACCCGCAATGTCATCACCGGGGTTGACTACAATTTCCTGAAAGAGTTTATCACCACCACCATGGAGGCCCGCTACCCGGTGGCCAACTGGCGGGGCTTCACCGGTTACCTCTATGCTGGGGTGGATAACCTCTTCGGCGTCAAATACATGGAAAGCTATGGCTACCCCATGCCCACCCAGACGTGGTTCGGCGGCATCCAGCTGCGCTATTAAGAGCAGGGAAGAAGGAACATTTGGGAACGCCGGTCTCCAGACCGGCAAGCTAGCGCATGGCCATGAATCTCTAAACCCCAGGCAATAACCTCCGGAAAGGACGGAAACAATATGTTTGCATTGTGTTGGCATCTCTCGGTAGTTATGTTGCTGACCCTTAGCCTGGCCGCTCCGGCCCTCACCGCGGCCGTGCCCGGCAAATTTTATCTGGTGAGCACCGGCCCCGGGGATCCCAAGTATCTGACCCTGCAGGCCATTGAGACCATGCAGCAGGCTGACCTGATACTCTCCCATCCCCAGGCCGCCAAGAAGGTGGCCAAGTATATCCAGGGCAAACCGGTGGAAGACCCCTGGCCGCAGCTCTGGTGGCATGAAGGCAAGGTCTGGATGAAGGATCTCCATACCTATAAGCCGGAGGATCGTCCCAAAATCGTCGCTTTGAAGGCCAAAGAGCGGGATGCATATGTCCAGAAGATCAAAAGGCTCCTGGCCCAAGGGAAGAACATCGTCCTGTTGGATGAAGGCGATCCCACCATCTACCCCCGGGGCTTTTGGCTCGTGGCCGGCCTCAGCGATGATCAGGTGGAGATCGTCCCCGGCATCGGCGCCATGACCGCCTCTTTTGCCGCCTTGAAGCGCTCCAGCTCCGGGGCCGGGGTGCGCTATGTCCTCCAAAGCGCCCCCTACGCCTTTTTCGGCCAACAGGACCATGATGATCTGGCCAAGGCCCTGGCCCGCTTCCCCGGCACCTATGTCTTCTACATGGGGCTGGCCCAACTGCCGGAGCTGGTGGACACCCTGAAGAAATACCACCCGGCCACCCTGCCCGTCGCCGTGGTTTACTATGCCGGTTATGCGGATAAGGAGAAGGTGGTCAAGGGGACCCTGGCGGACATCCTGGATAAAGTGGATCAGCAGGAGAAATGGATGGGCATGATCATCGTCGGCCCAGCCCTCACCGGCCCGGCCTTCGTGCTGCATGAATAAAAAAGCGAGGGTTGGGGGCAAGAATATATTCTTTCCCCTATTCCGAATAAACAAGACCGGCGGGGATAGAGAGAGAGCCACCGGTCTTGTGGGAGGTGATGGGATCACCCCCTTGTCTGTTTGTATCACGTCGCTGGTGCCGCAGGCAAGGGCGGTGGCTTGTTTCACGCATCTTTTTCTCTAAGGAGGAACAAGCCATGCTTGTAAACTGGAGATGTCTGGCCGTGGCCGGGCTGCTCCTGGCCCTAGCGTTGCCGGCGGGGGCGGTGCCCCTGGAGGGGCCTCAGGAAGGCGCGGTCCATGGTCCAGAAAGCGTCACGTTGGAACAGATCACCATCATGGCCCCCCAGCCGGGGGTGGAGATCACCACCGAAAAGACAGTCATCCACATTGACCAGTTCCGGCGGGCCGGGCTTTTGCGCACCTTGGAGGATGTGCTGCAAGAAATCGGCGGCATTGATGTCCTGCGGCAGAACCCCATGTTGGCCAGCCCAGGCGATGAGGTCGCCATCCGGGGTTTGAGCGAAGGCCGCATGGTGGTGGAGATTGACGGCCGGCGCATTAATCATACCGGCCATTTCGGCCGCTTTATCGTGGACTGGAGCACCCTCACGGTGGACGATATCGAACGGGTGGAGATCATTCGGGGCGGCCACTCGGTCCTGCACCCCTTCGCCATCGGTGGGGTCATTAATATCATTACGAAAAAGGGCAAGAAGACCAAAGATCTCAAGCCGGATGTGAGTCTGTCCACCGGCTATGCCTCCTTTAATACCAATTTCGTGCAGGGTTCCATCGATGGCGGCCTGTGGGAACGGGTAGGGTATCACTTTTCCGCCAGCCGCCAGGCTACAGATGGTTTTCTACGTAATAATTTCCAATGGAACAACAACTTCGCCGGCGGGCTGCAGTTTTTCCTACCCTTTGACGCCACCTTATGGCTGGGGGCCCGGTATAGCCACGTGAATTATGGCTTTCCGGTGGTGAACGATCCGGCTTTCCCCCAATTCGGCTTTGATCCCAATTATCCGCCTTTCCGGGCCACCGCAGATATGCTGCGCCATCTGCCCACGACCATGCAGTTGCCGGGCTTTCCCATCCCCCAGTGGAACAAGGATACTTATTATCTGGAGGCCA
>CAZARS010000160.1:0-1919 GCA_964487625.1 uncultured Desulfobacca sp.
CAAAGTCTGTCCAAGCCGGTAACGGATCTGCGGCATAAAAACGGGTGCGGTTCAAGGCAAAGCTCCGCTCCTGGGCCCACACCCCGATCTGGGCCACATCTTCAAAAGGGACATGTTCAAAGGAATGTAAGATCATGGTCAAATCCTCGCAATTTCCCTGGCACCCGAGCGTCAACTGTATTTTTCCTTAACCTGATGGCCATACGGAAACTAGCAGAAATTCCAAAAACACGTGCCAACGCCAAAAGTGCTTAAGAAATAATATGAAGAAATTATTAATTATTCCCCTCACCCTAACCCTCTCCCCACATGGCGAGGAGAGGGAGCTGAGGACTTTCCGGATGAGAATCAACTCGGGGGTTACAGAAATTCTGCTCGTTAAATTTTACCCTAAGAAAAATTGAGAAAAAAGTCATTCCCTGATATAATTATAGCCCGTTAGCTAGTGTTCATCTGGAAACTACAGAAATCAGTGGATGTGATCTACCAGGTGGCAATAACAAGCCTTTCTGGAGGGGCGTTGCGCGAAACGCCCTCACAGGGTCTATTCGTAAGGCGATGCCTTTCTGGATGAAAACTAGCTATTATCTTTAACTTTTTTTGAAAACCTGGAACCGAAAGGGATGGTGCCATGAAAATGAGCCAAACCAAGGTATGGTATGGTTTATTGATCCTGCTGCTGCTCGCCCTGCTGGCGTTAGGCTGCCAGACCATGGAGCAGAAACGCGATAAATTCCTTCAGCATGGGCAGGAATTATATAACAAGGGCGATTATGTCCGAGCCCGGCTGCAGTTCAAGAATGCCCTGCAAATTGACCCCAAATTTGCTCCGGCAATTTTGTGGTTGGCCAAGACCGAGCTGAAGCTGGAAAACTTCCGGGGGGCTTTTGGACTTCTCAACCAAGCCCTGGAGCTTGATCCAAATATAGTGGAAGCCCGCGTCCTCTTGGGCCGTATCTATTTAGGAGCCAAAAAGTTTGAGGAAGCTCAAACGCAGATCAAGGAAGCCCTGCAAAGGGATCCTAAGAATACCGATGCCCTGATGCTGGAAGCCAGCCTTGCCTATCTACAAGGCAAGCTCCCCGAAGCCAAAAGCAAACTCGCCGAGATCAAGCAGCTTGATGCCAAAAAGTACGAGGTCTATCTTTTGGCGGCCCAAGTTGAGGCAAGCCAGAAGAATTTTACCGAAGCAGACCGGATTTTAGAGGAAGGCATCCAAGCCATCCCTGATAAAAAAGAACTTTATCTGGCCAGAGCCTCTCTAGCTG
This sequence comes from uncultured Desulfobacca sp., assembly GCA_964487625.1. GTDB lineage: Bacteria > Desulfobacterota > Desulfobaccia > Desulfobaccales > Desulfobaccaceae > Desulfobacca. The sequence continues at coordinate 1,269 of CAZARS010000160.1, forward strand.
ACGCCCAGGGACAGTTTTCTCAAGGCGAACAATACCTGTTGGAAGCCGTAAAACTGGAGCCCAAAAACGCAACCCTCCAAGCACAGCTAGCCCAACATTACATTAAATCACAAGAATTTGACAAAGCCGAACAGGCGTTGCGTCAGCAACTCACCCTGGAACCGGAAAACGAAAAACATGTCATAGCTCTCGCGCGCTTTCTCTTGGGACGCAACCGGGCTAAAGAAGCCGAGCAGGAGATCGTGACGTTTGTGGAAAAAAATCCTGATAATAAGAACGCCCGCTTTGCCTTGGCTGATTTCTATCTTTCCCGGCGCCAGGAGGGGAAAGCTATGAAGACCCTGCAGGCCATCGTGGATGCGGATCCGACCAGCGCCCCGGCTCTGCAGGCTAAAGGTCGGCTGGCGGCCATCCATGCGGCGCGGGGACGCACTGCTGAAGCTGAGCGACTGGCCAGCGAGGTCATCAAAGAAAATCCCAAGGATATGGCCGCTACCCGCACTCTGGGGCTGTTAGCCCTCAATAAAAAGGACGGCCTGACCGCGGTCAACAACTTCCGCATCATCGTCAACGACCAGCCCCAGGACCCGGAAGCCCGTCTGTTATTGGCCCGGGCCCACTTGGTGAATAATGAAAAGGAACAGGCCCGGG
>CAZARS010000160.1:1943-4868 GCA_964487625.1 uncultured Desulfobacca sp.
AGCTCAAGCCAGATTATTTTGACGCCCGGCGCTTCCTTTATGGTCTGTATCTGCAGGATAAAGATTACCAAGGAGCCATAGATACCATCCAGAGCTATCTCCGTTACAATGATAAAGACCTATTCAACTTAGCCGCCTTGGGAGAAGTCTATGCCCTTAAAGGTGATCTGGCAGCAGCGCGCGCCACGTATAAAAAAATGATCGCCGTTGATCCGAAAAATCCCCAGGGTTATTTTGAAATGGCCCGGCTGGAGCTGCGGCAGAATAAACCCGAGGCTGCCCTGCCCTGGCTCAATGACGCCCTGGCCCGGAACCCGGCCTTCCTGCCTGCTCTGCAGATCCTGACCGGCTATTATCTGGAAAAGAATCAACCGCAAAAAGCGGAGGAGGTGGTGCAGAAGAGTCTGGCGGAGGCCCCTGATAACCCTATACTGCTGCAAATGTTAGGAGAGCTGACTCTTCTCCAAAGGAAGCCCCAGGAGGCCGCCAGGTATCTGGAAAAAGCTTTTGCCCTGAATCCGCGGCAACTAGGGGCTTTGCGCCTCCTGGTGTTAGCCTATGAACAGAGTCCGGATCAGGATAAGGTGGCTGAGGAGTTGGCCAAAAAAGCCAATGACCCCAAAGCTCCCCGGTTCTATGCCCTGGCCGAAGCCATGTATTATGAACGTCTGAAAGATTATGCCAAGGCCATGGAGGCCTACAACCGCATGATTGAGCGGAATCTTTTCACTACCTTGGCGAAAAATAACCTGGCCTATCTCTTGATTAATCAACTTCCCTCGCCGGAAAATAACCAAAAAGCTCTGCAATTGGTCACCGAAGCCCTGGACGAAGCCCCGGAAGATCCGAACATCTTGGATACCAAAGGCTGGATTCTGTATCAAATGGGCGACTATCAACAGGCTCTGACGTTCCTGCAACAGGCCGTCGAATTCGGCCCGGAGAATCCTGCCATCAAATATCATCTGGCCGCCACCCTGGCGAAGCTAGGGGAAATCTCGCAAGCCACTGATATTCTCGAAAAATTATTGGAAACCAAAGTGAAGTTCGCCGATCGGGCTGCCGCCGAAACCCTGCTGCTGCAGCTTCGCGCTCCCAAACCCCAAGGAAAACCATAAGTCAAGGTTTATGCAGGAAGAGGCAAGGCACAGGGCGGGAGTTCTCCCGCCCTGTGATTATAAAGGCCTCTCCAAAAGGTTACTCTAAGGTGCGGGGGTCAAGGGCGAGGTGTGGTGGTCAAGAGTTCGGCGGTGATGGGCTGCTGGCCGTACATCGGAAAGTGGCTCAGGAGGTCATCTTTGAGGGCTTGGGCATCGGCATAGCGCGCTGCCGCGTCTTTTTGCAGGCATTTAAGGATAATGGCTTCCAACTCTGGGGGGATATCGGGGTTTTCTGCCCGCGGCGGCACCGGTTCCTTCTGCAGGATCAGATCGATGAGGTTTTTTTCCAGGTCATCGTAAAAAGGTAAGCTGCCGGTATAGAGGAGATACATGATCACTCCGATGGCCCAGACATCGCTGCGCCGTTGGCTTTTGCCCATGATCTGTTCCGGGGCCATGTAAGGACGTGAGCCTATCATGGTGGCGCTGATTTCCCGTTCTTTGAGCTCTTTGGCTGCGCCATAATCCATCAATTTGACCGTATCGTTGGGGCCCACCATGATATTATTAGGCTTAATATCCCGGTGCATGATCTGGAGCTTATGGGCATGGGCGACCACATCGATTAGTTTAAGAATGAGGCGTTCTTTCACGGGTTCAGCTAACTCGCCTTGCTCCAGCAACTCTTGCAGGGTCTGCCCCTGGACATACTCTTGAATCAGGATGAGGCGGCCCCCCTCCTCCAAAGTGGTCACCAGACGGACGGCGCCTGGGTGGGGAGCTAGCTTGCGGCAGATGTCTGCTTCTCGCTGGAACATGGCATTGTAGCCCCGGGAAAAAGGAATCTTGGCCACATAATATTGGTCCTGACTCACCGCCTCGGTGTCCAACACCAGCCAGACTTCGCCATAGCTGCCCTGCCCTAAGCGTTTAACTTTTTCGTAGCGCCCCCCCAGCAGCTCTGTTAACTTCAGGACCGATAGGATATTGCCGGCAAAGGGCAAAAGGCGGGCAATGAGATTAAGCAAAGATTGTTTGCGGCTGGGGCGGCCGCTCAGCGAGGCCAGATGGGCGGGAATATGGGCCGGATGATCGGAGAGATCTAAGTCCAGATCGGTATAGGCCACTACCCGTTCCGGTCGGCCTTGCACTACCTGGCCGCTCATGAGCACCGTGACCGGATGCCCGTCCCGGTGTTTCAACCGAACCCGCACTTTGCCGAAAGCCCCCTCCTGGGCCGCCAGGTCCTGAAAGACCTGATAATCGGCCGGAGAATAGAAAAAATCCCGCCCGATATTGAGGCCAGCAACTTCAGCGGCATCCCGATAACCCAACAGACCCAGCAGGGCCGGATTGCAGTCTATCAGGCGCCGGGCTTGATCAGTCACAAAAATGCCATGGGGGCTATCGTCAAAGAGACGGCGATAGCGATCCTGCACCATCTCCAGCCGCGCCTCCCGCTCCCGGACCTTCAGGGCCACGGCCACCCGTGCCAATACTTCCCCCGCTTGAAAGGGTTTGACCAGGAAATCCTCGGCGCCGATCTCCAGACTCCGGGCCGCAAAATCCGCCTCAAATTTTTCCAAAAGGAAGAGGATGGGCACCTTTTGGAGAAGCGGCTGACTCTTGATCTCCCGGAAGCGTCGCAAACCGAAGGGAGTCTGGATATTAAGGAGAACCAGATCAGGGTGATCAGAGAGCACCGCGGCCAGGTCTGTTCCCGGACTGTGCCACGGGCTGACCCGATATCCTCCCTGGCGCAATATGGCGGCCAGCGTGGCGTAGTCGACGTCAGTGGCATCAAGGATGAGAATGCAGGGACCAG
>CAZARS010000161.1:0-4838 GCA_964487625.1 uncultured Desulfobacca sp.
ATCGATGCCCTCCTGAAGGCTGGCGCCGATGTCATCGTCATTGATACGGCCCATGGCCACTCCAAAAATGTCTTGGAGGCGGCCCGGGCCAGCAAACAGGAGTTTCCTGGCATTGAGCTGATTGTCGGCAATATCGGGACCTACGAGGCCGCTTTGGACCTGATTCAGGCTGGAGCCGATGCCGTCAAAGTAGGGGTGGGGCCGGGCTCTATCTGTACCACCAGGGTCATTGCCGGCGTCGGCGTGCCCCAGATTACGGCTATCATGAACTGTGCCCGGGCCGCCCAAAAACATGACGTGCCGGTCATCGCCGACGGGGGAATCAAATTTTCAGGAGACATTACCAAAGCCATTGCGGCTGGGGCCGACAGCGTCATGATCGGTAGCCTCTTTGCCGGTACTGACGAAAGTCCCGGTGAAACCGTTATCTTCCAAGGTCGGAGCTACAAGGTTTACCGGGGAATGGGCTCCCTGGAGGCCATGAAAGAGGGTTCCAAGGACCGCTACGGCCAAGCCGATGTGGAATTGGAGGCGAAACTCGTTCCCGAAGGTATTGTAGGCCGGGTTCCCTACCGGGGCAAGCTCGCGGACATCATCTATCAGCTCATGGGGGGCCTGCGCTCCGGTATGGGATACGTTGGTTGCCGCACTATTCCAGAACTCATGGCCAAAGCCAGGTTCGTCCGGATTACTCCGGCTGGCCTGCGGGAGTCCCATGTCCATGACGTGGTCATCATGAAAGAGGCGCCAAATTATCGGCTCGATTAGCGGCAAGGCCACGGTCCAGGGACCGCGATCCAGGTATGGAGGACAAAAAACCCCCTCACCGGCAGCCAGGGGAAAAGTCACCCCCCCCGTCCTGCCAACCCTGTAGCCTGTGGCTGATCAATCCTGACCCGCCGTTGTTTTTGGTAGCAACGCATGAGTGTCCGGCAGATTTCTGGCAGAGCTTAAAAAAACGCCAAAAGCCAAAAAAAGCCTTCCACCCTCGGCTGCTTTTCTCTTGTCATCCTGGGCGCAGGGAAGGATCTGAGATTCTTCGGCCGTGTCGCTCCCTCAGAATGACAAAATGAGACCAATATGAGAGATACGAAAGCGCCATTATACTTTTGCAAAAACGTTGCTGGACATTAGTGCTAGCAACTATAATTTTCAGCGAGCACTCATCTACCATCCTCAGGGAGTGGTTGTTATGACAAAAATTATTAAAGAAAAACCATCCGAGGCCAAGCTGCAGGAACTGCAGGTGTCACGGTGGAGTCCATGGGAATGTGAGCCCAGCACCTTTGATTGGACCTATGACGCCAATGAGACGGCCTATGTCCTGGAGGGCCGGGTGACGGTCACCTGCCCCGATGGCCAACAAGTGGAGATCGGCCCCGGGGATTTAGTCCGCTTCCCGCGGGGGCTGAGCTGCACGTGGCAGGTACACCAGAGAATTCGCAAGGTCTATCGCTTCGAAGACTAGGCGCCCATTGCCAGCAAGGAGGATTATCCCATGGCTACCTGTCCTCATCAGAAAGATGATGGCTCTTGCGAGGGCTGTGAACTCTTGCGCCAGCCCACAGAGCAAGAGGAGGACCAGAGCGCAGATTATCAGATCCGCTGGAGCCTCGATCAGATCCACCATAAACTCTTTGTCATGAGTGGCAAGGGGGGGGTCGGCAAGACCAGTGTGGCGGTGGCCTTAGCCCTCCTCTTGGCCCGCCGGGGCCTGGCCGTGGGTCTGATGGATGTCGATCTCCACGGCCCTGATGTCTACCGCATGCTGGGGGTGGGCGAACCGTTGGATCTGGTCCACGGCCAATACTATCTGCCCGGGGATGTCGCCAGCCATCTCAAGCTAGTCTCCGTGGAAGCCATGATGAAAAACCGGGATGCGGCAGTCATCTGGCGGGGGCCCATCAAGCACAAAATCATCCGGCAGTTCCTCACAGAAATCCAATGGGGACATTTGGATTTTCTCATCATCGATGCGCCGCCGGGCACCGGCGACGAGCCGCTGACGGTGGCCCGGACCATCCCCGAGGTGCAGGCTATTATTGTCACCACTCCCCAGGAAATCTCCCTGGCCGATGTCCAGAAGGCCATCAGGTTCTGCCAGAAGGTGGAGATGCAGATCATGGGGGTGGTGGAAAATATGGGCTATACAACTTGCCCGGATTGCGGCACCACCATTCCTTTGTTTAGTTCCACAACGGGCCGCCAGGCCCTTCAGGCTTTGGCTCTCCCTCTTTTGGGACGCCTGCCCTTTGACCCCGGATTTATGGCTGCCGCTGATGAGGGCCGGCTGGCCGAACTGACGACGGCTGAGAGCCCCTTTCTGCAGGCCATGGAGGAGGTGGTAGGCACCATCTTGACTGCCCTGGCCGCGGCAGCCCGCCCGCCGGAGACACGACGGGAACCTGGCACCCTGGTTTTTGCGGCCCCGGCCCGGGAGGGCAGGCTAGCCCCCCAATGCAGTCAGAAAGAAACCTTCGTCCTGTTTACGGTGCGGGACGGCCAGATCGTGGAGGAAAAACAGGCCACGCCGCCGGATTTCCGGCCTGGCTTGCTGCCCGATTGGTTGGACCGGCAAGGGGTCACCCACCTCATTGCCGCTGGTCTGGGGGACAACGCCCGCAAACTCTTCCAACGCAAGGGGATAACGGTTATAATGGCCGCCAGCGGCAGTCTCCTGGCCGAGGTGGTGCAACAGGCCAGCGCCAACCTCACCCCGGCCGCGGCGTCCAGTCAATAGCCCCGGCCATACCCTGTCGGCAGGGAAGAGTTACCATGCGGAGCAAAGATTGCTTTACCTCCAGTGAGTACGTTTTCATCAAGAAAGGCCTTTAATCCCTTATGTTTTAATGCTAAGAGGAGTAATTTTTTCCTCACGCCACAGCGCAGGGAGAGGAAACCGGGGAATTACTGGATGGCACAAGACAGCGGAACATTATAAACAGTCCCCATCCGGGAAGGCCTCATGTTGTGGAAGGATCAATTGTGGGGGCTTCCCTCACCCTGCCTTCCCCCGCCATCATGCGGCTGGAGAGGAAAATAAGGGAATAGAGCCGGTTGCAGGCAACCTGGCATTTAGCATATCAATAACCGAGGCCAAGCGAGGAAAACGGAGTTTGCCATGACTTTGCCAGCCAGCCGTCACGCCATGGTCCTGACTGCGCCGCAGCAGCCCTTGACATGGCAAGAATTGCCCCTACCCGCCCCGGGGCCGCACCAGGTTCTTGTGCAGGTACACAGTTGTGGGGTCTGCCGCACCGATCTGCATGTTTATGACGGCGATCTGCCAGATCCCAAACTGCCCCTCATTTTGGGCCATGAGATTGTTGGCACCGTGATTGCGCTGGGGTCGCAGGTCAGCCGCTTTCAGGTTGGCGAGCGGGTTGGGGTACCGTGGTTGGGGCAGACCTGCGGGAAGTGCCGGTATTGTCGGCGGGGACGGGAAAATCTCTGTGATCAACCGGGGTTTACCGGGTATACTTTGGACGGTGGCTTCACGGATTATACCATTGCGCACGAAGATTATTGTTTTCTTTTGCCGACCTCTTACGACCCGGTGGCCGCCGCACCCCTGTTGTGTGCTGGCCTCATCGGCTATCGGTCTTATCGGCTCTGTGGCCAGGACGTGGAGCACCTGGGCATCTATGGGTTTGGCGCGGCCGCCCATATCACCGCCCAGGTGGCGGTCCATTTTCAGCAGAAAGTCTACGCTTTCACCGTGCCCGGGGATAAAGCCACTCAGGCCTTTGCCCGGTCGTTGGGTGCTGTCTGGGCTGGCGACTCCACGGTCAAGCCACCGGTGGCATTGGACGCGGCCATTATTTTCGCCCCGGTGGGCTCCCTCTTGCCAGCCGCCTTGGCAGCGGTGGCCAAAGGGGGCGTCGTGGTCTGCGGCGGCATTCACATGACCCCTATCCCTTCCTTTCCCTATGAGATCCTCTGGGGTGAAAGGGTGGTGCGGTCCGTAGCCAACTTGACCCGGCAGGATGGGGAGGAATTCTTGGCCTTAGCTCCCCAAATCCCCATCCGTACCGAGGTGACGCCCTTTCCTCTGGGACAGGCCAATGAGGCCCTGGCCACCCTGCGTCAGGGACGCCTTCAGGGTGCCGCCGTCCTCGTTATGGCCCCGGTTGACAAGGAATCACGGTGAGGTCTGGGGCCGGGCCTGGCAGAGGGTACGGAGGATTGCCTCGTAGCCGGCAAAAAGCCAGAGATGCCCGGCTCCTGGAATAAACGTGGCCTGGCAGCCGGGAATGTGGCTGGCCAGATAACGGCCCATCTGCACCGGTACCAAGCAGTCAGCCTCGCCGTGCCAGAGGTATACCGGCACCCTGATTTCTTCCACCCGAAACCCCCAAGGCTGGCTGAAAATGGCCAGATCTTGGGCCATGGCCAACACTCCCTGGCTCCAGGCTTGGACTATGCCGTCCACCTGCAGCCTGCGGATGGCTGGGTCTTGGAGCAAACGGCGATCTTCCGGCGGGACGAATGGAAGCAAGGTAGTCAGCCACCGTTCTGGCTGGCGCTTAAAGAGGGCAGCCACAACCGCCAAGACCGGTCGGGTCAGCCGGATATGGGGCAAGATGGTTGCTGCGACCTGCTGCCACCGGGTCAATTGGCCAGCCATGGCTTCCCTGGGGGCTAAGCCGCTGACGATGCCGGCCACCTCAATCAGGTCCGGCAGGGACCAGGCGCAGGCCGCCACATACGGCCCACCCCCCGAGACCCCCACCAGACTGAAGCGGGAGAGACCCAAAGCCGCTGCCAACTCCCTTATATCCTGCGGCCAATCCAAGAGACGTCGGCCGGGTTGCGGGTCTGAAAGGCCATAGCCGGGC
>CAZARS010000162.1:0-4411 GCA_964487625.1 uncultured Desulfobacca sp.
ACGCCATTTTATGGTTAAACTATCAGTATTGTCAAGTAGAAAGTTAGGCCTCGGCAGAAAAAATGCCAGACTCCCGCTTTCCATCCTTATGGCCAGAAACTGAAGAGGGTGGCCACCCCCAACAATACGCCGATACAGCCGTTAACCGTAAAAAAGGCCTGATTCAACCGACTCAGATCCTGGGGAGAGAGCATGACGTGCTCCGCTGCCAACAGCAGGGCGGCCAGACCAGCTGCCGCCCAATAGAGTAAGCCCAGGCCGGCCAGCCAGCCCACCGCCAGAAATCCTGACCCAGCGGCCAGGTGCAAACCGGCCGCCAGCCGCATGGCCTTAACCCGCCCCAGTTTGGCCGGCAGAGAATATAAACCCAACCGGCGGTCAAATTCTTCGTCCTGAAGGGCATAAAGGATATCAAAGCCGGCCACCCAGAACAGGACCGCCAGGGATAACGCCAGGGGCAAGAGGGTGATATCCCCCCGGATGGCAATCCAGCCCCCCAAAGGCGCCAGCGCTAATCCAGACCCCAGGACCAGATGGGAAGCCCAGGTGAACCGTTTGGTAAAAGAATAGAAAAAGACCCAGCCCAGAGCCACCGGTGCCAGCATCAGACTCAAACGGTTAAGCTGACTGGCAGCCAAGAAAAAAAGCAGGGAACTGACCGTGATAAAGACCACCGTGGCCTGCCGGCTGACAAGTCCTTGAGGCAATGCCCGGGTGGCGGTGCGGGGGTTTAGGGCGTCATAGCGCCAGTCCACCAAGCGGTTAAAGGCCATGGCGGCACTGCGGGCCCCCACCATGGCCAGCAGAATAAAGAAGGCCTGCCGGGCCGTGGGCAGTCCCCGGGCTCCCAGAAGGGCCCCCATGAAAGCGAATGGCAAGGCAAAAACCGTATGCTCGATCTTGATCATCTCCAGGAGGATGGCGATCTTCTTGCCCAGCGAGTTTTTTTCCCTAACGAGCGTGGTCTCTTCCAAGGGTGCAACTCTCCTTGTTATGCCAGCCCTAACCGCCCCCAGATTTCGTCCACCTTCTTTTTCACCGCCGGGTCCATTTCAATGACCTCGGGCCAGTCCCGGGTGAAGCCTTCTTCTGGCCACTTCCGGGTGGCGTCGATGCCCATCTTGGAGCCGTAGTGGGGCAAGGGCGAAGCATGGTCCAAGGCATCCACCGGCCCGTCCACCAAGACGATGTCCCGCCGGGGATCGACATTATTGCCCAGGCGCCACAAGACATGACCGAGATCCTGGACGTCGACTTCTTTGTCGAAAATGATCATGATCTTCGTAAACATCATCTGCCCCAACCCCCACAGGGCATGCATGACTTTACGGGCGTGGCCAGGATAGCGTTTGTCAATGGCAATAAAGGCCAGATTATGAAAAACCCCTTCCACCGGCAGATTCATGTCCACGATCTCTGGGAGCGTTTTTTTGATGAGAGGCAGGAAAATCCGTTCGGTGGCTTTGGCCATGAAACAATCTTCCATGGGCGGCCGCCCCACGATGGTGGCGGGATAGATGGCTTGCCGGCGCCGGGTCAGGGTCGTGACATGGAAGACCGGATACATATCGGCCAGGGAATAATAGCCGGTGTGGTCGCCGAAGGGCCCCTCCAACCGCCGTTCTCCCGGCTCCACATAGCCTTCCAAGACAATCTGCGAGGAGGCCGGCACTTGCAGGGGTACCGAGATACAATTTACCATTTCCACCGGCTCTTGCCGGAGGAACCCGGCAAAGAGCATTTCATCCAGGTCATCTGGAAGGGGCGCAGTGGCCGCATAGGTTACCGCCGGATCAGGGCCAATGGCCACGGCCACCGGCAAGCGCTCCCCCCGTTGTTCTGCCACCCGATAATGGGCCGCGCCGCCTTTATGCCGGTGCCAATGCATGCCGGTGGTCTTTTTATCATAGACCTGCAGGCGATACATACCTGCATTGCGTTTCCCGGTTTCCGGATGATGGGTGATCACCACCGGCAGGGTGATGAAGGGACCACCATCCAACGGCCAGCAGGTGAGGACCGGCAGGGTGCTTAGATCCACGTCCTCCCCCTGCAAGACAATCTCCTGGCAGGGCGCCCGGCTCACCGTCTTGGGGAAGATATTGGCCAGACGGCGCAATTTGGGGATCAGCTTCAGCTTCTTGAATAAAGTATCCGGCGCCTCCGCCTCCAGAAACGTCATAATTTCGGCGGCGATCTCCTCCAGGCTCTGTACTTCCAGAGCCAGGCACATGCGGCGCATGGAGCCGAACGCGTTCATAAGTACCGGCATATCATAGCCGGGAACATTCTCAAAGAGCAGCGCCGGGCCGCCCTGCTTACAGACCCGGTCCGTCACTTCGGTGATTTCCAAGTACGGACTCAATGGCTCGGTAATCCGGACGAGCTCCTGCTCCTTAACCAACTGGCGGACAAAATCTTGAAGGCTCTCGTAGCCCATACAGCTCCTTGCTTCCTATCAAGTTCAACGGCTCTTGGAGATTATCGTTCTTCCTGGTTCAGGGCATGATCCTGAAAATATCGCATGGTGGTTTTTTTCAGTTCCGCATCGCTGAAGAGCAATACATAATCATGGACACCCGTAGCCTCGGCCAGGCGTTGGGTAATGGCCTCACACTCTGCCTGGTTTTTCCCGTGAATCATGGTATATAGATTATAAGGCCAATCCTCCTGGCTTTGCCGTTCGTAGCAATGGGTAACTTCGCGACAGGCCGCCATGGCTGGACCCACTTCTGCCAGCCGCTCCGGGGGCACCCGCCAAGCCACCATAGCATTGGCTTGAAAACCGGAAATACGGTGCCGGATGGTGGCCCCGAATCGGCGGATATACCCCTGCTCCATTAAACGGCGAATGACCCCGGTCAGTTCTTCTTCAGTCAGACCCAATTCCTGGGCCAGATCACGAAAAGGCCGGGCAGTCACCGGAAAATCCCGCTGCAGGCCACGAATTACTTGTTGTTCCCTATCACTCAACATGCCGTATCTTCGGAGGTCAATTTTTTATCCAAAATCTCCTGCTGCTTTTGCAACACCTGCTGGAGCCGTGCCTCAATGGCCAGAAAATCGGCCACCAAAGCCTGGCCGAAAGGGGTGAGGACCAGCCTTTGGCCCCGCCCCACAGCAGGAACTTTCTCCGTTAGTTTTTTCCCCAACCGGCTCTCCGAGGTTTTGAGGCGCCCCCAGGCCGCCCGGTATGACATCCCCAGATGGCGGGCGGTTTCAGCCAAGGAGCCGTAAACCATGATGCCCTGCAGAAGCTCCAGACGTCCCCGGCCGAAAAACACCTGTCCGTCCTTTGCCAACCAGATCTTACAATGAATAGTGATCCCGGCCATTTGTCGGCGCCGCTCCAGCTAAAGGGATGGAGTGCTGCAACCTCAGCCTGCTGCCAGTATGATCAGCTCCACCTATCCGCCCCTTGCAGGGCAAACCCTGTGGAGGCCAATGGCTGACTGCAAGCTCATATCCATCCGGAACATAAAGAAATCAGCAAATGTGACTACAAGGTGACAATAACAAGCCCTTCTATAAGGGCGTTTGGCGAAACGCCTCTACAGGGTTTATTCGTAATTCGATGCCTTTCCGCATGAAAACAAGCTAATCTATCTCGTCGGCATCTTCCAAGATGCCCTTATGGATAAATTTATAGATGCTGCCGATCCATTCCAGCTCGTTGGCCAACTCAGAGTTGGCGAAAATCCACTCCCCCTCCCGATCTTTGGCAATAATGACGATCTCTTCAATATCATCTAGGTCCTGATAAAAGCGTTCGACGATTTCTTTTACAGACCGCTTGGCCTTTTCAAAGGGGATAATATTCTTGGTCATACTGCTCCTTGGGGGTACCCGCGGGGGTAGCCCTAAATAAAGACTTCTCTTTGTTTCCTTGAGGAGGCATCGACAGCTCGCGGTCAGGCCTATTTCCCCAGGCAAAATTGCGAGAAAATCCGGTCCAGGACTTCTTCGCCGATCTCCAGTCCCAGGATGGCGCCCAATTCCTGGACCGCGCTTTGCAGTTCCAAAGCCACCAGTTCCGGGAGCCCACCTCCTGCCAGGTGCTCCTGCACCTGCTGCAGGTGGGTCAAGCACCGGAGCAGGTGTTGGTGATGGCGGGCTTGGGTAATAATCTGGCCCGAGGGCGGCCCCTGCTGAGATAAGGCCACCTGGAGAATGGCCTCCTGCAGTTCTGCCAGGCCAGCGCCGGTCAGGGCGGATATGGCCATGACCTTATACGGCCAAGCGGCTGCTACCTCAGAAAGACTCAAAACAACCGGCAGGTCGATCTTATTGAGCACCAACAAGACCTGCTGCCCCTGCAGCTTCGTTAGATTTTCCGTATCCGCCGGTTCCCATGGTTGGCTGGCATCCAGGAGATAGAGAACTAAGTCAGCCTGGCTGAGATATTGTTGGG
>CAZARS010000162.1:4421-4681 GCA_964487625.1 uncultured Desulfobacca sp.
CCGGGCTACTCCCAAGGCCTCAACCCGATCTTGAGCCTGGCGCAAGCCGGCGGTATCAGTGAGGCAGATGGGGATGCCGCCCAGGACGAGCTGTTCGGCAATGATGTCCCGGGTAGTGCCCGGAATATCCGTCACCAAGGCCCGGTCGGTTTGCAACAGCCGATTTAGCAGGCTGGATTTGCCGACGTTGGGACGGCCGGCCAAAACTACCTGTAAACCCTCCCGCAACACCCGGCCCTGACCATAGGAGCGGCTCAAGG
>CAZARS010000163.1:0-4664 GCA_964487625.1 uncultured Desulfobacca sp.
CCTCGGCGCCCATCGCCCGGGCTTTGCTGCGGGCGCACCAGCGGGGGGTGAGGGTCGAGGCTATCCTGGACAAGAGCCAGCAGACCGACAAATACTCCGCCGCGGATTTCCTCCATAACGCCGGCATCAAAACATTCATTGACTCGGCCCACGCCATCGCCCACAATAAGGTCATGATTATAGACGAGCAGACCGTCATCACGGGCTCCTTCAACTTCACCCGGGCGGCGGAGGAGAAGAACGCCGAGAACCTGCTGGTCTTGCGGGACCCGGGGGTAGCTGCGGCCTATCTGGCCAACTGGCGGGAGCACGCGGCCCACTCCACGGTCTACGCGGGACGGCAGGGGACAGAAAAACCGGCGGCAGGGAGGGACAACGGATGGATAGACAGGGTGTTCAATATATTAGAAAGCCAATTTGGCCGGAGCCGCCGAAGTCCATGACCTTGACCAAAGCCAAGCTGGCCGAGCAGGTCCAGAAACGGGTCTACGGCGTCAAGCCCTGGGAGGCGGCCCGGTTGGTGAACCGGGTTCTGGAGATCATCCAGGCGACCCTGGCCAGGGGCGAGGACGTGCTCATCACCGGCTTCGGCAAGTTCGTGGTGCGGGAGAAAAACCGCCGCCGGGGCCGCAACCCCCAGACCGGCGAGGAATTAATGCTGCGGGAACGCCGGGTGGTTACCTGCAAACCCGCCACCACCCTGCGGGCCAAACTCAATCTCACCAAGTAGGCCATGATCAGCTTGGCGCCCGGCTTGTTTTTTCAGCCCGCTCAGAAGCAACATCCCTGAAATGGGGGCAGTCTGTCAATGAGTTGCGCCCCTCATTGATCTGCACTGCCAAGGCCAAGCAGGTGGGGTATCCGCAGTCCCCGCAATTGGTGCGCGGCAGGATTTTTAGAATTTTGAGCGTATCGGCGCGGTGGCTGATGGTAAAAGTCGGCTTTACGGTCTGCCGCTGCTCCCAGGTGTAGTTGATGACAGCTACCAGCCAGAGGATGATTTCTTCTGCTTCTTCCTCATCTTGCAGGATATTGATGGCGATTTGCCGAGAATACAGAGTAATCAACTTGCCCTGATACTTCAGGGTGAGAGAAGGGGGCTGGGCGAAATACTGGTGTCCCTGCAAGACGGTATTGAGGTGCGGCAGGATGGGGCTGATATCATTGTCCAAATGGGCTACCCCCCGAAGATGGCCGGCCTGGGGGTTGGGAGGCCGGACAAACTCCCAGCGATAGTGTTTAACCAGCATCTTTCACCCGTTCCGCAAGGGCGGCAGCTTTGGCCGCAGCCTTGGCCCGGAAACGGGCCGCGTCAATGATGAAGCGCTCGTGGGTGCCGCTGGAGATCAGGTCATGGTCATCCGCGGCCTCCACCTGAAAAGTCAACTTGCGGCCAGCCACCTCTACCAACGTCACCTTAACGGTAACGGTATGCCCCGGCGGCGTCGCCGCCACATGGGAGAGGTGGAAGCCGATCCCCACCGTCTGCTCCGCCGGCCAATCCAGGTGAGGGTTCACCGCCCGGATGCAGGCCCATTCAATGAGGCCGACCATAAACCCGGAGGCCAACACCTCCGGCATCTGTTGGAATTCTGCCGATTCCGGCAATAAGTAAGGGACGGTCCTGGTGGCCGGCACCTGATATTGCAGCTCGTACTCAACGCCTGGTAAAAGTGACGCCTGCATGACGCCCTCCGGTATTTTTTGCTTTTATTGTATGACGGACTATGTTAATAAGTAAAATTAATTAATTTGCTTATATTAATAAGAGAAAATAATTATGGAATGGCAACAGCTGGTGGGGTTCTATCATGTCGCCCGGTTGGGCAGCTTCACCAAAGCCGCGGCGGTCACCTACCGCACCCAGTCGGCCTTGAGCCAGCAGGTGAAGGCCTTGGAGGAGGAGCTCAATTGTCAGCTTTTGGAAAGGATCAACCGCAAAAAGCTGCGGCTGACGCCGGCAGGGGAAGAGGTCTGGCGGTTTGTCCAGACGGTGCTCCTGGGTTATGAGCACTTGCAGGCCCGCCTTGAGGCCGGGCTGGACCCGACGGCTGGGAGCCTGCGGCTTGCCGCGCCCTTTACCACCATCTATCACTTGTTCCGGCAGGTACTGGGAGAGTATCGGCAGGCTTGGCCCAAGGTGCGCCTCACCATCCTGGATCGGCCCCAGGCGGAGATCATCACTTTGGTGCGGGAAGGAGAAGTTGACCTGGGGTTTGCCCTGGCCTCCCGGAGCCCGGCTGATCTCAGCGCCCGCCCCTGGCTGAAAGTGGAACCCTTCCTGCTGGTGCCGGTGGACCATCCCCTCTGCCAACTGGCCGAACTAGACTGGCCTGAGGTGGCCCGCTATCCCCTGATCTTGCCCCCGGTGGGAACGCCCCCGCGGGACCGGATCGAACGGCGGCTCCAGCAATTGGGCTTGGCCTATCAGGTAATTCTGGAGTCAGCCAATGTGGAGCTGAGCGCCCTGTATGTGGAGCTGGGCTTGGGCTTGGCCCCCGCCACCCTGGTGACTCCGGACCTGCCGGAGCTCCGCCAGCGCCGGTTGGATTATCTTCCCTTGCCGCTTCTGGCCCCGCCGGACACTTTGGTCATCCTGCAGCACCGGCACAAGGTCTTCCTGCCGTGCCAGCAAGCCTTTCTGGAGTGCCTGCTGGAGCATTTCCCAGACCAAGGGGCGTTTTGAGCCCCCGGCAGTCCACCGCATCATCCAACGTCAACCGGAGGCTCCCCTGTATTTTGGTAAGCTGAAGCTGTTCTTGCCGGTCCCCTGCTAACAGCGCTCCAACCCCTCCTGCCGGCTAACGTCTGGCAGGCGGGCGAAGGGTTCCAGGAGGCCATCAGGATGCGTAGCAAGGCTGCATCGACCAGGATGACCCCCAGATGGCTAAGGGCTCCGGCCCTCCGGCAGGCCGCCTCCATCAGGGCCGTGCCAAGGTGAAACTCATCCTGAGGAGACGCCTGGCGGCCCGCCTACCATTACAAGAATGAAACAGCTGCCGTCTTATTCCAGGATCTCCTTGAACAGCTCTGCAGGGTAAGCGGGCCGACGTTGGCCGGCTAAAAACTCTTTTTTAGATCCAGCTTCGGCGCAAAAGCCAGACCTTGACCCCTTGGGTCAGGAGGACGTAGCACAGCAGGGTGGCAACCAGGAGCGGCCAATAGAGCCAGGGCAGGGCTTGGAAGCCCAGGGAGGGGGCCAGGGGGGAGAACGGCAGCCACATGCCGATGATCATGATGATCGTCGTAGTAACGATCACCGGCCAGCTGGCCCGGCTTTGCAGGAAGGGGAACTTGTTGGTCCGGATGACATGGATAATCAAAGTCTGGGTCAGGATGGATTCCACAAACCAGCCGGTCTGAAATAAAGAGGCGTTGTCCCAGCAGTGAAAGATCCAGAGCATGATGAAAAAGGTGGTATAGTCGAAGATGGAGCTGCACGGGCCGATGAAGAGGATAAAGCGGGAGATTTCCCGCATGGACCAGGGCCGGGGTTGGGCGATCTGCTCCTGATCCACATCATCCAGGGGGATGGGGGCCTGGGAAAAGTCATAGAGCAGGTTATTGGTCAGGATCTGCAGGGGAGCCATGGGCAGGAACGGCAGGAAGGCGCTGGCTCCCACGACGCTGAACATATTGCCGAAGGCCGAACTGGCCCCCATGCGGATATATTTGAGGATATTGGCGAAAATTTTCCGGCCGCCCATGACCCCGTCCCGGAGGACCAGGAGACTCTTTTCCAACAAAATGACATCCGCGGTTTCCTTGGCGATATCCACCGCCGAATCCACGGAGACCCCCACATCGGCGGCGTGCAGGGCCGGGGCATCATTAATGCCGTCTCCCAGGAAGCCGACTACGTAGCCCTGCTCCTGCAAGGTTTTGATAATCCGTCGTTTGTGTTCCGGGGTCAGATGGGCCAAGAGACTAGCCCGGGCCACCTCTGCCGGCAAGGCCGCGGCGGACAGGAGGTCGATTTGGGGCCCGAGCAGGACGTGCTCCAGGTCGAGGCCTACCTCCCGGCAGATCTTCCGGCTGACCAGCTCATTGTCGCCGGTGAGGATCTTCACGGCAACGCCACAATCCTGCAAGGCGGCGATGGCTGCCCTGGCCGTATCTTTGGGCGGATCGAGGAAGGCAATATAGCCCTTTAAAATCAGATCCACCTCATCAGCCACACTATAAGCCGGCTGCGCCGGAACGTCCCGGTAGGCCAGGGCCAACACCCGGAAGCCGTCCCGGCTGAGTTTTTCGTACTCCTCCCGCATGTCGCCGATGAAGAGATGATCCATGGGGTAAAGTTCACCGGCAAACTCGAACTGGCCGCATTTTTTAAAGACTTCCTCCACCGCGCCTTTGCAGATGAGACGGGTTTTCCCCTCGGGGGTGGCCACCACCACTGACATGACCTTGCGGGTGAAATCAAAGGGAATTTCGTCAATTTTCCGGTGCTGCGGGACCTGAAAGTGGGCTTCCCGTTCGCTATATTGCAGGACCGCCCGGTCCAGGACGTTTTTCAGGCCGGTTTGGAAATAGCTGTTCAGGTAAGCCAGGGCCAGGACGTCGTCATCCTCCTCCCCTACCACGTTGCAATGCTTTTCCAGGATGACTTTATCCATGGTCAAAGTGCCGGTCTTGTCGGTACAGAGTATATTCTTGCCTCC
>CAZARS010000164.1:0-4546 GCA_964487625.1 uncultured Desulfobacca sp.
GCAAGAATTTTTATCCTTTATACCGACGGAGATGCATGCCAATATCAAATTTGCCGGATTCGTGCCCCATGCAGCTCTACCCGAAGTTTATTCCAGGGCCGCAGTGGCGGTTTTTCCATCTTTTGCCGAGGCCTTTGGCCTTACCTGTGTCGAGGCCATGGCCTGTGAGGCCGCAGTAGTCATGACCTCACGCGCCAGCGGGCCGGAATTAATTAAACCTGGGGTTTCCGGTCTACTAGCTGATCCCGGCCAGCCCGAGGAAATCGCCACCTCCGTTTCTCGACTTCTGCAGAATCCAGCCTGGCGTCAGGAATTAGGCCAGCAAGCTCGCCAGCAGGCCGTGGCAAAATTCGATAGCAGAATGATTGCCGTGGAGAATTATGAGTTCTATCAGCAGGCCGTCAAAAGCTGATAAAGACAACAACATGCAGAATTTTTCATTATGTATTTGCACTTATAAAAGGCCCCAACTCTTGGCCAGGCTCTTGGGCGATATCTACCAACAGACCCGGCAACCAGAGAGAATAATC
The DNA here is from genome assembly GCA_964487625.1 of uncultured Desulfobacca sp. Taxonomy (GTDB): domain Bacteria; phylum Desulfobacterota; class Desulfobaccia; order Desulfobaccales; family Desulfobaccaceae; genus Desulfobacca. Next base: position 531 of record CAZARS010000164.1, read on the forward strand.
GTAGTTGATGGCGACCCGGATTCCGACGCAGTCAACAGGTTACTAAACGATATCACTATTCCAAAGAATTGCCAGGTGATATATCTGCCGTCTAACCACGCCAACCTTTCCTATCAGCGTTACTTAGGGTGGCGGGTAGCCAGGGAGCTCGAGGCTCCGACTCTCCTATATTTAGATGATGATTTGCGGATTTATCAGAAAGACGCCCTTGCCAAGATATTGGCACCATTTGCTTGGCCAGATAAACAAGTAGCCGGAGTTACCGCGCATATACATATGGGCGACCCCGCCCAGTTATTTCAAAGCGAGGTCTTACAAGATCGCTGTCTGTCAAAAAGTATAAAAAAGCCTCTACTGGTCCGATGGCTCGGTTCGGCCCGTGGGCTTAAACCAGGGGAATTGAGCCCTTCGGGTCATCGCAAAGCCCCTGAATATTACGGGCAGGATTATGAGGAAGTTTTTTGGCTGCGTGGCGGGGTGATGGCCTTCTCTTTAACAGCCCTGACAGCAGATTGTTTCTCGGAAGATCTCTTTGCCTTGGATGAGATACGGTGTGGTTTAGGCGAGGACACTTTTCTTTCTAGAAAAGTCATCTGCAGGGGAAAATTACTTTTGGCAAATTGTGCAGTGGTTGAGCACCCTAATGCTGACCTGCCCAAGTCCTATCCCTATCAGGCCTATAAATTCGGCTATGCTTCGGCCTACAGTCGTCGGCTGCTTAATGATCACTATCGGGGTTTTGAGCCGCCGCGACTGGCCGACCGGATTGCCCTGGTAAAAAGTTATTTAGGTACTGCGTTGCTCAATTGGTATCGAGCCGTGACTGGCCCCAGGAAGTACCGGTTTGCCTACGCCTGGGGGTATACCTTGGGGGCTTGCCGCGGCTTGATCCAAAAACCTACGGCCAGAAATCTGACACCTCATATCAATTGGTGGCAGGACGCCGAAGCGGCCCTGCAACAGGTCAAGGTAATCCGCCATGGCACCTGTGACTAACGCCATTGCCTCAGCCAAGAAGCTGGCTCCAACCATGACTAACTATCAGAGTGGGACCGGGAAGAAATCTCTCTCCAAGCTGACGATCTTTCTGTTCCTCTTGTTCGTGGCCTATACCGCCTGCCCCATCATCGAGGTGCCGGGGGTAGATTTGTCCCTCTCAGCCCTCATTCTGCTTTTCATCGCCATAGACATCTTCCTGGGTGGCGACTTCAGCTGGCTGGCAGATTACTCGGGCTGGATCATCCTGGCAGCCCTGTTCTGGCTGGGCATCCTGCTGTCGGTGGCGGGTAACCTCTTTTTCGGTGACAAAGACACGATTGATATTGACAACTGGAAACAAGTCCTGCGCTTTGCTTATTGGCTGGTGGCCTTTCTAGTCACCATCTACGTGGTCGCCACAGCCAGGTTGGGGCCCCGCGTGGTCACCGTGCTCTGTTGGGCCATCCTCATTACCGCCCTGTTTCGCTGGGGCGAGGCGCTGCTCTTTAATAAAATAGGCGCGTGGGGGGGCACCATGACCATGACCCAGAACGGCTATGGTATCCTCTTTTCAACCTATGCCCCTTTTCTACTGGTGCCCCTGGTCTCACGCGGTGCCCGCCTGTGGTGGGCCGTACCCAGTGCCCTGTTGGTCTGGGGTGCGGTGGTCATCAATGGTTCCCGGGGCTCCTGGATCGCGGTAACCTTGGGAATCTGCCTCTTTGTGGTGATGTATGCCGTGGCCCAGCCGACGCGAGCCTACCGTCTCCTGCCGTTGCTCTTCTTGCCGGCCCTCTTGGGCGGTATCCTCCTGGCAGCCCCAGAGATTGTCCGGGAAAAAGTTGAGGAACGGTATGCCACCTTCCAAAAACTGGATCAGGATAAGTCATTCCAAAGCCGTCAGGTCCTGATCCAAAAAGGCTGGCGCATGTTCCTGGACTCGCCCCTGATTGGGGCAGGAGCGGGTAATTTCCGCAAAGAGACGGTCAAGCTGGAGCTGTCCGGAGCCTTGCGCGGTGCGTCGCAGCAGCATTTAAACCGTAAATCAGCGCACAACTCGTACATGGTATTATTGAGTGAAACCGGGCTGGCTGGCACCTTGCCCTTCATCCTCCTGCTGGTCATCCTGGTCTGGCGGGGGGGCTTGGCCGCCCTGGCCCTGGCCCGGCAGGAGGAATTCTGGGGATTGGGTATTTATGTGGGCTTTCTGATGATGAGCCTTCACCTCTGGGCTTTGAGCGGTTTGACCAACACCGGTACCTGGGTCATGTATGGACTGGTGGTCGGCCTGATTGCTTTAACACAACAAAACAACAGTCAGGGTAAGACGGAACGCCGTCCCGCCCGGGCCCGGTGAAGTGATGCGCCTGGGGTTTCACTACCACATACCTGCTCTTGCCCGCAATGGGGGCATCTACCTGCCCGGATATCTGGGCCGGTTTCTTGATAGCCTGGCTGCAGGTTGTGAGGAGCTGGTCTGTTTTCTGCATGCCCCGCTGCCGTCTGAATCGGGCTTCATGGATTACCGGCTTGTTGCTCCCAATATCACCCTGCTGGATATCGGGCCACATGTCTCGGTGCCCCAACGACTACTCCACGCCGGAAAATTTACCCAGCCGCTGCGTGAATGGCGCCACCGTCTGGACGCCATCCTCCTGCGCGGCCCATCGCCCCTGCTGCCGGCCATGGGCCGGGCGGCGCAGGGGCTCCCTCTGGCCCTGCTCATCGTGGGTGACTACCTGGCCGGCGTTAATGACCTGCCCCAACCCCGCTGGCGCAAGGAAGCTATCCGGCTCTTTTCCTGGTGGAATTATCGTCAGCAATTAAGCTTGGCCAAGCGCAACCTGACTATGGTCAACAGCCGCCTGCTCTACGAACAGTTGCGGCCCCTGGTGCCCAACCTCCATGAAGTCCGCACCACTACCCTGACCAGCCAGGATTTTTATTACCGGGAGGATACCTGCCAGACACGCCCCATCCATCTTCTCTACACCGGTCGGATGGATCGCGCCAAAGGTCTTTTCGACATGGTGGAAGCGGTGGCCCTGCTGGTGGCTCAGGGTGAGGATGTGGTCCTTGATCTGGTGGGTTGGCCGGCGGAACATGATACCATCATGGAGGAGATATTTGCCTTGGCAGCGGCCCGGGGCGTCGCCGCGCGGGTCCATTACCACGGCTATAAAAAAGTGGGGGCGGAACTCTTCGAGTACTATAAGCAGGCTGATATTTATGTGATTGCCTCCCGGTCTTCTGAGGGTTTCCCCCGCACCATTTGGGAGGCCATGGCCCATAGCTTGCCGGTGGTGGCTACTAAGGTGGGGGCGATACCGTTTTTTTTGCGAGATGCTGCGCTCCTTATCAAACCGGGAGATCCGGTAGCATTATCCAATGCCATTCTTCGGTTACTTGAAAATAATTCCATGCGGCAGGGACTGATTACCTTAGGCCGAACGCTTGCCCAGCAGAACACTCTGGAAACCCAGATTGTTGAATTAACTAATCTTATCCGAGAATGGTTAGCGTAGATGAATAAGCTTTGGCGCAATCTGAGATATACATGGCCATTACATTTTATTCTTTTTGTTACCAACTGGCTCCCAGATAATGTTATTTTTCTCAGATTACGTGGGATGTTGGCCCGGAGATTCTTTGGATCCTGTGGACCAGATCTGCGGCTAGGGCGGAATCTATCTTTCTATAATTCCAGTAATATTTTTCTCGGTCGGAATATTTATATTGCTTATGGATGCTGGTTTAATGCCGGGGATAAAATCTTCGTTGGGGATGAGGTAATCTTTGGGCCTTATTGTGTAGTGACCAGCACAAATCATACCAGGAAAGATAATTCATTCCGATACGGGCGATCATTTCGGGCGCCTATCAAGATAGGTCATGGTTGCTGGATTGCTGCTCATGTTACTATAACCGCGGGCTGTAAAATTGGCGAGGGCTCATTAATCGCTGCTAACGCGGTAGTTACACAAAGTATCAAGGAAAATGCCCTTGCCGGAGGAGTACCAGCCAAGGTATTAAAAATA
>CAZARS010000165.1:0-4330 GCA_964487625.1 uncultured Desulfobacca sp.
GGGAGAGACCGCAGAAGCAAAAGGGATTAGGGAAGAGGGAAAAGGGAATGATGAGGAAAAAATTGGTTGGGTTATGGCGGTGGTTGGATGGTGATCCGGGGCCAGTGATGAGTGTGGCGACCTGGTTAATGGGGATCGGGGCGGCAATTTGGTGGCTATGGATGTTAAGGGGGGAATTGTGAAAAAGGCCATGACCTTTGGGGAGATAGAGACCCTATTAAAATTGACTCGCAGAACATTGCATCGCTATAGGGATACAGGACATTTCAAGACGTTTGTGAGGAATCAAAGCACAATGGCAATGGTAACGGAAATTGGTAAATTGATCAGGATGATCACCAATAAAGATGATGGGAGATGTACTATGGAAGAGACGGGTGCGCAACTGTTGGAGCAATTGGTGAACGGACAGGAGAGGCTGCTGCGGGTCAGTGAAGTCGGGCGCCTGCTGAGGGTTTCGAAATCAACAGTATATAGCTGGATTAACGAAGGCAAAATAGAGGCCGTCAAGGTTGGCGCAGGGAAGAGAAGGGGAACAATCCTCGTTTTGGCCAATTCTGTAGCAGGAATCATACAAAATGATTTTTAGCGAATTAAATTGGTTTCCTAATATGGCGAGGCGGAAGCAGCTTGACGGCCGTGCCCACCGAGGTCGTGAGGCAGCGCAGGGAGCGTGCTTCGGTGGGAATGTGTAAGAGATCAGGAGGGAAAATGGCTGGGATGAAGACGTATTTGGCGGCGGTGATGATCGGGCTGGCAGCGGTGGCCAGGTATCTTGGTTGGTTGGATGATGGGACTTATCAGGCGCTTGTCGGGCTGCTGGGCAGCATGGGCTTGGCGGCGCTGCGGGCCGGGGTGGCCAAGATCGAGACCTGACATGCCGGAGATGTCGCTGAAACAGATATTGGAGTTGGTCAGCGCCTTCGGGGTGCCGGGGATCGTGCTGATCATTTGGTGGTTAAGCGACAAGGGCTACCAGAGACAGATGGCGGAATACCGGTCGTTATTGGAACAATATCGCCAAGACATGGCGAAAGAGGCCTGCCGCCACGATGTGGCGTTGGCGGAGATGCGACAGATGTATGAGAACAACGTGGAGTTGGTGAAAAATTACCTGCGCCTGGCCTCGGACCTGAAGGACATCGTGATCATCAATACGCAGAAGTGGCAGGAGGCCCATGACAAGATCATGGGCAACCAGTTTTGTCCGAATGTCAGGCTGCGCAAGGAAGCCGAAGGGTATCAAAGATAAGGGAAGAGGAAATAGGGGCAAGAGATGAATGGTGATCAGGAGCGGTTGAAATATGAGGGGCGGCTGGCGGTCGTGGACCGCCAGATTGCTGAGGTGAGGCTGAAACTGGCCGGGCTCCGGGATAGTTTGCGGAACCTGTTGGACCCGTTTGATCCGGCGGAGGCGCTGGCGGGCGAGCACATCGCCAGCCAGGCCATTGAGTTTGCCCGGGTACAGACAGAGCTGGCGGAACTATGCCGGCAGGCGGCGGCAATCAAGCGTGCCCTGGGGAGATAGCCATGTGCGAGCGGCGGCGGCCGTGGGCGGAGAAGAGACTGTTTGTTGACCATGATTGTATCTATTACGGCGACTATTCGGGGACCTGCCTACTGCACGGCGGCCCATACTACGGGATGAGGTGTCCAGAGGCCAGGGGCCAGGAGAGGGACCAGGGGCCAGGGGCCAGGGGCCAAGGAGAGGGAAATGGCTAAAGGCGGGGGGCCACGGGAGTATTCCTGGGAGGTCCGGGAGCGGGCGGAGGAGCTCTACATTGTGGATGGTCTGACCTATGAGCAGGTGGCGCAGGCAACCGGGGTATCAATGACGCAGATACAGCGGTGGGCCGCGGCGGACGGATGGCAGGAGCGGCGGCGGGAGTACCGCCAGGCCCTGACGGAGATCCGGCGCGGGGCGGTGGAACTGCGGCGCCGGCTGATCGGCCAGGCCCTGCAATCCTTGAACCCACAGGACGTCTACGCGGTGGCCCGGATGGAGGCAATCTTTGCCAAAAATAGGGCCGCAGAAGCGGGCCAGAATGGCCAGGAAGCGGCGTTTGGGAGTGAGGCCATATCAAACCCTATCCGGACGCCGCAAGAGGCAGTACAGGCCATTGAGGGCATTTTGGAACGGAAACTCAATGGTATGCTGACCAAGCCGGGGACGCTGACGCTGGCGGGGCTGCGGGACCTGCAGCGGTGTTTGGAGCTGCTGGAGCATTTGAAGATCCGGTACAAACCGACGGAAACCGAGGCAGCGGGGACGGAGACGGGGCGGCAGCGGCTGGTGGAGGAAGTGAACCGGCTGTTGGGGGTTGAATAGTGGTCAGTGATCAGTGGTTAGTGGTTAATAGTTTATGAACCGGGACCAGCAGAAGTATTTTTTACCCTACCAGATCAGCTGGTTGCAGGACCGGAGCCGGCGCAAGATCTGGGAGAAATCCAGACGGATCGGCGCCACTTACGTCCAGGCCTATGAGGACGTGCGGGATTGTGTGGAGCGGCCTGGGTTGGCGGTGTGGTTTTCGTCGGCGGACGAGAGTGCGGCCAAAGAATATATCCTCTACTGCGAGCAATGGGCCAAAGTATTCAAGCGGGCCGGGGCGATCCTGTCCATCGGCGATGAAATCTTGGATGAGAGAGACGATGTGCGGGCGCTGGTCGTCCGGTTGAAAAACGGCTCCAGAATTCATGGCCTGGCCAGCAACCCCAAGGCGTTCCGGAGCAAGGGGGGAAAGGTCGTGCTTGATGAGTTCGACTGGCACAAGGAGCAGCGGGCCATGTATGCGGCGGCGAAGCCTTCGACAACGTGGGGCTATGACATGCGGGTACTGTCCACCTATCGGTCCAACGGCGGGCTATACGCGCAGTTTATCCGGGACGCCAAGAAATCGATGGCTGAAGGTCGGGAGCCGGTGTTTGCGGTGCACACCACGACCATCTTTGACGCCATTGAACAGGGATTGCTGGACAAGATATTCGGCCGGAAGGTCAGCCCGGCGGAGCAAGAGGCGTGGCTGGCGGCGGAGCGAGAGGCCTGCGGCGACGAAAACATCTGGCTGCAGGAATACTGCTGCATCCCGGCCGACGAGAATGAGGCCTTTTTGACTTGGGATCTGATCACTCCTTGTGAGGACGAGCAAGCGGGGCGGCCGGAGCTGACGGGAGACGGGCCGATATATGTGGGCATGGACCTCGGGCGCCGGCGGGACCTGACGGTTATCTGGGTAGTGGAGCAGGTGGGGGATGTGTTCTGGACCCGGGAGGTGGTGCGGCTGCAGGGGGTCAGCTTTGCCGGACAGGAGGAGGAATTGGCCCGGGTGGTGGACCAATACCGGCCGCAACGGGTCTGTCTGGACCAGACGGGCATGGGAGAAGCGGTGGTGGAGGCCGCCAAACAGCGGTTCGGTGCATATCTGGTGGAGGGGGTCTTGTTTACCGGACCGCTAAAGCAGGAGCTGGCCTTTGGCCTCCGGCGGCGGTTTGAGGACCGCCAGGTGCGGCTGCCGCTAGACCAGGATATCCGACGGGCTCACCATGCGGTGAAGAAGACGACGACGGCGGCGGGCAATATCCGGTTTGATGCGGAGCGGACTGAGGCCGGCCACGCAGACGAGTTCTGGGCCCACGCCTTGGCCCTGCATGCGGCCACGCAGCCCTACCAGCCGGTGACCTATCAGCAGGTGGCGGCCAACCGCTGGCGGGAGAGCCGGGGGGTCTGGTAGATAATCAGGGATGAGGGAATAGGGAATAAAAATGGGACGGTATCGGGTGGCGGCGCGGCGGTTGAATGTGCGGCGGGGGCCGGGAACCCAGTGGCCGGTGCTGGGCACCTTGGAGCAAGGCCGGGAAGTGGCCCAGGTGGCCACCGACGGGTGGCTGCCGGTAGTATATGGCACCGGGGTGGGCTGGGTGTCCAGGCACTACCTGGAGAAAGTGGCCGATGAGCCTGCAGCCTCACCGGCTCCGGCCCAACCGGATTTCTCCACCAAGGAGGGCACCATAGCCGCCATCCGGGTGGAATGCGAACGGCAGGGACTGATACTCCCGGAGCAGATTGCCTATGTGCTGGCCACGGTGGAATGGGAAACGGGCCGGACGTTCCAGCCGGTGCGGGAGGCCTATTGGAAGAGCGAAGAGTGGCGGCGGCAGCACCTGAGGTATTATCCGTATTATGGCCGGGGGTATGTGCAGCTGACCTGGGAGGCCAACTATCGCAAATACAGCACGATCCTGGGCCTTGACCTGGTGGGCCAGCCGGATCTGGCGCTGCAGCCGGAGGTGGCCCTGTTTATCCTGGTGCATGGTTTCAGGACCGGGGCCT
>CAZARS010000166.1:0-764 GCA_964487625.1 uncultured Desulfobacca sp.
TCCTGATTTTTTCAATGTCTTTGATGGTGATGAGGCCTTTGAGCTGAAAATTATCATCCACCACCAGCAGTTTTTCAATGCGGTATTTGTGCAACAGGGCCTTGGATTCTTCCAGGGTAATGCCCACGGGTGCAGTAATCAACTGGTCTTTGGTCATTACATCCTTTACCGGCAAGTCCAGATTGGTCTCAAAGCGCAGATCACGGTTGGTGACGATGCCCACCAAGCGGTTGCCTTCCACCACGGGAATGCCAGAGATCCGATATGTTTGCATGAGCTCTAAGACCTGGCTGATCTTGGCCTCGGGATGGATGGTCACGGGATCGAGGATCATGCCGGACTCGGACTTTTTGACCTTCTCCACCTCCAGGGCTTGGCGCTCTATGGGCATGTTTTTATGAATAATGCCGATCCCCCCCTGCCGGGCCATGCAGATGGCCGTTTCAGCCTCGGTTACCGTATCCATGGCCGCACTGATCAAGGGGATATTCATGCGTAGGTTTCTGGTCAGGCGGGTTTCCAGGTTTACTTCCGTGGGCAAGACAGCCGAAGCTGCCGGGAGGAGCAGCAAATCGTCAAAGGTATACGCATTCTGAATCTGATCATCGGCCATGGGCCCACCTCCTGATCCGCAAGGACAATAGAATGATGAAAGAATTAACCATTTATTTTATATAATTGCTCGGCTTTAGTCAATGGTTATCTAACTCCTTAATTTTACATAACAATACTAAAAGTCTGGATTGATTTCGGCAACTTATCGA
>CAZARS010000166.1:835-4320 GCA_964487625.1 uncultured Desulfobacca sp.
AGGCCCAGTAGATCCCCCCGGTGTCGGCACAATCACCTCGGCTAACCCCAAAAATCATTATTTGCAGGACCGCAACTGGAGATTGACAAGATTTCTAACCTATGCTAATTTTTAACCTTTATATAATAAAGATTAAGATGATAAGCACGGCTTGCAGGAGGGTGCCATGGGGACAAAGGAAGAAAAGCTCATTCTCTGGTTCGATGAAATCGGTATGGCGGATACCCATCTGGTAGGAGCTAAATTGGCCTCCCTGGGTGAGATGATCCGTCACTTGGCCGCTAAGAGCATCCTGGTTCCCAACGGTTTTGCCATTACCGCCGCAGCCTACCGGTATTTCCTGAAAACCGCTGGCATTGAAAAGAGTATCCGCCAGGTCCTCAACGGCCTGAATCCTGCCGATTTGAACGAGTTGATCCGTCGGGGGCGGCGCATCCGGGATCTGATCCTGGATGCCCCCCTGCCGTCGGCCTTAGTGGCAGAGATCGGCAAGGCCTACGAAGACTTAGAGGATTTATACGGCGTCACCGGCACCGATCTCGACGTGGCAGTGCGGTCCTCCGCTGTGGCCGAAGAAAACCCCGAAGCCTTGTTCGGCGGCCAACAAGAGACCTTCCTGAATATCCGCGGCAAGATCTCCCTGATCCAGGCCGTTAAGCGCTGTTTCGCCTCCTTGTTCACCAACCGGGCCATCAGCTATCGGTATGATAAGAATATCGACCAATTTGCCGTGTCCCTGTCGGTGGGCGTCCAGAAAATGGTTCGGTCGGATGCGGCCTGTTCCGGTGTCCTGGCCACCGTGGATGCAGCCACCGGTTTTGATCAGGTGATTGACATCACTGGGACGTACGGGTTGGGCGAGACCATCGTGCAGGGGCAGGTCATCCCCGATGAATACCATGTCTTCAAGCCCACCCTGAAAAAGGACAAATATCCCATCATCGGTAAGAAGATGGGGGATCATAAAGTCAAAATGATCTATACCGATGACGAAACCCGGCCGCTGCGCCTCCTGGCCACCTCCGAAGAAGAACAGCGCCGTTTTGTCCTGACCGACGACGAGATCATCACCCTGGCCCGGTGGGCCTGTTATATCGAAGACTATTATACCGAGACCACCGGCATTTTCCGGCCCATGGCCATTGAATGGGCCAAGGACGGCGACGGCCTCCGGGTGGGGACTGGCCAGCTGTATATCGTCCAGGCCCAGCCAGCCACGTCTTTTGCCCAGCGGAATGTGAATGTTTTGGAAACCTATCGGCTGCAGGAGACGAGTCGCGTCATTGTCAAGGGGCTGGCGGTGGGGGCCAAGATCGGGCAGGGACCGGCCCGCCTCGTGGACAGTTCCGCCGCCATGGCCCAATTCCAGCCCGGCGAAGTCCTGGTCACCGACATGACCGATCCGGATTGGGAACCCATGATGCGCAACGCCGCCGCCATTGTCACCAACCGGGGGGGCCGCACTTGCCATGCCGCCATCGTCTCCCGGGAACTGGGAATACCGTGTGTCATCGGCACCGCAAAGGCCACCAGTCTAATCCAATCCGGTCAGAAGATCACCGTCAGCTGCGCCGAAGGTGAAGAAGGCAAAATTTACGATGGCTTGCTGGCTTACGAGGTGGAGCGTTTTGATCTGCAGACGCTTCCCCAGACTCGGACCCAGATCATGCTGAATGTGGGTATGCCGGAAAAAGCCTTCCTCGATTGCCAGATCCCCAACCAAGGGGTCGGTCTAGCCCGGCAGGAATTCATTATCAGCTCCCGCATCGGCATCCACCCCTTGGCCCTCATCCATTATGACCAGTTGCTGGAGATGGCCGGCAATAATCCCCGGGTGGCCGAGGCCGTGGCCCAGATAGAGGCCCGGACCCTTCAGTACACAGATAAAAAAGACTTTTTCGTGGACCGCCTGGCCCAAGGGATCGCCCGCATCGCCGCGGCGTTTTACCCCAAAGATGTGCTGGTCCGCCTTTCCGATTTCAAGTCCAATGAATACGCCAACCTCATCGGCGGCTTCCTCTTTGAACCCCAGGAAGCCAACCCCATGTTGGGATGGCGAGGGGCCTCTCGCTACTATGATCCGAAGTTCCAACCGGCCTTTGCCCTGGAATGTCGAGCGCTGCGCCGGGTCCGCAGTGACATGGGTCTTACCAACGTCAAAATCCTCATACCCTTCTGCCGGACCCCAGAAGAAGGGCTGCGGGTCCTCGACCTCATGGCCACCATGGGGTTGGTGCGGGGGCAAGACGGTTTGGAAGTCTATGTGATGGCAGAAGTCCCCAGCAATGTCCTCTTGGGGGAAGAATTCGCCAAGATCTTCGACGGCTTCTCCATCGGGTCCAATGACCTCACCCAACTGACCCTGGGGTTGGACCGGGATTCCGAGTTGGTCTTCCATCTCTTTGATGAGCGCCACCCTGCCATGCTGGGAATGATCAAAACGATCATTGACTTGGCCAAGAGACATGGCCGCAAAATCGGCATCTGCGGCCAGGCGCCCAGCGACTATCCGGAATTTGCCGCCTTTTTGGTGGATTGTGGCATCGATGCCATCAGCCTGACGCCGGATACAGTCATTAAGACCATGCTGGCCATAGCCAAAAAGGAACAGGAGATGGCAGGGTAAAGGAAAGGGAAAAGAAGAGAGCGGGAAAAGATAAAAGCGGGCAAGACGGCTACGTGAGACAAGATGAACAAAAACCGGTGAGCCTCCTGCCCGGTAACAAGGCCAGGACGCCCGCTCCCGGCAATTTCCTGATCTAACGCCGCTGCTTCTCGTCCCCCTGCACCTACCCCAGCCTGTTAGGATCAGCCGACGGTGGGTAGTGTTTTGCTCATAAGGGTGGAGCTTGGCAGGGACTATCCCAGGGTTGATGACCCCGGAATAGTCCCCGCTGTTCCTTTTTATTCATCGGCCTCCCAGTAGCCCTGGCCGAACTTGTGGTTGGGATTTGTTGTATTCAGAATGTATCCGATCTCTGAAGCAAGTAGGTTATTCCCCAAAGGCTGCGTATTATTTAACGGAGTAAAGCTCTTGGGCGTGGCGCGGTCGCCGTCATAATACTTGCTGACATATACCTGTCGGTATTTGGCCGTCTCTCCGGTCCAGCTCATGGAGAGGATTTCATAGTAACCGTCTAAACCCAGCTCGTTCTTTTTGATGATCTTCTGGCCGGGGTAGTAGCCGGTTGCCGAGGGGACCCGGTAGACGTAGCCCTGGTAATAGTCGCCGTTGCCATAAGAGTAGCGGAAAAGATATTTATCGCCGACATCGGCCTCGTAGTAGCCCTGGCCGAATTTATAGGCTGCCACGCCGTCCTTCAGGATATAATCGACCTCGCTACCCAACAAGGCTGTGCCCACGGCCTGCCCTTTTTTGAGAGGCGTGAAGGTCTTGCCGCTCTCGCCGTCTTTATAAGTATCTACCAAGACCTGTCGGTATTTGGCCGTCTCTCCGGTCCAGCTCATGGAGAGGATTTCATAGT
>CAZARS010000167.1:0-3940 GCA_964487625.1 uncultured Desulfobacca sp.
GGGCAGTATCCCAGCGACTCCAGCTTGCAAGAAAACATCAAGGCCATCAGTCCAGCGACCTGGCGAGCGGTGAACCGGGTTCTCATCCAGTATGCGGCCAAACGGAAAGCCGAGAAAGGTCGTACTGTCCGTTTCGACGCCACCGTTGTTGAAGCGAATATTCATCATCCCACGGATTCGACCCTGTTGCAGGATGGGATACGGGTGCTCACGCGCCTGTTGCAAGAAGGTAAAGCTCTTGAGCCAGTGCCGGAGTATCGGCTGGTTGATCATAATCGGGCCGCCAAACGGCGGGTATTGCTTATCCTCAACACCAGAAAGGAAAAGGCGAGAGAAAAGGCCTATCGAGAACTGTTGTCCTTGGCAGACAAGGTCAGAGGCTATGCCATAGAGGCCATTGGTTGTCTGCGCCATTTTGTCGGGGCGGATCTAGATCAGACTATTGCCGCCAAGATGTTGGCGGAAGAATTGGAGAAGATGCTGCACCTGTTGGAGAAAGTTATGGACCAGACCAGGCGTCGAGTGCTGCAGCAGGAAAAGGTGCCGGCGTCCGACAAAGTGGTCTCTCTTTTTGAGTGTCATGCTGATGTGATTGTCAAAGGCGGACGGGATACCCAATATGGTCATAAGGTCTTTTTGGCTGGCGGTAGTTCCGGCCTGATCCTTGATTGTCTGGTTGCCTCCGGCAACCCTGCCGATACGACGATGTATCCAACCTTGCTGGAGCGGCAAGTTGAACTCTATCAGCGCCCACCCCGCCAGGTGGCCGCGGATGGTGGTTTTGCCAGCCAGGAGAATCTGGCGACTGCCAAGCGTCTTGGGATCAAAGACGTCATGTTTGCCAAGAAGAGAGGGCTGAAGCTGTTGGATATGGTCAAGAGCCTTTGGGTCTATAAGAAACTGCGCAACTTTCGAGCTGGCATTGAGGCAGCCATCTCCAGGCTGAAATGTCGTTTTGGCTTGGACCGTTGCAATTGGTCGGGCTGGCTTGGTTTTCAGCAATATGTCTGGAGTTCCATGGTTTCCTATAATGTCCTGGTGCTGGGCCGGCTGCTTGCTCAACCCCATTAATGCTGACAGAAATCGACGCTTCCTCAGCTTTAGGGAGTGGTCTGTCCAAAAACCGGAAAAATCATGTAAAGAAACCGCATTCATCGTAAATTTTAACGATAAAATACTTTGTCCTTGAACGGTATTCTAAAAATTCCGCCAGAGAAATCACCTGAAGTTTAAAACCGCCCGTTTCCGGATAGGCACTAAATAGCAGAGCAGCGCAAGGCCCCCAAGCAGGGGAAATTACCACTGTAGGGGTTGGGTTACCCAGCCCCTATTATCGAGCCATCCACAATATGAGGCCTTTCCGGATGAAAACTAAGCAGTTTCAACCGTCAGATCCGCAGCTCCCCCTCCCCGCCATGCGGGGAGAGGGCTGGGGTGAGAGAAATAATCAATTATTCCATAATGTTATTAATTACCCTAAAATATGAGCCGTTGGAGAAATCTTTTTAGAGAATTCCTCCAGAGTTTGCTTAGCGTTTTGCACGGGATAATTTAAGACGTGAGCAAGAAAGTCAGAACTCGGGCCGAGTCCGGACCCGCGCCGGCGCGGGAGGTCGCCTTGACGGGGCTTCCTAGGTCGGTTTTTCCCCTGCCGGTGCCTTGGCGGGGCTGGGTGCTGGTGCGGCGGCTCAGCCAACTCATATTCTTCGGTTTTTTTCTCTTCCTTTTCTGGCAGGCAACCTATCGGGGGGAGGAACAATTAAGCTGGCCGGTGGACCTTTTTTTTCGCTTTGACCCCCTGGTGCTGCTGGGGCATAGTCTGGCGACGGTTAGCCTGTTGCCACGACTCCTCTGGTCCCTGGTCTTCGTGGGTTTGACCTTCCTTGTGGGGCGTTTCTTCTGTGGCTGGGTCTGCCCGTTGGGTACCACCTTGGACGGCTGCCGCCACCTGCTACCACGCTCTCAGCCCGATCCACCTGTGGTCTTCCGCTGGCGCCGGGTAAAATATTACCTCTTGTTTTTCCTCTTGGGCGCGGCGTTATTCAAAGTCAACCTGATAGGGCTACTGGACCCATTGTCTCTGCTCTTCCGCTCCCTGGCCACGGTAATTTATCCAGGGTTGGCCGCTGGCGTGGAAGAGACCTTTGCCAAGGCCTATGAGCTGGGGCCTCCCTTGACCTCTGTCAGCGAACCGGTCTACCGGTATCTCAAGGAGACGGTCTTGCCCTTCCGGCCGACACCCTATGTCTTGCCAATGCTGACCTTGGCCATTCTCCTGACCATTATCGGGCTGGAATGGGTGGCTCCCCGTTTCTGGTGCCGGAGCCTCTGTCCCCTGGGAGCCCTCTATGGGTTAGTAGCCCGGTTTGCCTGGCTGCGGAAACGGCCCCAGCGGTTATGTCGGGATTGTGGAGATTGCCAGCTGGTCTGCAAAATGGGGGCGATTCATGCCGAGGCCGTACCCCAGCACCAGTCGGCCGAGTGTCTGCTATGCTTAAACTGTCAGCAACATTGCCCCAAGGACCGGGTGACTTTTCGTTTCGGCAGTCCTACGCCCCGACCGGCCCTGGATTTAGGCCGGCGCCAGGTGGTTACCGCCGCAGTGGCGGGAGCCGTGGCAGTGCCGTTTTTGCGTCTGGGCTCCCTGGCCCACCGGCCGGAAGAGTACCTCATCCGGCCCCCCGGCGTCACTTCCGAAGCGGCTTTCCTCTCGCAATGTTGCCGGTGCGGCCTGTGTTTCAAGGTCTGCCCCACTGGTGGTTTACAACCACTTTGGTGGGAGCAGGGTCTGGACGGCCTCTATACCTCCCGCTTGATACCCCGCTTGGGCTATTGTGAATACAACTGCACCCTCTGCGCCCAAGTCTGTCCCACCGGAGCGATTCCCAGCCTCCCCTTGGAGGTGAAACAGGCCAGCCCCATGGGGACGGCCTTTATTGATCAGGCCCGGTGCATCCCTTATACGGAAGGCCGGGATTGCTTGGTCTGTGAGGAGCACTGCCCCACAGCCCCCAAAGCCATTACCTATTATACCGGCGAAGTGCGTGGTCTCCAGGGGAAAAAGGTCCTGGTAAAATTGCCCGTGGTCCAGCCGGACCATTGCATCGGCTGTGGCCTCTGCGAAAACAAATGCCCCGTGGGCGGGGCTGCGGCCATTCGGGTAAAACGCTCCCTGCGCCTGGAAGTGTAATGCTGGCCTTGGGCCCAGCCCTCCTCAGTTGGGTTTAATGGTTAATGGTTAGACCAAGTTGCACACAACTGGCTATTTATGCCTCATTTCCCTTTCCCCCGCTTGGAGTGGTGGGATAGGGTCAGGGTGAAGGGGCTCGCTTTCCAGGTTTCTGGCAAAGTTCTTCCCCACCCTTTAACCCATAACCTTTGATCTATAAGATGCAGCGGCGCTATCCGGAACAACCCATCGTCGGCGTGGCCGGGATTGTCTTGCAGGACGATGCAGTCTTGCTGGTCCAGCGAGGGCAGGAACCCTCTCGAGGGGAGTGGAGCCTGCCTGGCGGGGCCATGGAAGTGGGGGAGACGCCCGAGGAGGCGGTGCGCCGGGAAGTGCAAGAAGAAACCGGGCTGGAAGTGACCGTAACCGAGCTTTGTGCGGTGGTGACCCGAATTGTCCGGGATACGGCTGGGGCTGTGGAATACCATTACGTCCTGTTGGATTACCTTTGCCAACCCATTAAGGGCACACCCCAGGCCGGCTCAGATAGTCTGGCGGTGAGCTGGGTGCCCATCAGCCGTCTCGCCACCTGGAACCTTCCGGCTCTGACACAGGCGGTGATTACCCATGCCCAGCACCTACGCCTGGCAGCAGGCTGCCTGCCACCACTGCGGCTGGTTGCCTAAACTAGGTTCCGTCCTCCTGGCGTGGCGGGGAGAGGGAGTTATGGACTTTCCGGCAAAAGACTAATCACCGGGGCGTGCCAGCGGG
>CAZARS010000168.1:0-3930 GCA_964487625.1 uncultured Desulfobacca sp.
CGCCGGGCAGTTTGGCCACCAAGTCCTTGTGCTTTTGTGCCAATTGGGCCTGGGCTGCCGCTCCATGACAACCAGCGCAATCCAAGGGCATCGCCAGCTGGGCCCCCCGGTTGGCCAGATTGCGGTGGCAATTCAGGCATTGGTCGTGGGAAGCCTGCTGCAAATTGATCAGCCCCGGTTTAGCTTCCTCTTGGTGACAATACCGGCAACTGCCTTCCTGACCTTTTGCATAGACCAGCTTTTTCGTGGCCGGATCCTGGACATGATGGCAGGCGCTGCAATTCTCTGACTCCTTGCCTTGCCCCACGATATTTCTGGAGGCCAAGTGGCGGTAATGCAGGACCTTATCCATGCCAGCATCTAGTCTGGCCACCTGCAAGGACGCCTCGGCATTGTGACAGGACCGGCAGAACCCGTCTTGGGGGCCACTCTTTTTGCCCGCAGCCACGTATTCGTTGTGGCAACCGATGCAATTGCGGTGATAGATGTCCTGAATCTCTGCGGGCGTGGTGGTCGGACGACGCAGGAAGGCAAAGGAGAGACGGTTGCCATCCTGGTAATGACAGGTATCGCACCCTTTGTTGTCTTTGGCCAAGGCCTTGGTGTGTTTATCGTGGAAATACGTCACGGGCGGTAACTCCAGCTTCTGGAAAGCCGCCAACGTGCGTATGGTGATCTGGTCTGGCTTCCCCATGGCTGTTGCTGTCTGGCCCATCTGTTCAGCCCAGGCCAGGCCGCCGATGCACATGAGGCCCAGCACCACCATTCCAGCCCATCGCTTCAGTGGTCTTTTTTTATCCATGAACCCCAATCCTCGGATGAAACTGATAAGAGCTGCTGTATCTTCCTTGTGAAAACTACCACATTGTGGGGAACCAGTCAACAGTTTAAAAAAGCCACAAAAACTTTTTTAGAAAAACCCCCCAATAGGCCAATATTCCTTAAAATTCAATGATTTCTTGGAAAAATATTCTTCGGGATGACGGCGGGCTCCCGAAAATTATCCCTGAACCAATGTGATAATCTGTATAAAAATGCAACAAGGGGAATTGATGTCGGCGGGGCAGCAGGAGCAGGCCAGCCTTCGGGCTCGGCATGTGGGTGTTAGAGGGGCTGTCTCGTATCCATCTTTATCCGGAAAGGCCTTGTATTGAGGATAGCTCGATGGGAGGGGCTGGGTAACCCAGCCCCTCCAGTGGAAAATATCCCTTGGTATGTGGCCCTGGGCTACCTTGCTAACGGTTGCGGACTTGGAACTAATTCATCTTAAGGCACAAGCAGCAAGAAATTTTTCCCCCTCACCCTGTCTTCGCCTCCCCAAGCGTCGGGCGAGGGGCATAAAAAAAATTGCCAGTTGCGGGCAGCTCGGTATCAAAGTGTTCGAAAGGGCTTAGGATTCGATGCCGACCCGGGCTGGCACGCCTGCATGATAGTAGTGCTTGATATTCTTCATTTCGGTAACCAGATCAGCGGCCTCGATAATTTCCGCGGGGGCATAGCGGCCGGTGAGGACGACCTCCACGTGGGGGGCCCGCTCCTGGAGCAGGTCCAAGACTTCCTTTACAGACAGGAGTTCAAAGTAGAGGGCTACATTGATTTCGTCCAGGATGACCAGGTCATAGTCGCCGCTTTTGAGGACCTCCTGAGCGCGGTGCAGGGCTTCCTTGGCCCGCTGGACATCGGCTAGGGCTATTTTGCCGCGGCGGACAAAGCCCTTGAGGCCGGTCTGTTCAATGGTGAGCTGGTCGCCGAAGAGCTTACCGGCATGAAGTTCGCCGGTATCGTCCCCTTTGAGAAACTGCAGCATGAAGACCTTGAGGCCCCGTCCCATGGCCCGCAAGGCCAACCCCAAGGCGGCGGTGGTCTTGCCCTTACCTTCGCCGGTGTAAACCTGCACCAGACCTTTGGCTAATTTGTTGGCCATACTGTTTCCTTGTGGCTGCTCCCAAGAGCCTTGGTTTGATGGTCGTGCTGCCAAAAAAACAGCACTTCCGGTGATGTCCAACCGGGTGTTGGCAATGGCAGGTTTGCCTGCCTGCCTCAATGGTCAGATTCTCTCCTGGCGTTTATTTTCTATCTCAGGGAGGGGAAAATCTCAAGCAGTTTTCTGGCCGCGACCGGGGGTGGACGGGTAGTTACGCCAGCCCAGGGGTTGACGATTGCGGCGATTCGTAATACGTTTAGCCGCGACTTGCCAAATCAAGCCGGAGAAAAGAGCATGCAACCATCTGTGCCGCCCGGACGGCTGGTCCTCGTAGTGGGTGGGGCCAAAAGTGGCAAGAGCCGGTTTGCCCAGCACTGGGCGGAAACCTTACCCTCGCCCCGCCTCTATGTGGCTACCGGCGAGGCCAAGGACGCTGAGATGCAGGCCCGGATCCGCCGCCATCAGGAGGATCGGGGGCCATCCTGGCAGACCGTGGAAGAGCCCCTGTCTCTGGGCCAAGCCCTGCAGGAGGCCGACGGCCGCTTCGGAGTCATCCTGGTGGACTGTCTGACCATGTGGCTGAGCAACCTCCTGGGGCAAGGCGAGGCGGCTCTGAACCGGGAACGCCAGACGCTCCGGGAAACCCTGCCCATTCTCACGACCCCCGTTATCTTTGTCAGCAATGAGGTGGGCTGGGGGATCGTCCCGGCCAACCCTTTGGCCCGGCGTTTCCGGGATGAAGCCGGGCTGCTGCACCAGGAGCTGGCCCAACAAGCTGAGCAAGTGGTGTTGGTGGTCTGCGGCCTGCCCCTCTGGCTGAAGGGCAAAGAACTTTGAGAAAAATCAGATCAGAGCCCCGGGCTTCAGCGAGGGGTCAAGATCATTTTGAGCTTCCATACCATTAAAACTGAGGAGTAAGGAAAAAATGTCCACAGGGTTATTGGAAGAAACCATAGCTGCAATTCAGCCCCTGGACCCGCTGTGGTTGGCCAGGGCGCAGGAACGTTTGGATCAGCTCACCAAACCCCGGGGGAGTCTGGGACGGTTAGAAGAGCTGGCGGCCTGGTATGCGGCAGGAGTTCATGCCCACCATTCAGAAAAAGGTGGTGGTCATCTTTGCCGGTGATCATGGGGTGGTGGCGGAAGGCGTCAGCGCTTACCCCCAAGAGGTCACCTTCCAGATGGTGGCCAATTTTGTCCGGGGCGGGGCCGGGATCAACGTGCTGGCAAGGCATGTGGGGGCTGATGTGCAGGTGGTGGATATCGGGGTTAACTATGATTTTGCCGGGATGCCTGGGTTGCTGCACCGGAAGGTGGCCCCGGGCACCCGCAATCTGGCCAGAGAAGCGGCCATGAGCAGGGAGGAAGCCCTCGCCGCCCTCACCGTCGGGATCGAGGTGGCCCAGGCAGCCATCGATCAGGGTGCCGATGTCCTGGCCACCGGTGAAATGGGGATCGGGAACACGACCCCCGCCGCGGCCCTGGCTGCGGCCTTCACGGGGCGAGCAGCTGCCCTGGTGACCGGCCGGGGCACTGGGGTGGATGATCAGACCTATCAACACAAGGTGCAGGTAATTGCCCAGGCTTTGGCCTTGCACCGTCCGGATCCCAGCAGGCCCTTGGAGGTCTTGGCCAACTTGGGGGGCTTGGAAATCGCCGGACTGGCTGGCCTGATCCTGGGCGCCGCAGCGCGGCGGCGGCCGGTGTTGGTGGATGGCTTCATTGCTACGGCCGGGGCCTTGGTGGCGGTCAAGGTGTGTCCCGCCGTGCGGGGCTATCTCCAAGTTGCGCACCAATCTGCGGAGCAAGGACACCGGCTGGTGTTGGAGGCCCTGGGCTTGCGGCCCCTCCTACAGTTGGATATGCGCCTGGGCGAAGGCACCGGCGCAGCGTTGGGCATGTCCCTCCTGGAAGCCGGATTAAAAATCTACCGGGAGATGGCCACCTTTGCCGAAGCCAGATGAGCCGTTGATAATCGGAAGAGCGTCGTGTAGGGAAAGAGTGTA
>CAZARS010000169.1:0-3923 GCA_964487625.1 uncultured Desulfobacca sp.
GGGTGAGATGGTGGGGACCGGGAGTAGACAAAGAGAACCGCGTTGGGGGCGGCTGTATCCAGAATCCTGGGGGGAGTATTACAGCGGTTACCCCAGCGTGGGGTTGACGCCGGGCAGGTTGGCGGCGATTTTTCGGGCGGCGGATCAGGGGGATATCAGGGAGCAGATGGAACTCTACGAGGAAATGGAAGAGAAAGATGCTCACCTGGCGGCCATCCTCCAGACCAGGAAAGTGGCGGTTCAGGGGCTGGAATATCGTCTGATCCCGGCCACGGAGAGGAGAGAGGACCGGCAGATCGCCGACTTTGTGCGAGAGGTCTTGTTGGGGCTCGACTTTGACCAAGTCCTTTTGAACATCCTGGATGCCTTGGGGAAAGGCTTTTCTGTCCAGGAAATCGTTTGGGGGCTGCGGAAGCAGCGGGTAGTGGTGGAGGTGATCGATCGTCTTGATCCGAGAATCGTGAGCTTCCCGGATGGCAAGAACCCGAGGCTGTTGAGTCCGGATGGGCGCAGTTACCTGACCCCGCCACCCTGGAAGGTCATTTTTCACCGGTGCCTCGTCCGTTCAGGGCCGGTCATGCGGGCTGGGCTGTTGCGGACTGTGGCTTGGGTCTATCTCTTTAAGAACTATGCCCTCAAGGATTGGAACGTCTTTAACGAGGTCTTTGGCATGCCCCTGCGGTTGGGGAAGTATGATCCGGCGGCGACGCGAGAAGACCGAGAAGTGTTGAGCCGGGCCATCCAGGCGTTGGGAACGGATGCCGCGGCGATCATTTCCAAGAATACGGAGATTGAGTTTGTGGAGGTGCCTGGCCGGGGTGGCGGGCAGGATAATCCTTTTCTGACCATGGCCGAGTTCTGTAACCGGGAGATGAGCAAGGCGATTCTGGGCCAGACCCTCACGACGGATGTGTATCGAACGACGGGTACTTACAGCACGGCCCGAGTACATGATCAGGTTCGTCGGGACCTGGTGCAAGCAGATGCCGACAGTTTGACGGTAACGCTTCAAAACCAATTGGTGCGGCCATTGGTGGGCTTTAACTTCGGATGGGACCGCCCCCTGCCGCGACTGCAATTCTATTCTCAGGAGGAAGTGAACTTATCGGAGTTGGCAGAAACATACGCCAAATTAGCGGCCATGGGATTACGGATTCCGGCTGGCCACCTGGCAGAGGTTTTTGGGGTGCCACAGGAGCAGGGACAGGAATGAGAGGCATGAAGGGGATTTTATCTTGTTGCTTAGAGGGTGAGGTGCCTGAGGTCATTCGGGTGTTGCCGTTGGGGGAAGTGACCTTGGCTGATGGTCGGGACCCCTTCTTCGTGACGCGGGAGTCCTTGCGACAGGTTTTGGCGGCATGGCGACGGCGGGGCCACGATGTGGTGATTGATTATGAGCACCAGAGCTTGCAGGGGCAGGAGGCTCCGGCCGCCGGCTGGCTAAAGGAACTCTGGATAGAGAAGGACGGGCTGTATGCCCGGGTAGCTTGGACGGAGCGGGCGCGGCGGTATTTGGAGCAGCAGGAGTACCGCTATTTTTCGCCGGTGGTTCAATTGAATGAGGCTCGGGAGGTGACGGACCTGCTGCAAGTGGCCTTGACCAATTGTCCGGCCATCAGCCACTTGGAGCCGCTGATGCTGCGGAAGGCATGGCCGAAGGCAGAGGAGGATAGACCACGTGAGGAGGTGGGCGAGAGCAAGGCCTTAGGGTCTGGGGCGTTATCTTCTGAAGAGGCTCGGAATACGGGAGGGGTAATGCTGGAGAAGTTGCGGACGATTTTTGGCCTGGCCGATGAAGCAGGAGAGTCGGAGGTCATGGCGATGGCCATGGATCTGATGCGGCAGCGGCAGGAGGAAAACCGGGAAGTTCTGACGGAGATCTGCACGTTGATGGGTTTAGAGCCTCAGAGTAATGGGGCGGAAATTGGCCGGAGGGTGCAGGCCTTGGTCCAGGAGGTGGAGGCATGTCGGCAAGCCATGGCGGCCCTGAAAGAGGAGCGGCGGACAGAGCGGGCGGAACGGTTGATCCAGGAGGCCTTAAACAGCAGAAAGACGACGCCGGCAGAATTGGACCAGGCAAATGGGCGCTTGCGCCGACTGGCCAAAGACGACCCTGAGTTCTTCCAGGAATTGATTCTCAGTCGGCGGGAGCATTGGGCAGTGCCGGGGCCGTTGTTTGCCAATACCCAGAACCAGCCGGTGCTAAGACCAGAAGAAGTATGGCTGTGCGAGGTGTTTGGGTTACAGCCTGAAGTCTATTGGCAACAGAAAAAACAAGTGGAGGTAGGAGAGTAAACATGGCGGCATGTACGGCGGATCGAAATACCCCCTACCGGGATGGTATTGAGTTGGATTTTCCGGTCAAGGGTGGGGCCCGCATTTTTGCTGGCTCCATGGTAGCGGTGGATGCCACTGGGTATGCGGTGCCAGCTGGCAATACGGCGGGGCACCGGTTTGTGGGGGTGGCCATGGAGCAGGCGGACAATAGGGCAGGAGCCGATGGGGCAATGTTCCTGCGGGTCAGAACATCGGGGGTCTTTGAATTTGGGGCGACTTCCATCAGTCAGGCCAATGTGGGGGCGGTAATGTATGTGGTGGATGACCAGACCTTTGATGATGCTGACCCTGGGCAGGGGGTGCAGTGTGGCCGGTTAATGAAGTTTGTCTCGGCCACGAAAGGTTGGCTGAAGATTTGAGAGGGGGAAGACAGCAATGATTTTGAATCAGGCAAATCTGACGAGCGTTTATGTATCCCTCAAAGCGGTGTTTAACGCGGCTTTTGACGGGGCGCCCAGTTTCCATGAACAAATCGCCATGGTAGTGCCGAGCACGAGCCGGGCGACGGACTACGCCTTTATGCTGCAGTTCCCCATGCTGCGGGAGTGGATCGGGGACCGGCAGATCGGGAATCTAGCGGCAGCCAGTTTTCAGATTATTAACAAGGATTATGAGGCCACCGTGGAGGTGGACCGCAATGATATTGAGGATGATCAGTTGGGTATCTATGAGCCCATCGTGGCGGAATTGGGCCGGGCGGCCAAACAACATCCGGATTATTTGGTGGCCCAACTCCTCCGGGAGGGTTTTACCAACCTCTGTTACGATGGCAAGCCTTTTTTTGCGACGAATCATCCGGTGGGAGTGGGGGTCCAAAGTAACTTTGGTGGGGGCACAGATACCGCCTGGTACCTCTTAGATACGACCCGGTCTATTCGTCCCTTTATTTTTCAGCGGCGTTCCAAACCACAGCTGGTGCGGCAGGATAGAGCCGAGGAAGAACACGTTTTCATGCGCAAGAAATTTCGGTATGGCGTGGATTATCGAGGGGCGGCAGGGTATGGCCTCTGGCAACTGGCCTATGCCAGCAAACAGACCTTAACGGCAGCCAACTATGCGGCGGCTCGACAGGCCATGATGGGGATGAAAAATGAAGAGGGGGTGCCATTGGGTATCAGGCCGTCGGTGTTGGTGGTACCACCCTCGTTGGAGACTCAGGCCAAGGAGATTCTGCAGGCAGAGTTGGTGTTGGCAGATCCTGCGGTCAGTGGTGCCAAGACAAATATCTGGCGGGGCACGGCGGAGCTGTTGGTGGTCCCGTGGTTGGAATAAAAAGCGGGATCAGGAGGTCAAGGGTCGAAGTTTAAGGGAGCTGGCGATACTACGGGGAACAGTTATGACTGATAAATCTCCAGAGGAGGAGCTTAAAGGAATTGGCACAACATCCAGGAGAATGACAAGTCCAGGGAGAGAGAAGATGTTTTCCTTCTTGAAAGGCAAACGGACTTATGTAGTGGCCTTCCTGATGTTTGTGGTGGCCTTCCTGAAGGCCATGGGTTTGATGGATACATCATTATATGAAGCGATTATGGGGTTATTGGCAGCCTTGGGGTTTGGGGCACTGCGGGCTGGAGTAGAAAGAGTGG
>CAZARS010000170.1:0-3900 GCA_964487625.1 uncultured Desulfobacca sp.
CAGGCCGCCCGGCAGCGTGGCCTGCCTATCCTCTCCCGGGCCCAGATGCTAGCGGCCCTTATGGCAGGGAAGAAACAGGTGACCATTGCGGGGACCCATGGCAAGACGACGACCACCACGATGGTGGCTGCAGTTCTGGAGGCAGGGGGGCTGTCCCCCTCGGTTATGGTGGGTGGCGTTGTCGATACCCTGGGGAGCAATGCCGTCTGGGGAGCAGGGGAATTCTTTGTGGCGGAAGCCGATGAAAGTGACGGCTCTTTCCTTTTATATGACCCCCATGTGGCGGTCGTCACGAATGTGGATCAGGACCATCTGGATCATTACCGGGACCTGCAGCATATTCAAGCAGTATTTCGGGATTTTATCCATAAAATTCAGCCTGATGGCTATCTTGTGGCCTGTTGGGATGATCCTCACCTCCGGGCCATCCTCAACGGTCCCCCGCCTCGCCTCATTACTTATGGCCTCCACGCGGCCGCGGAGTTTCAGGCCAGAGATATTGTCATCCATGGCCTCAGGAGCAGCTACACCTTGGTCCAGAAGCACCGGCCCCTGGGCACGGTGCGCCTGCCTTTGGCAGGACAGCATTATGTCTGCAACTCCTTGGCCGCCGCGGCGGTGGGCCTTTCCCTGGGGCTGAGCTTTGCCGATGTCCAGGCCGGTTTGGCCCGTATCGGTCAGATCAAACGCCGGTTTGAGATCAAGGGCGAAGCCCAGGAGGTGACGGTGATTGATGATTACGGTCACCATCCCAGGGAAATCCAGGTTACCCTGGAGGCCATGGCCCAGGCCTTTGCTGGCCGGCGCCTGTTGGTGGCCTTTCAGCCGCACCGTTTCAGCCGTACCCAAGCTTTGCTCCAGGACTTTTTCCCTGTTTTCGCAGCTGCTGATCTGGTCTATCTAACAGATATTTATGGGGCTGGCGAACCGGGTTATCATCTCTATCAAGGAGTGAAACAGAGCGGCCACCCCGCGGTCCGCTATGTGCCGGACCGGCAGGATATGGCCACCACCCTCCTCGGCGAGGTCCGGCCTGGAGATGTGGTGGTCACCATGGGAGCCGGTGATATCTGGCGGACCGGAGAGGAATTGTTGGACTTATTGGCAGCCTGTCCCTTGGCGGAACGTCAATTCTGTGAACCGTACCCTGCCTCGGTTGCGGAGATCTGTTAGCCATGACTTACGCCCGGAGTTACGCCACCACCCGTAAGCCGCAAAAGGTCCGGAGGTTTCGCCGGACTGCCAACAAAAGGAAGATCCCCAAACTCCAC
Source organism: uncultured Desulfobacca sp. (assembly GCA_964487625.1). GTDB lineage: Bacteria > Desulfobacterota > Desulfobaccia > Desulfobaccales > Desulfobaccaceae > Desulfobacca. The sequence goes on from CAZARS010000170.1 coordinate 1,272, forward strand.
TTCCGCCAGAATACCTACCGGGCCAAAAAAAATATCTGGCCCAAGGTCAAAGCCTTTATCCTGGCCACCGGTTGTCTAATCGGCGCTATCTCCGTCTTGGCAGGCTTCAGCCTGGTGTTGGTGGTGGGCTATCAGTATCTCCTGACCATGCCGCACTTTGTCATTAAAAACCAGGAGGCCATTACGATAACCGGTCAGAAGCGGTCCCATCCCGAAGCCACTCTCCGGGAATTACAGATAAAACCGGGGACCAGTCTGTTGGCGGTCCAACCCCTCAAAGTGGAGCAGGCCTTGCTGAAGCAGCCTTGGATCGCCCAGGCCGAACTTACCCGCATCTGGCCGGATCAGATTCGCCTGGTGATCCGGGAACACCAACCCCTGGCTTTGGTTAAGATTGAGAAAAAACTGTATCTGATGAATAATCAGGGTATCCTCTTTAAATGTATGGAACCCCACGATCCCCATGAATTTCCGGTGATCACTGGTCTGGAGCTGGAACATTTTCAGCGTCCGAATGGCGCCATGTCCCCGCTGCTGGCCAAGGTCTTTGATTTCCTGGAGCTGCTGCAAAATAAAGAAAGTTACCTGACCTTAGCTTCGGTGGGGGAAATTCACGTGGATGCAGAGCGGGGGTTTACCATTTATCCATCCGAATTAAGTGTGGGCATCCGTTTGGGCTTTCAGGGATATAAACAGAAACTGGCCAACCTGCAGAAGGTGCTGCCGCACCTGAAACAGCACGGCGATCTGGCCAAGATTGAAAAAATTGACCTCAATTACCCACAGCGGGTGCTGGTCAGACTAAAACAGAGCGAACATCTGTAATGTAAGGGGGAGATCGTGGGGCAGGATCTCATTGTCGGATTAGATATCGGAACGACGAAAATATGCGCCGTTATTGGGGAACTGCGCAATAATTATTTGGAAATCATCGGCATCGGCACGCACCCGTCCCAAGGTTTGCGCAAGGGTGTGGTCGTGAATATCGAAAACACGGTCAAGTCCATCCGCCGCGCCATCGAAGAGGCGGAATTAATGGCTGGCTGTGAAATCCGGTCGGTCTATACCGGTATTGCCGGGGGCCATATCAAGGGGTTCAATAGTACCGGGATCATCGCCATCAAAAGCAGGGAAGTTACCCAAGCTGATATTAATCGGGTCATTGATGCCGCTAAGGCTGTGGCCATCCCGTTGGACCGAGAGGTTATCCATATTCTGCCCCAAGAATTTAAGGTGGACGGTCAGGACGGCATCAAAGACCCCATTGGTATTCATGGCGTGCGCCTGGAAGCGGCCGTGCATATTGTCACCGGCGCGGTTGCCGCGGTTAATAACATCATCAAATGCTGCAACAAAGCGGGGTTGGACGTCGCCGATATCGTCCTGCAGAGCCTGGCCTCTGGCGAAGCCGTCTTGGCCGAAGAAGAAAAGGAAGTCATGGTGGCCCTCATTGATCTTGGAGGCGGCACCACTGACTTGGCCATCTTCAGTGATAATTCCATCAAACACAGCTGGGTCCTGGCCCTGGGCGGCAACAATCTCACCAACGACATCGCCGTTGGCTTGCAAACGGCCATACCAGAAGCCGAGAAGCTCAAGCAGCTGTATGGCTGTACCCTCAATGCCCTGGAAGACCGCAACGAACAGATTGAAATCCCTGGTTTAGGGGGACGCAAGCCCCGCACCCTCTCTAAAGGCATCCTGGCAGAAATTATCCACCTGCGGGTGGAAGAAATCTTGACGCTGATCCACAAAGAAATCCTCCGGGCCGGTTTTGAGCTGCCCATGATTTCGGGCATTATCGTCACCGGTGGCGGCTCCCTGCTGAATGGTTTGCCGGAACTCTGCGAAGAAATTTTAGGGGTCCCAACCCGGCGGGGATTCCCCATCGGGGTCGGCGGGCTTACCGATGTCATCAACAACCCAGCATACGCCACTGCCGTCGGTTTGGCCCTCTATGGCAGTCGCGCCCGGACCGGACAGACCAGGGATTCGTTCCCCATCCGGGATCAGAATATCTTTAACCGCATCCTGGCCCGGATGAAAAAATGGTTCAAAGATGTTGTCTAAGCTAATCTGGGTCAGAGGAAACTTGCTGATGCCGCCACAGGCTTTGCACGCCGCGCAGTTTGGTTCATTTTAACATGAGTGATTTGGAACGCTTGGGGATGTTCAATCAACTCAGGGAGGGGTACTGATAATGAAGGTAGAAATGGTAGAACATGAATCATCGGCCAAAATCAAGGTCATCGGGGTCGGTGGGGGTGGCGGCAACGCCATCAATGACATGATCAAGGCCCAATTGGTGGGGGTAGATTTCTTAAGCGCCAACACCGATGCCCAGGCCTTGGTGCAGAATCTGGCTCCGGTCAAGATCAACATCGGCATGGCCTTGACCAAGGGCTTGGGGGCTGGCGGTGATCCAGAAGTCGGCCGCAATGCGGCCCTGGAAGATGCCGACATCCTGCGGGAAGCCCTGAAAGGCGCCGACATGGTCTTCATTACAGCAGGCATGGGGGGCGGCACCGGCACCGGCGCGGTGCCCGTCGTGGCCGAAATCTGTAAAGACCTGGGAGCCCTGACGGTGGCCGTGGTCACCAAACCGTTTTTCTTTGAAGGGCGTAAACGG
>CAZARS010000171.1:0-1511 GCA_964487625.1 uncultured Desulfobacca sp.
CATCTGCTTGCCTCCCACGCGGTCACACCCGGAGAGGTGACGGCAGCCTGGGAACAATTCCGGGCTGAAGGTTATCTGCGCCTGGCGGAACATGCCAGCTTGCGGTTGTTGGAGGCCCCCCACGTTTATGACCGGCTGGCCGATGAGCTGTATGAGGTGGATGATACGGGCTTTGCTTGGCTCAGTCGGTGTGATGGGACTACGCCAGGATTAGCACCGGTGGCTGACCGGGACTTCGTGGATTTTCTCCTGGCCGAATCCCTCCTGGCTTGTCTGGTGGCGTCCATCACCCCGGCCCTCCCTCCGGTATATGGAGCTGCTCCTCACAGCCCGCTGCAATTTGCGGTGCCGCCACTGTTATCAGGGGGAAGCCGGGACTGAAGAACTCCCGCTGGACACCGTGCTGGCCACTTTGACGGAATTCCAAGACATGCAGGGACTCCGGGTGCTGCTGACAGGCGGCGAACCCCTCTTATATCGGCAGTGGAATCAACTGAACGACCGGTTGCCGGAGTTTGAGTTGCGGGTTGTTCTCCTCACCAATGGCCTGCTTTTGAGCGATTCCCTGCTCCGCCGATTGAACGTCCACGAAGTGCAACTCAGCCTGGACGGGCTGGCCCACGGTCATGATCTTATCCGCGGGCCGGGCACCTGGCGGCAGGCAGTGGACCGTTTGCAAGCCCTCCTGGCTGCGGGTATGCCGGTGTCGGTGGCCACCATGATTCATCAGGGTAATCTGGCAGAGCTGCCCGCCATGCACACCTGGCTGACCGGTTTAGGGATCCGGGAATGGAACCTGGACATTCCCTGCAGGAGTGGACGCCTGCTCCAGGAGCCTGACATCTGGGTAGAGCCGTTGGAGGGTGCGCCCTATCTTGAACTGGGGTTTGGCGGTTCAGAACACGGGGCCAACAGTGAGTTCGCCTGTGGTCGCCACTTAGCTGCAGTGTTACCCAATGGCATGGTGGCCAAATGTGGGCTCTATGCCGACCAGCCTTTAGGGCATGTATCCGAGGGCCTGGAAACCTGTTGGCTGCGTCTGCAACACATACCATTAGCCGAGCTGGCTTGCGCCCCCTGCCCCCATTTGGCCGTTTGTCGAGGCGGCTGCCGCTTCCGGGCCGGCCGCGGTAAAGCCCCTGATCCCGTCATGTGCGCTCTGTATGGCGTCGACCCCACTAGCTTTGAGGATTCGCTCTAAGTGATCCGTATCTCTTTTAGATACCAACTATCACGGCAACCTGCGTGAGGCTGCCGAAGCTTGAGCAATTCATGAGCCTGATCTCATGAATGCACAGTTCCAGAGGAGAAAAGCATGATACCTACCTTTGATTGTTTGATGCGGGCCAAGGCCGAAGGAGGGGAGACGGTCTTGGGCAGCCAGGAGTTGGACACCCACTCTTGTTATTTCATCTACGGCGTGTTGGAGCCGGGGCAAAAGGGGCGCCAGCTTAATCCTGGTCCTGGTCACGAAGAGATCTTCTGTGTGGTGGCCGGGGTGGTCACCCTCG
>CAZARS010000171.1:1521-3827 GCA_964487625.1 uncultured Desulfobacca sp.
TGAGCAGCATATCAAGTTGGGAGAAGCATTTTACCTGAAGGGTGACGTCACCTATACCCTGGAAAATCGCCAGAAAATGCCAGCTGTGTATGTTGCTGCCGGTGGTCATACCGCCGAGGGCCATGCGCATTAACAGCCGACGGGGTCTCATCTCCTCAGGAGAACCCCGTCTCAGAAAGAAGCCGACCCATGACGCCATGTGATTACAGCCGCTTTGATCGCCCAGAAATCCTGCAGGTGCTGTTTCACCCCCGCCCTGAATTCAGTGGCCTGTTCGGAGGCAGCCCCACCGCTGGCCTGGATATCCTGATTCCGGTGCAGGCCGGCATAGCCGTGGGGGCCCGTTTTCATATGGCCAGCCCGGATGGGGCCAATATCCTCTTTTTTCATGGCAATGGGGAGATTGTGGCGGATTACGATGAAATGGGGCCCTTGTATAACCGCCTGGGCCTTAATTTCCTGCCGGTGGATTATCGGGGCTATGGCCGTTCGGGGGGCCAGCCCAGTGTATCTTCTATGATGCAGGACTGCCACACGATCCTGGCCTTTGTCATCGCCTGGCTGGCGGAGCACAATTACGCCGGTCCCCTGATCCTCATGGGCCGCTCCCTGGGCAGCGCCTCTGTCCTGGAATTGGCCGCGACCCATCCCACCGAAGTCGATGGCCTGATCATCGAAAGCGGCTTTGCCTTTGCCGGCCCCCTCTTAAAGCTCCTGGGCTTCGATCCCCAGGCGTTGGGTTTCACCGAAGAGGCCGGCTTCAACCATCTAGCCAAGATCAGGACCTGGCAGAAACCTTTGCTGATTATTCATGCCCAGTATGATCACATAATCCCCTATACCGATGCTCAAGCCTTGTATGAGGCCTGCCCCTCCCCGGACAAGACCTTGGTACAGATTCCCGGGGCCAATCATAATGACCTCTTTTTAGTGGGCTTGCAGCAATATCTAGCGGAAATTGGCAAGTTTGTCGGGAAAATCAAGAAAGTTGGCCAGCCCTGAGCGGCTGATTGCTCCTGGCTGCCGCGCCCCAAAGTAAGGGGGGCTACTCTACCTGGGGGGTAGGACCAAAGAGGTCCGAGAGCCGCCGGAAACGACCCCGTTGGGAGACGGGCAATTCCTCCCCTTGGGCTATATATACTTCACTGGCCGCGGTGTCAAAAATAACGCTATTTATATCACAAGGATTGGCGATGGCTGGATCTCCGAGAATCTTCTGAGCCCGCCTGATGTCCAAGGGTTGATCGCACAGCAATTCTTGCAGACGCTGATTGCGGGCCACACTATACTCCGTGGAAAAACAAAAGGGTTGGAGAGGAGACCCGGGGGGACGGCGGAAACCATGGCCCCGGTACGGCTGCATCCCTGGAGATTGGTAATGGTTAGTCACGGTGAGGATGCCTTGCTGGGGCAGCCGCAACGCCCAATGATGGGCGGAAACCTTCAGGAGGACGGCTTCCCTGGGAGAGGCAATAAGCAGATTGGCCCCTAACGTTCCCGGCAAACTGGTCAGGTGGGCCACCACCGCAGGGACGCTTTGTTGGTTCTGGAGCGCTAGCCGATTGCGCAGCGCTGCGGGCATCCCCGCTAGACAAACATCCGAGGTAGAGGCCGTTAATTGCCCCAAGGCTACCTGGGCTTGGTTCATGCCGGTGCAGACCCCGATATAACCTGGCCAACCCACTGCTACATAGGGGATGCCAGCCTCAGGAAAGACCAACTGCACCGTATTGTAGCGGCACATGGTCTGGGCAAAGAGCGGGTAATCCAAGTTCCTCCCTAAAAGAAAGGTCGTCGGCCGGTCTTGACGCAACGGCGCGGCAAAAGAAGAGCAGCGTGGAGTATTGTTGAGCAGGTCATCCATGACATTGATGAAGAGAATAAAGCTGACATGCACCCCTGCTCCTTGGGCCAGGGCCTGCATCTCTTCCCAAAATGGGGCAGGAACAAAACGCCGGAAACGCCACGCCAAGCCACAGATGAAAACATAGAGGGGCAGCGCCCCGATCCCCCAAGTAAGGCGGCCCAGATAGCGCCACAACAGCCGGCGCAGGTGCTTGATCTGATCTGCCAACAACCGTCCGTGGGCCTGACCCAGGGCTGCGGGAGTCCCGGTTAACCGGATAATCTGCAGACCGGGTTCTTGGAACAAGAGACCAACCTCACGCGCAGAAGATTGCATACTAATGCTTAGGGGCTCGAGGGCGGGATACGGCGGTGGATCTGGTATTGGGATTGAGAGGATGAAGGGTGGTCGGGACGACTGGATTTGAACCAGCGACCCCAGCGTCCCGAACGCTGTGCTC
>CAZARS010000172.1:0-3794 GCA_964487625.1 uncultured Desulfobacca sp.
GGCGGCGTCCCCAATCCTCTAATTTTAAAGGGACACCCCCCCCCGCACTCACAATCCCCGCAAATTTTTTAATGACACTCTGGGTTTCGTCGTCACTGAGATCGGGGTTGACGACAAAGATGGTTTCGTACCGATGCATCGGTCCTCCTTATGGGTTAATCAGCTTCGCCGATCCTGGCGAAACAAGGAGAAAATAATTTATTAATAAAAAAAACCAATAATGTCAATGGAGAAATGCTGACCGGCCCAAAAACCTACCAGGGCAACCTCCTTCCGGTTCATTGGGGCTCGACCCCGCTGGTGGCCGCAGTTTCAGGCCGTGGCTGCACCGATTTGAGAAAAGCGTCCAAGATGCCGTTGACAAAGGCCCCCGATTGTTCGCTGCCGAAGCGTTTGGCCAGCTCCACGGCCTCGTTAATCACCACCTTGGGGGGGACTTCCGGGCAATAGCGGAGTTCAAAGAGGGCGAGGCGCAGGATGGCCCGATCAATGACGCTCAGGCGCTCCAGGCGCCAATGCTGGGAGAACCGGGAGATATAGGCATCCAGTTCTTCCCGGTGCTGCCAGACCCCCTGGACCAACCGATGGAAATAAGGGGGAATTTTTTCGTCGGGGTGGAAATGCTCCCAGATCAGGGTAGCAGCGCTGCTCTCCGGGTGCTGGCCGACCTCCAATTGATACAGACATTGCAGGGCCCTTTCCCGGGCTAAACTTTTGCTGGGGCGGGTCACCGTCTCTTAGGCCTCAATCTGTCGCAGGAGATGGACCATTTCCACGGCGGCTTCGGCCGCGGCAAAGCCCTTATTGCCGGCCTTGCTGCCAGAGCGCTCGATGGCCTGTTCCAGATTATCGGTGGTAATTACCCCAAAGAGCACGGGGACGCCGGTTTCCAGAGAGACCGCGGCGATACCCTTGCTAACCTCGGCCGCCACATAATCAAAATGGGGGGTGGAACCGCGGATAACGGCCCCCAGACAGATGATGGCATCATACTTTTTCGTCAGAGCCACCTTTTTGGCCACCAAGGGAATTTCGAAAGCGCCGGGCACCCGGAAAACCGTCAGGTCCTCCTCCCGCGCCCCCCGCCGGCGCAGGCTGTCCAACGCGCCGCCCAATAAACGCTCGGCAAAAAGATCATTAAAACGGCTCACGATAAGAGCAAATTTCATACCTTCGGCCACTAGATGGCCTTCCACCGTCTGTACCATGGTGTATCCTTTACCTTGGGATCATTGCTTTGTACTGCTTAACCTCCGGCGGAGGCGTGCAGTTTGGCCGCGCTCTGACCGGCTAGCGCACCAATTCCAGGAGGTGCCCCATTTTCAGGCATTTGGTCTTGAGGTACTTCTTATTTTCCCGATTGGGCGGCACTTCGATGGGCACCCGTTCCACCACCTTGAGGCCATAGCCTTCCAAGCCGATGATCTTTTTGGGGTTGTTGGTCATCAGGCGCATTTTTCGGACGCCCAAGTCCCGCAGGATCTGGGCGCCGATGCCATAATCCCGCAGATCAGCCTTAAACCCCAGGGCCAGATTGGCTTCCACCGTATCCGCGCCTTGATCCTGGAGTTCATAGGCCCGGATTTTGTTGAGGAGGCCGATCCCGCGGCCCTCTTGTCGCATGTAGAGGATAACGCCGCTGCCAGCCTCTTCCACCTGTTGCATGGCGGCAACCAGCTGATCGCCACAGTCGCACCGCAGGGACCCCAAGACGTCGCCGGTGAGGCACTCGGAGTGGACCCGCACCAGGATGGGTTCATCGGGGTTAATCTCCCCCTTTACCAACGCTACGTGTTGTTCATGATCCACGTCGTTATCATAGGCGATGAGGGTGAACTCCCCATAATATGTCGGGAGCTTGGCCGAGGCCACGCGGCGTACGAAGGACTCGTGGCGCAGGCGGTAGGCCACCAGATCGGCGATGGTGGCGATCTTTAATTGGTGTTGCTCGGCAAAGATCTCCAGATCAGGCAGCCGGGCCATGGTGCCGTCTTCATTCATAATCTCGCAGATGACGGCGCCGGGGCGCAGGCCGGCCAGGCGAGCCAGGTCCACGGAGCCCTCGGTCTGACCGGTGCGCACCAATACCCCGCCTTTGCGGGCCCGCAAGGGAAAGACATGGCCGGGGCTAACGATATCCTCGGGTTTGGCATCTTTGGCCACTGCCGTGAGAATGGTGGTGGCCCGATCCGCGGCCGAGATGCCGGTGGTCACCCCCCGCTTCGCTTCGATGGAGACGGTAAAGGCCGTGTTGAAGGGGGAGGTATTGTTGGTGACCATCATGGGAAGTTTGAGTTGCTCAATGATTTCCGGGGCCAGGGCCAGGCAGATGAGACCGCGGCCGAAGCGGGCCATGAAATTGATGGCCTCCGGCGTCACCATCTCCGCGGCCATGGTGAGGTCACCTTCATTCTCCCGGTCTTCGTCGTCCACCAGGATAATCATTTTTCCCTGCTTGATGTCTTGAATGACATCTTCTATGGGTGAGATGGGCATGGTAGAGTACCTCGATAGTGCTGGTCTCCAGACCGCGCCAAGGTGAAACGCTGTGCCCCCTGGAACGGCCTGGCAGGGGCCGACCCGCGGCCGGCAATTTTAGGTGAGAAAGCCATGGCGAGCCAGCATTTCCAGAGTAATATCACTAGGGCTTGGCGGTCTGTGGGCCTGCAGGAGTTTTTCCACATACTTGCCGATGATATCGGTTTCCACGTTGAGTTGATCCCCCACCCGGAGGTCTTGGAGCGTCGTCTGTTGGGCGGTGTGGGGGATGATATTGACGCTGAACTCCTCTCCATGGACAGTATTGACAGTCAGGCTGACTCCATCCAGAGCAATGGAGCCTTTCTCAATGACATAGCGGCTCCAGGGACGGGGCAGCTGCACGGTCAAGGTCCAATGGCGGGGCCCTTGGCGCAGGCGGGTCACCGTGCCCAGACAGTCGATGTGGCCGCTGACAAGATGGCCACCCAAACGATCGCCGACTTTCAGGGCACGCTCCAGATTTACCTTGGCACCCACCACCTTACGGCCCAGGTTCGTGCGTTGCAGGGTTTCCGGCGAGACCTCCACGGTAAACTGTTGGGAGGTGAGGGCCACCACCGTGAGGCACGGCCCGCTGACGGCAATGGAGTCGCCTAACTTGACCGCGGCCAAGTCAAAGGGGGCAGTGACGCTGAGGCGCAAACCCTCGGCTTGGGTCTGCACCGCCGTGATGTGACCGATACCCTCCACCAATCCGGTAAACACCGTGGCTTCTCCTCAGGGCTAACTCAACTCATTCTAATCCGGCAGATTTCCGGCACGGGTTATAAACGCCTGTTCATGGGCTCTTTATAAATAAGCCTTTAGCGACCCCTCAACATTGAAAGTTCTCATGGCCCGGACTTGCCAGCCGGGGCACAGGGCATTAGCAGACAGGAGATACCTCCGTCGGGCAAGGGGAAAGCCAACTTTGCCATATCGAGCGCCGCGTCGTAACCGAGATTTTACGGTCGCCTCGCTCTTTGAGAATGACCTTGGGAGCCATCTGGGGATAACGGCGCGACGCACTCTGCTGTATACCAAAACCTTAGCGGGCACTCCTGAGCTCAACTGAGAATCATCCGGAAATCACCTGAAGGGCAGGGCAGGCAGGAGAAAGGGCCGAGGCGTTTTTGGCATGTTGGAAGGGTTACTTAGATTCTTTCTTTCACGCAAACTCTCTCCTGACCCGCTCGCCGCAAGGCTGCCAAGCAATCCGGCTGCCCCCCTCAGACAGACAAAATATTATTATAAATTATTTTTTTGATAACACA
>CAZARS010000173.1:0-3717 GCA_964487625.1 uncultured Desulfobacca sp.
TGGCGGCCAGGATGTGGTATGCCAAGACCGTGAGGCAGAGATGGCCGGCCAGGCGCCGGCAAATGTCGCCGTTAGCCCATTCGCCCCACTCTCTGCCTCCCGCAAGAAGCTCATGGTCTGCTCCGCAGCAAACCGCCTTTTCCCCTGACTCTCATCAAAGCCCCACAGTCTCAGTGGGATCGAGCAGGTGCATAACCGGCCCCACCGGCACTTTGGGATAGAAGTAAGTGGATTTGCGCGGCATAATGAGACCGCTGCTAGCTACTTCTTGGACGTGCTCAATATGGGTAGGGTTGAGGAGGAAGGCCAGGTCCACCTTACCCTGCTCCAGGGCAGCCAGAGCGCCGGCAATGGTGCTGTCATACTGAAAGATTTTGCTGTCGTCCTGTTGGGCACTACTTAAGCCCAGGACTTTATCAAAAACCAAAAAATTCAGGACAACCACATCGAGTTTGGTGAGCGCCGCTGGCAAATGGGCGGCTATGGCGCTGGCCATAATGCCGGCTTTAGGGCGCAACAGGCAAGCCCGACCGGCAGCCGTGACCAGGATGAAGGCCGTGCCAAAGCGACCGGCTTCGGCCAAGGTGCGCGCCAGGATCTCGGCATTGGCGGTGAGTGGTTTGGTGAGGGTCAACGGTACCATGTCAAAATAGTAAGGCAGGTGGGCAAATAATTGTTCTTCGGAAACATTGCTGAGGTGTCTGATAGTTAATAGGCGGTGGGCCGGTCGTATGATCAGGCCCGCATCGAACATGTTACTCAGATACATCAGGACATAATGAAAACTGGCGTTGGGAGGGGCTTCGGGATACTGTTTCTGCAACCAATCGCGGTAGGCCAGGGCAGTCTCATAGCGGTGGTGCCCATCAGCAATGAAAATGGGCAAGTCAGCCAGACCGGCCGCCGCGGCCCGCCAGGCCATGGGGTCGCTGACCCGGTAAAACCGATGGTGGGATCCTTCGTAATCCTGAAAGCGATAGAGCGGCTGCTCAGGCAAACCTTGACGCAAACCGGTTAAGACCACATCTGCGGCATCGGGATAGAGGGCAAAGACCGCCGACAGTTGGGCCCGGACCTGCTGCATTAATTTAAAGCGATCGGTCTTATGGGCGGAAAAAGTTTTCTCATGCGGGCGCACCACGCCACTTTCTAAAGACTCCAGGCGAATGAGGCCCACAACCGCCCGGCGGGTATGAATTCGGCCCTCCAAACTATAATCGGTCTCCCAATAATAAAGGGCCGGCGCGGTATCTTGCCGCAAGATATCCTGACGACGCCAGTCCTGCAGCGTTAGGGCCGCGTGTTGGTATCGGGAATCAGGGTCGTCGCTGAGAGGTTGGGGTAAAATCAGGCGAATGACATTAAACGGATGCTGCGCTTCAAACTGCCGCCGCTGCTCCGGCGTAATAACATCATAGGGAGGGGTAACGATGGGGCCGAGATCGTTAATCTTCTCAGGATTATAATACAATGCCCGCCAAGGGACCAACACAGCCATGAGACTCTATCCTTTTGCATCACAATTTAAATGTCTTACTTTACCAGATTTTCCCTTGCCGTCAACCCAAACCACGCCGCCTGCCTCCCTATTGCTCCAGGACTTGCTGGGGAGCATGATCCCGGCCACAGCCATGGCATAGACAAAATCGATTTGACAAATAGGCGCAACTTGCTGTAAGATTACAGCAGTTGGGCACCAAATTTCTTTTGGGATACCGCTATGCCAGTATTCTTCGGCTTTACCTGACGCTGTCAACACCTTCTACCCGGGTTTGGTAGGGACGGAGCCAGGCCGAAGAATATCCTGCAGCTGTAGTTCTCCCCTTTCGATCGATCTCCTTCAGTCCGGCTCAGTTCAGTATTGTGGCCACCCCCTGCCCGGAGACCACTGCCCCTGACCAAGAGGTAGGGTAATGGTTGCCTACAGTCTCGGTCAACGCTGCCAGGCAGCAGGCTCTTTTAGAGAGGGCGGCCAGACCCTTCTGTTGAGGTCTTTTGCCATGATGGTGCCTGCCGCCGGTTTACCGGAGATTGTCGCCCTTTTTCATCTTCACACCTTACAGGCCGTCCCCTTATCTGACGGTGGCCCGGTCTGGGTAGCCACCATGGACCTGGGCGAGACGGGGGCGTTGGCTGTAGCGCTCAGGATTTACGCCCAGCAAGCGGGAAATGCCGCCGCTCGCTCTGGGTCAAGGAAAAACCCCTATTTTGTTGCCATCTCTCAGGAGGACCAGTATGACCGAACGCTTTGAACCAAAGATTCTCTGTTTCTGTTGCCAATGGTGTTCTTACGCTGCCGCCGACTTAGCCGGCTCAATGCGGCTGCAGTATCCCACCAACGTACACATCCTCAAGGTCCCGTGCACCGGCCGGGTAGATATCAATCATATCCTCAAGGCCTTTGAGGTGGGCGCCGATGGCGTTTTTCTGTCGGGCTGCCTCTTGGGTGATTGTCATTACTTAGAAGGCAACTATTTTGCCACTACCCGGGTGAAGCGGGCCAAACAGATCCTCAAGAGCATCGGCATCGATCCGGAGCGAGTGGAAATGTTCTACAACTCCTCGGGCATGGGACCACAGTTTGCCCAATGCTGCACGGAGTTCACCGAACGGATCCGGAAGTTAGGGCCTCTCTGGAAAAAAGCCGCCCCGACTCAGCAAGCTGCCTCAGCCGCATAAATTAGGCAGGAATCTTGCCCTGAAAACATCTGCATGCGAGGAATTAGCAATATGTCAGAAAAAGTTTTGGAGTTAAAACATGCCCCCGACAAGACTTTCCGGGAGCGGGTTATGGAGATGCTGCCCGATGGCGGCAATCTCAATGCCTGTTTAACCTGCGGCACGTGCGCAGCCGGATGCCCGGCCACCGGCTTGGAGGGTCTAGATCCCCGGAAATTTCTGCGGATGGCCTTTCTCGGGATGGATGAGGAAGTCACCACCACCCCCTGGGTATGGATGTGCACCATGTGCAAACGCTGTGTCCATGCATGCCCCATGAATATCAATATCCCGGCCTTGGTATATCAAGCCCGGGCCTCCTGGCCGCGAGAGAAAAGGCCCCGGGGTATCCTGCGGTCCTGCGACGAGGCCTTGCGCAATGCCAGCGGCAGTGCCATGGGTACGAGTCAAGAGGATTTCAAGTTTGTGGTGGAGGATGTTCTAGCCGAAGTCCGGGAGGCCGACCCCCGCTTTGCCGACATGGAAGCGCCCATCGACAAGGTCGGGGCGCTCTATTTCCTCAACCAGAATTCTCGAGAGCCGGTGACCGAACCTGAGGAAATGGTGCCCCTGTGGAAAATCCTCCATATCGTCGGAGCTGATTGGACCTACGGCAGCATCGGTTGGGGTGGTGAGAATTACTGCATGTTCCTGGCCGATGATGAATCCTGGCGCAAAGTGACGGCCCAGACCGCTAAACAAGCCGATGACCTAGGTTGCCGCTACTATATCAGCACCGAATGCGGCCACGTTACCTACTCCCTCTGGGAAGGCTTACAACGCTTCAAGATTCCTCATAAATTCGAGCTAGTACCCATAGTCAGCCTCTATGCCAAATGGATCCGGGAAGGCAAACTCAAAGTCAATGCTGATTGGAATAAAAAACTGCAGGTCAAGTTTACCTGTCAGGACCCTTGCAACATTGTGCGCAAGTCCTATGGCAATGTTTGGGCCGAAGATCTGCGCTTTGTCTGCCGCACCCTTGTGGGCGAGGAAAAC
>CAZARS010000174.1:0-3715 GCA_964487625.1 uncultured Desulfobacca sp.
AATTGGACTGGAAGTTTCTGACGATACCGCCGATCATAAAGCCAGGGTCCAAACCCACTGCATAGAGTAGCCAGGCCAATAAGGAGGAAGTGGTGGTCTTGCCGTGGGTGCCACTCACCACCAGGGCCTGCCGGTTGCCCACCAGATAGCGGTTTAAAGCTTCGGGCATGGAGAGATAGGGAATATCCTGTTGGAGCACGGCGCGGGCTTCGGGATTATCCGCCCGGATAACATTGCCGATAACCACCAGGTCGGGCCGCGGCTGCAAGTGCTCCGGCTGGTAACCGGTCAGCACCGGAATGCCCAGACTCGCCAAAAAGGTGCTCATGGGGGGGTAGGTATGCTCATCGGAGCCGGTCACCGTAAAGCCCTGTTCCTGCAGGATCCCGGCCAAGGCTGCCATGCCAGTGCCGCAGATACCAAGGAGATGGATATGATGAGGTGTGGGAAGATGAGTATTCATAAGCAATTAGGGTCCGGTGGTGCCAGGGGCCTGGTCGGGAATGGAGAGCTGCCTCGGCCTCGGCCGAGCATCTGACCCGCCAACCGGGAGGCCATGGGTTGGCAGCTTACTGCCTCATGCCTATCTTATGAGCAAGGTTACCCTGCTGTGAGAAAAATTGCAATGTCTTGGGGGACCGGAAAATGATCAATCTAACGTCGAGAGCGGAGTATTGTTATGGTATTCCTTGCTGAAGCCACGGTAAAGGATCTCCTGGCCCAGGCCCGGGAGGCCAGGACCCGGGCTTATGCCCCCTATTCCCAGTTTGCCGTGGGCGCGGCCGTCCTTACCTCGGACGGTCAAGTGTTCACGGGGGCGAATATCGAAAATGCCTCGCTGGGGGCCACCGTCTGTGCCGAGCGCGTGGCCATCTGGCAGGCTGTCGCCGCCGGCCAACAGGAGATCAGCGCTCTGGCGGTAGTGGCCGATACGCCGACGCCGGTGGCGCCCTGCGGCCTCTGCCGCCAAGTGCTGCAGGAGTTCGCCGCGCCTGACTGCCAACTAATCCTGGCAAATCTCCAAGGGGAATTCCGCCTAATAACCCACCAAGAGCTGCTGCCTTGGGCCTTCACCTGGCCCCGGAGAAGGGCGGCTGAATAGCTGGATTTATTTACGGCTCGTCGGCCCTAATCAGTTGGCTGGAACCCCGTTTTTCGGCCTCCACCCTAAGCCACCGTTACTTCTGGGCAGAGATAAACGTCTTGCACTGCGTGGAGCAAAGCCACGCCTTCGGCCAGGGGGCGTTGAAAAGCCTTGCGCCCCAGAATAAGGCCCATACCGCCGGCTCGTTTGTTGATGACCGCGGTGCGCACGGCTTCGGCCAGGTCATTGTCACCGCTGGCGCCGCCGGAATTGATCAGGCCGATCCGCCCCATATAACAGTTGGCCACCTGATAACGGCACCATTCGATGGGATGATCCGGGGCCAGGTCCGAATAGACTTTAGGATGGGTCTTGCCAAACTTCAAGGCGGTGTAGCCGCCGTTATTCTCCGGCAGTTTCTGTTTAATAAGATCGGCCTTGAGGGTGACGCCCAAATGATTGGCTTGGCCGGTGAGATCCGCAGCCACATGATAGTCCTTTTCCGGCGTCTTAAAGGCAGGGTTGCGGGTGTAGCACCAAAGGATGGTGGCCAGCCCCAGCTCATGGGCTTGTTGAAAAGCCTCACTGATTTCTTGAATCTGACGGCGGCACTCGGGTGCACCGAAATAGATGGTGGCTCCGATGGCCACTGCCCCCAGGTTATAGGCCTGGGCCACTCGGGCAAAAAGAGTCTGGTCATGTTGATTAGGATAACTTAACAGCTCGTTATGATTAATCTTTAGGATAAAGGGAATCTTGTGGGCGTATTGCCGGGCCACGCTGGCCAGCACCCCGAGCGTTGAGGCCACGGCATTGCAGCCGCCCTCGATGGCCAGCTTGATGATATTTTCTGGGTCAAAATAGATGGGGTTGGGGGCAAAGGAGGCCCCGGCTGAGTGCTCCACCCCCTGATCCACGGGGAGAATGGAGATATACCCTGTCCCGGCCAGCCGGCCATGATTCAACAGGGTCGCCAGGGACCGCAGGACCGGAATGGGACGATCAGTGGGGAGAAAGATCCGGTCCAGAAAATCCGGACCGGGCAGATGCAACATCTCTTTGGCAAAGCCCCGGCAACGATACGCCAGCAGAGCTTCGCCTTCTGGTCCTAAGATACTGAGAATCTTTTCCAACATCGGCAGCCTCCGTGCATTCAGGGGTTAGTGGCCCGTGGCCAAGGGGGGGTTTTTTCCTTGTCATGCCCGCCAATAAGATGAAGTTGCCCGATATAGCGCCTTCTGCAAGGTCCGGACCTGCCTAAGTTCATTGCTGTTGCAATAACTCCAGGGCTACGGCCGCCGCCCGTCTCGACGCCCCGGGTCCGTCCAGACCTTTTCTGAGCCGTAGCAACCCCGCCCGGATACGGGCCAACTGATCGGTATCTTTGATCAAGTGCAAGGCGGCGGCGGTAATCTTGGCCGGCGTCACCTCATCCTGAATGAGTTCGGGAAACAAGGCTTCCTGGGCCAGCAGGTTGGCCATGCCAATATAAGGCACCCGGATGAGGAGCCGGCCCACATGGTAAGTCAGGGGCGCTAAGCGATAGAGAATGACCATGGGGGTCCCCATGAGGGCGGTCTCCAAGGTGGCGGTTCCCGAAGCCACCAAGGCCAGATCAGCGGCGGCCATGATTTCGTAGGTCTGTTGCTGATACAGCTCCACGGGCACCGGTGCCCGTGTCAACCACGGCTGCACAAAATCAGGATTGATGGTGGGGGCCAGTGGCAAGAGGAAGCGACAGGCCGGCAAGGCCGCCTGCAGTTGCCCGGCGCTGGCCAACATATCCGGCAGGAGCTGCTGGATCTCACCGGTGCGGCTGCCGGGCAGGAGGGCGATGGCCAGATCCCGGGGCTCCAAGCCAAGGCGTTGCCGCAGCTCGGCCCGAGGTGGCAGGTCCGGCAGCGTCTCCAGGAGGGGATGGCCCACGTAGGTCACGGCAACCCCATGGCGGCGATAAAACTCTTCCTCAAAGGGAAAGATTACCACCATGCGATTAACCAACCGGGCAATGGTCTTGACCCGGCCCCGGCGCCACGCCCAGACTTGGGGGCTGATATAATACATGACCGGCACCTGGCAACGGCGGGCCAAGCGTAGCACCAGGAAATTGAAATCCGGGTAATCCACTAAAATCACCAGGTCCGGCCGGTCATGGGTAAGGTGGTGCCAGATCCGGCCCAAAGCCCGCCAGATGAGGGGGATCTTGTGGGCCACCTCCGTCAGCCCGATGACCGCCAAATCCTCAGCCCGGCAGATAAACTGCATCCCTTGGGCCGCCAAGGCCGCGCCACCGATCCCGGTCAGCCTCACCTCAAGGAGTTGGTCCCGCAGCGCCTGTATGAGCCGAGCCGCGTGCTTATCGCCCGAGGCTTCGCCGGCCACCAAGAGAATTTTGGCTGCCTGCTTCACTGCCGGACCAATCGCATGGCTGCGTTGATGTCCAACGCTAAGGCCAAGGCTTCTTTCCCGGCCTCGCCACTCACCACCGGTTCCTGGCGGGTTGCCACCGCGTCCAGGAAAGCGGCAATCTCTTTCATAAGGGGATCGGCTGGCGGAAACTTAATGGTTTCCATGTGGATACCCGGCAGGATTCCCCCTGGCTGACCAGTGTGCTCCACCACCATGAGTTCT
>CAZARS010000175.1:0-3709 GCA_964487625.1 uncultured Desulfobacca sp.
GCTGATATTTTTGCTATACATAAGAAGGCTCCAATGTTGTGGTTTATTTAGTTTATTCAATTAAATATGTTACCACAGCCTTGGAGCCTTTGCAATTATAAAAGTAATATTCAAGTAATATAATTAGTAATAACTGCCGTTACTTGGTGCGAAATTTGAGTAAAAATAATTTAATGAGTGCTGAGCCAAGCATAATTATACTAGATGGTAATGGTACAACCTGTAGACCATCCATATAATCATCTGTCTTAAACCCACCTGGGTTCCACATGTCTATTGTAAATATACTGGGATCACCAAAATCCATATCAAAAACCGTTTGGCCCAAATAATGATTAAGCCTACTCCAATTCTTAATGTAATTTTCAATCTCATCTGCCGTTAAGTTGTTATTCTCATCAGAATCTGCATCAAGATAGCCTTTTTTATTACGCGTAAGCCCATCTAAGAGGGCCATGGAAAAGAAACCATAGCCCTCAATGCCGTATTTTGCAAAATCACCTTCTTCCGCAGATGCAATCAGTCTAATTTTGGTCAATTTTTCCAGATCACCGCCGGGATCACTAAAGCTGTTGTCGCCCCAAAAACCTTTTGAACCGCAGCTATCCAAAATAACCAACTTATTAACATTGTCTAATTTGTCGTTGCTTAGATAACTAAATAGATCATTGTCATAGAGAGCTTCATTTGGGCCGATGATAAGGAATTCATCTCCTGGGTTTTTAGTTGTTTCAGTGCCCCGTTTTGTGCTGCTGCCGCCATGTGAAGTCATGTATATAAATAATGAGTCACCAGGCTTTAGAACATTTGTAAAAGTGTCAAGGGTTGATTTTATTTGATCCTTTGTAACCCCACCTTCTTGGTCTGCTCTTCCCCAATAATAAAGTGAAACAGATTTAAATGCATCAGTAAATTTTAGGTAGATATCGCGAGCTATATCATCACCATAAAAATCCATTATTTTTGGACTACGGTCGCCAATCCCTATAAACAAACCATATATTTTGGGTTTATAAACAGGCTCATAAGTTATATTATCTACCACAATCGGCGCTGTTCCAATTTTTGATATTAATAAGGTATCAATATTAGGAAAATTAAAATTATAGATATTTGCTTTATCATTTACTTCTACTATCTTTTGATATATTTTGTGATCAGTCGAGTTACTTCCTACTACGGAGAGATAACCATTCAAGAAAGGACTAATACTAGCAATACTCATGCTCTTGAAGTTAAAATATCCTCCAATTTTATGATTAATGATTACATGAGAAGACCAATAATCCTCGGGATTAAAAACAGCCAACCCCGCCTGACCAATTACAGCATTAGAAAAACTGTAGTATGGGGGAAAACCAATATAATTTTTGGTAACAGCATAATTCTCAAAATACCATTTAAATCCACAATATTCTTCGGGAATTTTAATTAAACCTTCCTCGCCTTTATATAAATCTTCAAAATTTATTACTACATTAGCGAAAGCGGAACTCGTTAGCAGTAATCCTAAACAAAAAATAATTTCAAGAAGAGCAATTGAAGTTCTTTTTTTCATAGCCATATCTCCTGCCAATTTTGTAATAACCTTTAAAATCAAAAAAGCCGAGCTGCCTCATTCCAGGCAACCCGGCTGTCTTTTTATTCCGTCCTCAAGACCCGTAGTTTTCTGCCCCACGTCCCTGTAGGTTAGCTTTTTCTGGTAGAGTATTTCATAGCATGATGGCCGTGAATAAGTCAAGGGCAAAATGATGGTCGAGAAAAAAATATACCTATAAAAGTGCAACTCGTTTGAGACACTTGGGATTTTTTATCGGAGCGGTAAAGGGCCAGATCTGACGGTCGTCTGGACAGACCAGAACCAGGGTTTTCCAGTCTGGGTGTGGCTATTCGGTAGCTCGGTCGACGTGCTTTCATACCAAGGGTCAAGCCAGAAGATATTTGCCCCGCTTACCTTCTCCCCCGCAATTGGGTGGGGGAAATATAGAATAAACCGCCGGTTGCGTCAAGCCTAGTATAAATCTACGGTCGGCGCGGGGCAGAAACCTTATCCGGGAGCGACATCCTCCTTTGGAGCAGATTTCGCATCCTTAGTCGTACATGCGAACCCATCAGGCGTCGCCTGAGGCAAATAGACAAAAGCAGAAAAATAGTAAAGTCGGAAAGCACGAGGTTATAAAAACCACGGATATCCGCTGACTGCCAATGCGGCGAGCTGGGCATCAAGCTTCTCCCACCAGAGGTGGGAGGCTACCAAGATCTTCTCTGGCTGCTTTCCGGTGCAGCTCTACCCCCCTTCTGATCGCCGGGCTGCAACCCCTGGGCCTGGGGCTGCTGTTCTGCCTGTATCGGGCCGCCCGGCTGCCAGGGGCCGGAGTCCTGGCTGCGGTGCTGGTCCTGTGGCTGGCCAGCTCTCTCTATTTCTTCGGCTTCAGCCCGGTGCGGGCGCAGTGTTTCACCTATGCCTTTTTTGCCCTGTCGTTGTGGCTCCTGGAGCGGGCCCGGCTGGCGGGGCGGTATTGGGGCCTGGCCTGGCTGGCGCCCCTCCAGGTCCTGTGGTGCAACCTGCACGGCGGTTTCCTGGCCGGGCTGGGGTTGTTGGCGCTGTATGCGGTGGGGGAGGCCCTCTCCCGCCGGGACTTCCTGCCGTATCTGTGGGCCCTGCTCCTGGCGGTCCTGGCCACGCTGGCCAATCCGTATGGCCTGGAGTACTGGTATCGCCTGGTCCACGCCGTCACCCTGCCCCGGCCTTATGTGGCCGAGTGGGGTTCGGTGCTCACGGCCTGGCAGCGGGGGATGTATGATACCGTGGGCTATCTGGCCCAGGTGGTGCTGGCGGCGGGGCTGCTCTTGGCCTGGAGCCGGCGGCTGGCGCTGACGCCCGGGCTGGTGCTGGGGGTCACCTTGGCCCTGGCCTGTACCGCCATCCGGCACCTGCCCTTTTTCCTGATGGCCGTGGGGGCTTTTTTGCCGCCGGCGCTGGACCGGTTTCTGGAGAAACTTCCGCAGGAGGATTCCTGGCGGCGCTGCCGGGCATGGCTGCGGCCTGGTTATGCCGTAGCGGTGGTCTGGCTGGTAATCCTGGGCTACGGTATTGCCCTGGCGGACCGGCAGCCCCTCACCCTGACGGTCCCGGCGCTGCCCTCCAAAGAGGCCAAGCTCTATTATCCGGTGGGGGCGGTGGACTATATCGAGCAGCAGGGCCTGTCCGGGAACCTGCTGGTCTCCCTGAACTGGGGGCAGTACGCCTTCTGGCGGCTGTATCCCCAGGTGCTGGTGGCCCCGGACGGGCGGTATGACACGGCCTATACGGCCAAGGTGCTCGCCGACACCTTCGCCATCGAGGACGCCCAGCCGGGCTGGGAGGAGTTGCTCCGGGCCTACAACCCCGACCTGCTCCTGGTCAACACCCGGTCCAGGCTCTACCCGGAGCTGCGCCGGTGTCCGGAGTGGCGGGAAATGTATCACGACGCCGGGGCGGCCCTGTTCGGGCGGGAGCGGGGGCAGGCGGCAGAGGTCAGGGGTCAGGGGCCAGGGGCCAGGGAAGGAAGGTAACAAACCTGGAGGAACACGATGTCTTGTGCTTCAGTGTGGTATTTTGTGGTGCGATTATTGGCCAGGGGGCGCGCCAGCTGGCGACCAGGCGCTGCAAGCTGACAGAAAGCGAAGAGCTGTTCGGCTTTCAGGCCGCGAAACGTTGTTTTAAGAC
>CAZARS010000176.1:0-596 GCA_964487625.1 uncultured Desulfobacca sp.
CATATACTGCCGCTCCCATCTCCACGCAAAACAATATAATGATTGCCTTCCGGACTGCTCCAGACAACCCTATTTCCCATCATATCATTATAATTATATTCTTAAAGTTTACTCAAAATCAAGACACCCTTCTGGGTGAGGGCCACCGTATGCTCAAAGTGTGCGGCCAGACTTCCGTCTTTGGTCTTGGCGGTCCAACCGTCGGGTTGGACGATAATTTCATAACGGCCGGCGCTGACCATGGGCTCAATGGCCAGAGTCATTCCTGGCTGCAAGACCGGTCCATGGCCCGGCGGGCCAAAGTTGGGAATCTGAGGGTCTTCATGCAGGGAGCGGCCGATGCCATGCCCGACAAAATCGCGGATCACTGAAAACCCCTGGGCTTCCACCGTTTGCTGGACCGCGTGAGAGATATCGCTCAACCGCTTGCCCGCCACGACCTGGGCAATACCAGCATACAATGATTCTTCGGTGGTGGCAATCAACCGTTGAGCCAACGGGCTGACTTCACCTACGGCCACCGTGATGGCCGCATCCCCATAATACCCATCGTACCGCACCCCGAAATCGATGCTCACAACATCACCGGCCTGCAG
>CAZARS010000176.1:617-3585 GCA_964487625.1 uncultured Desulfobacca sp.
GGTGCGATGGGATGCCGTGGACGACTTCATCATTAATGGTCACGCAGATGGATTTGGGATACCCCCGGTAATTCTTAAAAGCCGGTTTTACCTTCCGCCGGCGACAGAAGGCCTCGGCAATGGCATCCAACTCCAGGGTTTCCACCTCGGGGCGGATATGTTCTTTAATCTCCGCCAAGGCTTCGGCCACGATCTGGTTGGCCTTATGCATTTTGGCTATTTCCAGCGGAGATTTCAGTTTGATCATGATGTTCATAGCAGCCGGGGATCCACTGCAGCCTGATCGGGATCCCCGGCCTGGCGCTCTTACCCTAAGATGCTACAAATCTGATTAAAAATATCGTTAATGCTGCCCACGCCCTTGATGGTCTTCAGGATACCCTGTTTGCTATAATAGTCGATCAAGGGTTTGGTGGCCTGATTATATGTGGCTAACCGAGACCGCACGGTGGTTTCGTTGTCATCATCCCGCTGATACAGTTCCGACCCGCATTTATCACAGATACCCTCTTTTTTGGGCGGGGTGAACTTGATGTGATACATCTGGCCACAGGCCTGATTTTTACAAGTGCGCCGGCCAGTGAGGCGGGTTACCAGCTCTTCTTCATCTACCTCGATACTCAGAACATGGTCAATCTTGGAGCCCATTTTCTTCAGGGTTGCATCCAAGGCCTCGGCCTGGGGGACGGTGCGGGGAAATCCGTCCAGAATAAAGCCTTTTTGGGCATCAGGCTGTTTCAGGCGATCTTCAATGATGCCGATGACAACTTCATCGGGCACCAATTTACCGGCGTCCATATATTCTTTGGCCTTCTTGCCCATCTCGGTGCCTTCTTTGACGGCCGCCCGCAGGATGTCACCGGTGGAAATCTGCGGAATTTGATATTTTTCAATTAAGAGCTTCGCCTGGGTGCCTTTGCCCGCGCCGGGGCCGCCCAACAGAATCAGATTCATGCCTGCCTCCTTTATCCTATGTTCTTTAGCGCCATGTGCCGCGTGAATCCTTCTCCACTCCACTTCGGGGAATAAGGGGTATTGCCGCCCGTTAGCGTCGGACCCTGCCACCGATGCGTTTTTTCATGAACCCCTCATAATGACGGGTCAACATATGGGATTCAATCTGGCCCACCGTATCCATGGCCACCCCCACGACTATGAGCAATGCTGTGCCGCCGAAATAAAAGGGGACGTTAAAGCGCTGCACCAGGATGGTGGGCAGGACGCAGACCGCCGACACATATAGGGCGCCACCCAGGGTGATACGAGCCAGGATGCGTTCAATATATTCAGAAGTGGGTTTACCCGGACGCAGTCCAGGTATATACCCACCATATTTCTTCATATTCTCTGCCACGTCCACCGGATTAAAGGTAACCGCCGTATAAAAATAACAGAAGAAAATAATCAAGATGACGTAAAGGATCTCGTGCAGCAGAGCTCCTGGGGAGATCCATTCCGTGGCCCGGCGCACCCAATCACTCCCTATGAACGTGGTCACCGTCGCCGGAAACATGAGGATGGAAGATGCAAAGATGGGCGGAATCACACCGGCACTATTAACCTTTAACGGCAGGTGGGTGCTCTGGCCACCATACATGCGCCGGCCTACGACCCGCCGGGCATACTGCACCTGAATGCGTCGCTGCCCTCGCTCCATGAAGACGATGAAGCCGATTACCAGCACCATGAATATCATGATGAGCAAGAGGACCACGGTGCCAATTTCCCCGGTTTTCATGAGTTGGAAGGTGTTGATCACCGCCGAAGGCATGCGGGCTACAATGCCGGCAAAGATAATGAGGGAGATACCGTTGCCGATCCCCCGCTCTGTAATCTGCTCTCCCAACCACATGATAAAGGCGGTTCCAGCAGTCAGGGTCAACACGGTCATGATGCGGAACCCCCAGCCCGGGTGTAATACCGCCGGAGTGCCACCACTTTCCATGCCCATGCTTTCCAGACCGATGGCGATGCCCAGCCCTTGAATGGCGCTCAAGACGACCGTGCCATAGCGGGTATATTGTTTGATCTTTTTCTGACCGGCTTCCCCTTCTTTATAGAGCTTCTCAATGGCCGGTACTACTATCTTCAGAAGCTCCATGATAATTGAGGCGCTGATATATGGCATAATCCCCAGGGCGAAGACACTCAAGCGTTCCAGGGCGCCGCCAGAGAACATATCAAACAGGCCAAAAATGGTACCCCGATGCCGGGCAAAGAAGCTCATGAGGGCCTCGGCATCGATCCCTGGGGTCGGGATATGGCAACCGATGCGATATACCGCCAGCAACAGCAGGGTTACCACAATCCGCCGTTTCAGTTCGGGGATTTTGGCAATATTTTGAAAGCCGCCCAGCACCTTAGATCACCTCGACCTTGCCCCCCTGGGCTTCAATGAGTTGCTTGGCCTGAGCGCTGACGGCCTGGACCCTGACTGTTAACGGGACATTAACGGTCCCCTGACCCAGCAGCTTGACCCGGTCACTGGTCTTGGGGATGAGCCCGGCCTTAATCAGCAATTCCCGGTCAACCACGGTTTCCGCCGGAAAACGGGCTAGGTCGCGGATATTCACGATGGTCCACGGCTTCTTAAAGACATTGGTAAAACCACGTTTCGGCAAGCGCCGGATGAGCGGCATCTGGCCGCCTTCAAAACCGGGGCTCAGTTTGGCTCCGGATCGGGAGCGCTGCCCTTTCTGGCCGCGACAGGCGGTCTTGCCATGCCCCGAGCCGGGACCGCGTCCCACACGCTTCGGTTTATGTTTTGAGCCCGGCGCGGGCTTCAGTTCATCTAATTTCATCGTCCCTACCCTTACTCCGTCTTCGCTACCCGGACCTCAACCAGATAGGCCACTTGCCGTATCATACCCCGCACCGAGGGATTATCCCGATGCCGGACCGTCTTATTAAGCTTTGTCAAGCCCAGGGTGGCCAGTGTCTGGCGATGCCGCGGCGACCGGCCAATGGG
>CAZARS010000177.1:0-3565 GCA_964487625.1 uncultured Desulfobacca sp.
TGTTCCCAGCAGCTCGGCCTGCCAGCTAATGGGAGACCAATGCTGCAGGAGCACGGTGCCTTGCTCGGGCTCCAGGATCTGACAGAAGCTTAAGGGGCTTGCCAACAAAATTTGGATCTGCTCTAGAGCCCCTTGCATTATGGCCGCCGGAGAGTTGCTGGCGGCAAGCTTGATAAGTTCCAGGCGAAATTCCGTAAGACGTTCGCTGACCCGTTCGGCAGTTTTATCCCGGAAGACCAGGACTGCCCCGCTGATCTGCCCCTGGGTATCAAAGACCGGGGCGCCGCTATCTGCGATACAGTGTTCGTTCCCTTGCCGGTCAATGAGCACGGTGTGGTTGGCCAGACCGATGACTACCCCTTCTTGTAACACCCGGTCCACCGGATTGGCCGCGGGTTCTCGGGTCTCTTCGTTGATGATCTGAAAAACATCCTGCAGGTTGCGGCCAATGGCTTCTTCTTGAGGCCAGCCCGTCAGTTCGGCCGCGATGGGATTGAGCATTTCGATCCAGCCACCTTTATCCACGGCAATCACGCCATCACCGATGGCATTCAAAATCTGACTATGACGTCTGGCAGTTGCCTGCAGCTCCGCTTCCGTCTGGTACAGCTCTTGGAGCTGGATTTTCTGATGGTGCTGATAAACAAAAAGGCCCAGCAGGCTGCCTGTCAGGATTAATCCTAAGAACACCCCCAGCAGGAAGAGGGTCCGTTGCCGCCAGGGTGAGAGGGCTTCCGCGGCAGTAATTTTGGCCACCAACAGCCAATCTGAACCGGGCACCGGGGCTGCCACGGCAAGCACCGTCTCGTGCCGTTCATCCTGGCCAATGAGCAGACCTTTATGGCCAAGAGCAGCTTGGCTGCAGGGGTTGGTGCGATAACTCAGGGGGAGGCGCTCGAAACGGAGCGGCTCCTCAGGTTGACGCGGTTTATGGATTACCAGTGCCTCATCACCCTCGCGATGGACCAGGACAAGTTCCCCGGTCTGGGTAGGGACAGGCCAATCCCAGAGAAGGGGGAATAAAAATTGCGACGCCTTACTGATCAGGAGCACGACGCCAGCCGGCTGGTGCCGATCATTGTTTGATGGCGTCACGGGAGCCATGAGGGATACATGCAGGTTATTTACCGGCTGGCCATGCAAGGCCGTTAGGTGAACCTCTGGTTGGCAGCAGACTTGCGCCAGGAGGTCGGCTAAATCGCACTGCAGGTTTGGGTTTTCACCCACATGCAATCTAACCCGACCCTGGCGATCCACCAGAAAAATATCGCTATACTGATAATGCCTTAGCAAGCTGGCAAAGGTAGCCCGGATAATGTCGGCGGGGGCCGTGGTGGGTGTGCGGAGATAAGAACGGATCGCCTCGGTTAAGACTGGGTTATCCAGCATGACGGCCGCCGCCGCCAGCCGGTCTTGGCGCCACGCCGCCAACTGGTTGATTTTACTATTAACAATCGCAGCCAATAACACGGCTACCTTCTGCTCTGCTGCCCGTTGTTGGCTCCGGTAAAAGAGTATACTCAACCCGCTTAAGACAAGAATGAGGAGAATACTGAACGCCACGAGGGCAAGACGTCGTTTCTGGGGAGGGTTCATAATGGTTCCCCGTATGTTAAACTGCTCTTATAATTCATCACCGCGGGTCTAATGCGGTTGATTAGGCCATCTTCCTCACAGTTCTATGGTCATGCCCTGACTCACGGCAAAGACCTCCAGGGGCAGGTGGCGTGCCGCCACGATTTCCTGGCAATGGTTGAGGATGGCGTCCACGCCGGCATCATCCCGGTCCTGATTATGATGATAGAGGCCGAAGCGCTGGACCTTGGCCCGAATGGCCAGCTCCAAGGCGTCTAAGTAGGTGGAGTGTCCCCAGGTGCGAGTCCGCTGGTATTCCTCTGGGGTGTATTCAGCGTCGTGAATAAAGAGATCACAGCGATAAGCAAATTCCACATAGGCCTCTGGCGGCAAGCCGCCCCGATGACGGAAGCCCAATTCATTATCGGTCAAGAAGACAAAAGAGCGGCCGTTTTCCACCAACTTATAACCCAGCCCGCCATTGGGATGGCTCAGATGAATGGGCCAGATTTCCATCGGACCGACCCGATAGCTCAAAACACAATCGTCCTCATAGGTAATCTTGGCTGCCAGGCAGTCAAAGGAGACCGGGAAGTAGGGGCCGGTCATGGCCCGGGCCAAGATTTTTTTTAAATCACCCTGGGCTTCGTTACAGCCACGGATATGCAGCGTGGTTCGGGCATCGTAAATGGGTTTGAAAAAGGGAAAGCCCAGGATATGATCCCAGTGGGAGTGGGTTAGGAATAGAGTGTAAACAAAGCGGTTTTCTGCCAGCAAGTTGTTGCCGAGACGCCTGATCCCCGAACCGGCGTCGATGATGATGATATCGTCTGCGGAGCTGCGCACCTCGAAACAAGTGGTGTCGCCCCCATACCGCAGGTATTCCGGGCCCGATACCGGGATGGAACCTCGGGCCCCATAACAGCGTATGATCATACTACCAAACACTCTCCCCGGGCTGATGCCGTGACTACGACATTGGAACCCACGATACAATTCTCTAACTGCACTCCCGCTGCAATCCTGGCCCCGGACCAAATCACGGTATGACGCAACCAAACCCCGTCGCCTATCTCGACGTTTGCTCCTACACACACGCCCCCACCAAATTGTATCCCTCGCCCCAAGACCACCCCGGGTCCCAGGTAGGGGTCCGTGAGGGGCGCCAAGGCCGACTGCCAAGCCGGCACCTCGCCCCGGAGCAACCGCCGGTGGAGGTCGAGGTAATCACCGGGAGTGCCGATGTCTTGCCAGAAAAACCCGGATCGGACTAACCCCGTAATCCTGGCTCCTGCTGCTATAGCCTGGCGATAGGTGTCGATGATATTGACGAACACCCCGGCCGGCACCAAATCCAAAAGTTGTGGGGAAACGATATGAATGCCGGTGAAGGCCAGAGGTGGTAAGACTTCTGTCCCAGGCTGCGCGCCAAATCCTTGGATAGCGCCAGAGGCATCCAGCCAGACTGTGTTAAAGCGGGGGTAGTCATGCAGGAGCAACGTCGCCCAAGCCTCGGGTTGGTGGGCTGACAATAACGTCTTTAAATCTATATCGGTAAAAATGTCGGCATTGATAACCAGAAAAGGGTCTGGGCCCAGGAAGTCCTCTAGGTTCTTCAAAGCTCCACCGGTGCCCAGGATGACCGGTTCATGGCGGATCAGGATTTCCAAGTGCCGGGGGGCGTGGGCCGCAACAAAATCCCGAACGGCCTCCCCCTGATGATGGGTATTAATGGCCACCCGCGTGCAACCCGCCGCCGCCAGCTGCGCCAACAACAATCCCAGCAATGGCCGATTGAGGATGGGAAACAGCGGCTTAGGTACCTGATAAGTCAGGGGCCGGAGACGGGTCCCCAAGCCTGCGGCCAGGATAACGGCTGTTGGGTGCATTAAGGTCAAATTGAAGGTCAAGAGTTAAGGTATAAAACAGCACCCAGAAGCTGGGAGGCTGCCTCAGATGTGGCAGCAGGCGCTGAACCTGCCCATGGTCC
>CAZARS010000178.1:0-533 GCA_964487625.1 uncultured Desulfobacca sp.
ATCACCGAGGCCTTCCGCCTTACCCGGCAGGCCGGTATCGTGGCCCGAGGTTCCTTAATCATTGGCCTACCTTATGAAAATCGGCAGACGGTGGAGGATTCCTTCCGCTTCGTGAATAATCTGGAGGGGATCGATCAGGTCATTATTAATATCTTGCAGCCCTATCCGGGCACCAAGGTCAGGGAGCAGGTCCTGCAAGGGGTGGGTGGCAGCCGTCTCTTGGTGGATGACATGTCCGAATTGCGCCGCTTCGGCAATGCCTCGGTGGAGGTCAATGACCTAACCCGCAACCGCCTTATCTGGCTGCAGAAGGTCGGTCTCCTGCGATTTTATTTGCGCCCCCGGGTGATCCTGCGGCATCTGCAGTTTTATCACCCCAAAGCCTTTCTGCTGGACGGCCTGGCCTTCCTGCAGTCCATCTTTTCCTGGCAGAGTGCCTGACCGTGGCCGACCATACCGAGATAACCGCATCGGTTTCTCCCCTGACCGACCGTTGGCGGGCCAGGTTCGGCCGACTCCTCCCCCTGGTCATT
>CAZARS010000178.1:543-811 GCA_964487625.1 uncultured Desulfobacca sp.
CGGATTGCTGGCCCTTATCCTGAGCCGTATTGATCTGGCTGCGCTGGCGAGGGTATTGGGTCAATCACGCTGGCAGTGGTATGTCGTTTCTCTGGGGTTGTTGGTGATCAATCTGGGGTTGGTGAGCCGGCGTTGGCAGTTTGATCTGGGACTATTGCAGCTCCGATATCCTTTCCTGGAAGTCTTTCTCATCGACCATGCCGGAGCCCTGGCCGGCGCCGCTACCCCCGGCCGCCTGGGCGATTTGGCCCGGTTAGTCTATTTCCGG
>CAZARS010000178.1:867-3509 GCA_964487625.1 uncultured Desulfobacca sp.
GACCTGATAGTCCTGCTGGGGGTATCCTTGGCGTTTTTGTTTAGCCTCCCCTTACCGGCGGCCTGGCGGCAAGTTTTTGCCCTCTTGATCCTGGGCATCCTGGCCTGTGCTGGCCTGGGGTTGGCCTTAATTTGGCGTGGCAGTGACAACCCCTGGCTGCTGGCCAAAATCCAACAGCTCTTTCCCGAGGCGTTGCGCCCCCGCCTGGCCCACGGCAGCCAAGAGGTGCGGCAGACCTTGCAGTGTTATGTCACCTGGCGCCTCCTCTGGCCTCTGACTCTGACGCTCCTGGCTTGGGGGGTGGGCATTGTCTCGGCTTTCTGTTGTGCCCAAGCCCTGACCTTGCCCCTGACCTTGGGGCAGGCCGGGGCCTGTTTCTGCCTCAGCACCCTTTTTACCCTCATCCCCATCTCCGTGGCCGGTCTGGGCACCCGGGAGCTGGCCATGGTCTACCTCTTCCGCCACCTGGGGCTGCCGGCCGAGCAGGCTCTGGCCTTTTCCTTTCTCATCTTGGGCTATCTCCTGGCCCACTCGGCTCTGGGGTTCGTGGCTCTGCTCCTGAAGCCACCCCCGGCCAGCCAGAACAAGGGATGAGCCAGAAAGGACAGGCCGAGGCTGGTCCGTGGCCACGCTTTTAAGGCTTGAACAATTCGCCGATGAGCAGGTCAGCTTTGTCCACGAACAGACCGGTGTGTTCGGCGGCGAACTCGTTGAACCGCCTGGCCGGGCGGTGGCTCTGCCGCCGAGAGTCAAAGAGCACAAAAGGCACGGGCTCGGGAGAGTGGGTTTTCAGGCTCAAGGGCGTGCGGTGGTCG
Organism: uncultured Desulfobacca sp.; assembly: GCA_964487625.1. Classification (GTDB taxonomy): domain Bacteria; phylum Desulfobacterota; class Desulfobaccia; order Desulfobaccales; family Desulfobaccaceae; genus Desulfobacca. The sequence continues at coordinate 1,683 of CAZARS010000178.1, forward strand.
GGCAGCAGGAGCAGGCGGTGAGGTCCCAGGCTCTGCAACCCTTGCAGCATGGGGCCGACGATCCGATAATCGAAATCTTCGATGGCCTGTAATTTACTTTTCAGATCACCACTATGCCCTGCCTCGTCTGGGGCTTCCACATGGAGATAGACAAAATCCATGGTCTCCAGAGCGTCCAAGGCCGCGGCTACCTTGCCGGCATAATTAGTATCCAGGTAGCCGGTGGCCCCGGGTACCAGGATCGGTTTGAGTCCGGCGTAGATGCCGATGCCCCGCATCAGGTCAACGGCCGAGATGACTGCTCCGGCAAGGCCGAAGCGTTCTGGAATGGTGGGCATCTGGGGGGCCCGCCCTTGCCCCCACAGCCAGATAGAGGTGGCCGGTTTCTTCCCCCGTTCCCGACGCATCTGATTCACGGGGTGGTGGGCCAGCACTGGCCACGAGGATTTGATAAGCTCCAGCAGGGGCTTTTCTTTGCCCTGACCGCTTAAGTATTCCCGCACGCTCTGCCCGGAAAGGTCATGGGGTGGATAGGTCTGCCAATCTTCCTGGCCTCCTTGCCAGACCAGGAGGTGGCGATAACTCACCCCCGGATAAAACCGCCGGGAGCCATTGCCCATGACCTGATTAATGGTCATGATCAGTTCCCGAGCTTCGTTGCTGTCAATATGACCGGCGCTGTAGTCCTCCATAAGAATATCACCCTGCGGAGTATGCTGCAGCGTCACGAGATTACAGCGGAAGGCCACTTCATTGGGAGCCAGATTGACCCCCATGCTGGCTGCTTCCAGGGGAGCCCGGCCGGTATGATAGACGGTGGGATCATAACCCATGATGGCCAGATTGGCTACATCGCTGCCTGGCTCCATACCCGGCGGAATGGTGCGGACCAGGCCCAGGTCGCCGTGGGTGGCCAAAAAGTCCATGTTGGGGGTCTTGGCGGCGGCTAACGGGGTGCGCCCCTGCAGTTCATCGATCGGATAATCGGCCATGCCATCGCCGATGAGTATGGCGTATTTCATCTGAGCCTCAATTGCTTGGATCGCCGCCCTGCGAAGGGCGACCAGAACCCGGCATGCCAGAATCAAAGCCTCTGCTCGCCTTGCCCAGCTTGCCCTGGCAGTTGATCGCCTAAGGCGGCTTTATCCTCAGCGGCCCGTCTCGGGGGAGACGGGCCGCTGGGATGTCGCAGTCATTAATCGAGATTATTTTATCAGATATTAATCCAAAAGGCACACAAATCTCACCGGCAGCAGGCCAGCGATAACGCTCCTTTATCTAAAATTCATGCTCAGGGCCTCTCCCTGGGGTTGGCCGAGTTCTCGGAGAATCCTTGACAGGGGGATTGCTAAAGACTAATATAAAGGTATTGGTTACATGAAGTAACCGGGAGGCACCATTCATTTTTTACTAATCTCCATGAAGGGGGGGCGAGATCATGAAGATCAAGAAAGTGGCCAAGTCTGCCAGCGGTCTGTGCAAGTGCAAGAAATCCTGCTAGGTTCTTAAGGCCAGCTACAACGGAGGGACGCTCGGGCGTCCCTTTTTTATTGGCAAAAAGCATGAGAAAATCCATAATGAAAAGAATAATTCAGGAAACTTCATGAGTATCGAGACCATCTGCCGATCCCTCTGTTCCTACTATAACCCGCAAAAAAGCGAGGCGGAAAAATGCCTGGCTGGCGAGCTGGTGACTAATTGGTGCCAGAGAACACCACAACTATTGCTGGCCTTGCCTGGAGCGTTGGTGCAGTCAGAGATGGCGGGGGTGAGGGAAAAGGCCAGGACCTTTCTCCAAGGGCAGGTCTGTAGCAATTGCGTTTTTCG
>CAZARS010000179.1:0-3481 GCA_964487625.1 uncultured Desulfobacca sp.
GGGTGTGCAACGCTCACACCCCTACGGAAGGATAATCAGAAGAGCTGGCGGCCGATTCTCCACGCCAGCATTTCTTGTAAGTGGACTATTCGCAGCGACCGCTCCCAGAATACCCGTACCGAAGCCCTGAACCTTATCCGCAATCGTAAGGGACCGTTACCGCATATTGTTGCCGTGATCGGCGAACCTTTACCGACACGCATTGCTGCCCTGGCCCTGGGTACGGGCGATATAGACTGCGTTTATCACTTTGCCCTACCAGAACTCCAGGAGGCCATCGGTGCTATTGATAACCACGATCAAATGGACATGCTACGAATGCTCATTGACGGGCGGCGCCTGCGAGACATCAGCGACCTGCCTTTTGATCTGGCGATCTAACTGACCTGATTGGCATGAAGCTCATCCGCCCTCTCAGGACTCATCTGACATGACAGTAGTAGGGAATGGCACCAGACGCCAAGTCTTCACCATCGGCCATGGGAACCACGGTTGGGAAACATTTCTGGATTTATTGCGCACCCATGATATTTCTCTGGTGGTGGATGTGCGTTCCAGTCCCTACAGCCGTTATACCCCGCATTTCAGCCGAGGCCCCCTCAGCCAAGCCCTGGCAGCTGCGGGGATCGGCTATCTCTTTCTGGGCAAGCAGTTGGGTGGCCACCCGGCCGCGACCGAGTTCTACGACCAGGATGGCCACGTGCTTTACGACCGGCTGGCCGACTCTGGCGCTTTTCGGGAAGGTTTAGCAGAACTCCAGCAGGTTATGGCTACCGCCCGGGTGGTCCTGCTGTGCGGCGAAGAGGATCCCAGCCACTGCCATCGCCGCCTCCTCATTACTCGCGTTCTGCTGACAACCGGCTGCGAGGTCCGGCATATCCGCGGCGATGGCCGGGTGCAGGACGAAGCAGAACTGGCCGCCATCGCCTGCGAGCCCCAACACCGCCAAATGAGCCTTTGGGCCGCTGAGGAAGTGCGTCCATGGAGATCTACACGATCGGTTTCACTCAAAAAAGTGCCGAAGAGTTCTTCACCCTCCTGAAGGACGCCGGCATCAAACGCCTCATCGACGTGCATCTGCACAATAACTCCCAGTTGGCCGGGTTTGCCAAACAGGACGACCGGCGCTACTTTCTGCGGGAACTCTGCCAGGCCGAGTATCAGCATGAACCCCGGCTGGCGCCCACCGCCGAACTGATAAAGGCTTATCGCCGGAAAGAGATCGATTGGCCGGCATATCAGGAGAAATTCCGGCGCCTGTTGGCAGAACGCCACGTCGCTACCTTTCTGACGAAAGATCTCTTGGCCGGACCCACGGTGTTGTTATGCAGCGAATCCTCGGCGGCACATTGCCACCGCCGTCTAGTGGGGGAATATCTGCAAAGGCTCTGGGGCGATGTGGTTATTCGACATCTTTAAGGACAGGACGCGGCAGGTGGTCATCAATCACCTGACCCGCATGGAGCCGAGACGCAACAGAAACTGCGTACCAGCCGGGGCCTTATGCTCAGCCTCGGCCTGAGCCGGGCCTTCGCCGCCACCATCGACCGGCCGGCGGCGCATTGGCTCCAGGTCAACAACCTGCATTTCCTGGAGCAACCGGTCTGGCGGCTGGGGTAAGCGAGAACAACTATTGAGCAGAGAGATGGATCACACCTCCCCACACCGCCGTTACCTCCGCCTGCCGGAGTATGATTATGCCCAGGCCGGGGCGTATTTCGTCACCATCTGCGTGCAGGGGCGGGAATGTGTGTTGGGAGAAGTGCAGGATGGCGTTATGTTCTGGACATCATTTGGCAGGATAGCAGCCGAGTCGTGGGCCTGGCTCGCCGTGGGCTATCCCCAGGTGTCATTAGATGCATGGATCATCATGCCAAATCATCTGCATGGGATTATTGTGCTAACAGACGATAGCGGTAGGGGCGGTTCGCGAACCGCCCCTACCGCCTTTGCCCTCTTCCCTTTCCCCTAATACCATGGGTCGCACAGTTATACCATATACGCAGATTGTGGATGAGGAGCGCCGCCGTTGGCAGAAATTCCGGCGGGCCTTGCGGCAAGAGGATCAGCCCCATTTCGACCGGCTCTTTGAGCAGGCCCGGCTCCATACTCAGGCCGGGGTGTATGCCTCCCAGCCCTGGCCCATGGAGGTCATCCTCATGTCCATGCTCCTGGAGCATCAGAAGGCCCTGGCGGCCCTGGAGGAGCGGCTGCGTCGGCTGGAAGACCAAGCGCGTCATGATGATCCGGGGCTGGCTCTTTGACCTCTATCCCTGGCGCTCCCAGGTGGTTCTATGGTTCCTCACTGCGGACGGCCAGCGCCTCCGTTTGACCGACAGCTTCAACTACCGCCTCTACGCCCGCGGTGAGACAACCCTGCTGCGCCGCTTGGCCCAACATCTGCGGGCCCAGGGCTGGGTGTGCCATGCCTGGTGGGAAGACAAGGTGGACCTGGCCAGCGGCCAGACCGTGCCGGCCCTCTGCCTGGAGGTGGCGGCCTATGAGCAGCGGCCCCGGCTGCTGGCCTTTCTGGGCGCCCTGGCAGAAGATATCACCTTTTATCATTGCGACCTGGACATCGCCTCCTATTACCTCTACAGCCGGGGTCTCTACCCGTGCTCCTGGTATGAGCTGGAGGTGGACGGCGACCGGTTGGCCGGCTGGACCGCCCTGGAAGGGCAGTTCCAGGAAGACCTGACCCTGCCGCCCCTCACCACCCTGGAGCTGACCCTGACCCGAGATTACCTCATCCCCCTGGACCGCGGCAATGGCTTGGCCCTGACCTGGGAAGGCCGCACCGTGGAGCTGGCGGTGGGCAGCATCCCCGCCCTGCTGGCTGCATTGGCCCGCTCCCTGGAGCGCCTCAATCCGGATCTCCTCCTCAGTGACTGGGGCGATGAACACATCCTGCCGGTCCTCTGGCGCTGGAGCCGCCAGCACCGCCAGCCTCTCCCCCTGGACCGGGACCCGACACCGCCGCCTCGCCAACTCAATCTTCAAGGCCGCTCCTACTTTTCCTATGGCCGCATCGTCTACCAGGGCCCGTCAGTCCCCTGCTACGGCCGCTGGCACGTGGACCGGCGCAATTCGTTTTTCTACCGGGAGACCGGCCTGCCGGGTTTGGCCCAGCTCTCCCGCTTGGGCCAGATCCCCTTACAACAGCTGGCCCGTACCAGCCCCGGGACTTTGATTACCTCCATGCAGCTGGCCCGGGCTGTGGCCGACAATATCCTCATCCCCTGGCGCAAGGGTGAGCCGGAGCGCTTCAAGACCGCGGCCCAACTCCTCACCGTGGATAAAGGCGGCCTGGTCTTCCAGCCGCCGGTGGGTTTCCACGCCAACGTGGCGGAACTGGACTTTGCCTCCATGTACCCCACCATCATGGCCATCCACAATATTTCGCCCGAGACCATCAACTGCCCCTGTTGCGTTGAACCGCGGGTGCCAGAAGACGACTATGTCCTCTGTCAGCAGCGGGAGG
>CAZARS010000180.1:0-3481 GCA_964487625.1 uncultured Desulfobacca sp.
ATATATGAGATAATCTCCTTAAATAACTATTGAGATATTTTATTGAGAAAATTTGTGAATTATTGAACAATGTTGAGAAAGATATTCTTTATGAACATAGGGCAAGAAAAAAATATTTATTTTATCTCTTTTGATGAGAGCAGCAGAGATTTTTTTTTTTTTTTTAAAGCCCAAATAAATAAGGCCAGGGAGGGGATGGAGAAAGGCCTACCGAGGGTTAGGGCTCAAGGGGCTGGGGGGTGGGCAAGGGGCGGCTCCGGCCTGTTGGCTCGTGAGTTGTTGTTCCAGGGCGGCCAGATCTTGGCCCAGTCTCCCTTGCTGATTCAAACGGCGCAGGATATCCAGGCTCTGACGGGCCTTGAGCCATTGCTGGGTGGCCACTTGCAATCGCCAAGCCCGGCTGGCGTAGAAGAAGGCCTGGGCCAGGTCACCCGAGAGCTCCTCCACCTGGGCCAAGCCCAAGAGGTCGGCGCTGAGGCCGGAACGATTGAGGGCGGCCCGGTCTGCGGCCAGGGCTTGGTGGAAAAATTCCCGGGCTTGCTGGTAGTCACCCCGGGCCAGGTGCAGGCGGCCTTGCTGGTAGTGCCAAGGGCCCCGGACAAGGGGGTCTTGGGAGGTGGGGGCTGCTTCAGCCAAGAAGGCGGCGGCTGTGCCCAGATCATGGTCGGCGATGGCCAAGCCCGCCCGTTGGCAAAGAATCTGGCCCAGAATCCGGGGGGTTGGGTTGCTCCGGGCCAGGCTGAGGGCCTCGCTCAGCTGCTGCTGGGCCTGCCGCCGCTCTCCCCGTTTTTCGGCCAGAGCTGCCAGATTGGCCAAATTCAAGGCCGCCTCGGCCCTCTGGCCTAGTTGTTGATTGATAAAAAGTGCTTGGCGGAAAAAGGTTTCGGCCCGCTCCAGATCTTCTCGGGCCGCCGCGGCGGCACCCAAGTTATTGAGCTCACGGGCTGTGCCTGGCGTATAATCCAGGGCGGCTTGCATTTCCAGGGCGCGGCCAAAGGCTCGCTCAGCCCGCCGGGTCTGACCTTCGCTGAGCAGCTCCTGCCCCCGCAAGCCTGCCTCCAGAGCCCGACTGAGCTGCTGCTGATAGGGGTCCGGCCGCCGGCCACAGCTACTACAGCCCAGGATCAGGAGGCCGAGCCACACCAGCAAGGCCAGCCACCTTGGCCTACGCCACCTCATCGTGCCTGCCTCGGCCATCTGTCAACCATTCCCTGGAAGAAGAGTTTTTCCATTAATCTTGAACCCTTGACCTCCCCTATGGCAGGCTCCGGGGCTCCACATGAATGGTCTCCCCGGTGGCTGGCTTGGGCAAGGTCAGGCGGATTAAGGGGTTAGCTTTGATGGCGTCGATGACCTCTCGACCGGTACGGGCGGCGTCATCTGCTGTCTCCAATAATTCGGGCAGTTGTCCCGTCGCTTTCTGGACATCTTTAAGGATGCACTGCAAGTGATCCATGGTGGTGTTAACCCGGTCCAAGAGGGGGGGCACTTTCCCGGCGGAAGTCTTCACGTCTACGCTAATCTGTTCGGAATTCTTCAGAATCTGCTCCAGCTTGCCGACGCTCCGCTGCAGCCGGTTATAGAGGTCGCGATCCATCAGCAGACGCCCGATGGTCCCTCGCCCCTCCACTACGCTGGTCAGGGCTGTATCGAACTGAACCAGGATGGCTCGGATGCGAGTTTCGTGCTCTTTGAACTGTTCGCTGATTTCCACCAGATTGGCCACCAGCTGCCGGACTTTGTGCAAACTCTCCTCTGGCTGAAATTCCTCCAGATAGTCGGCCAGGGTCTTTTTAATCCGGGAGGGAATGGTGCCATAGGGCGGGATGGGCGGATACGCATAGGATCCGGGAGTGATGCTGAGGAATTCGCTCCCCAGGATGGTGGGGCTCTCCACCTGAGCCACCGAATCGCTGCGGATCAGGTGGGCGTAATCGTTATTGACCCGGATGGTTACCTCCACCTGGTTGTCATCTCTGACCCGGACGATGCGGATGCGGCTCACGGTGCCGATCTCCGTGTTGAACATTTTCACTGCGGCGCCCGGTTCCAGGTTATAGCTTTGGGGAAATTTGACTAAATACGTCTGGGTCTTGTGGAACCAGCCCTTGCCTTGGCTCAGCAGAATAAGGAAGAGAATACCCCCCAAGAGGGCCACAAACAGGAAAAGTCCGGCCAATTTTTCCGTTCTGGTATAGGTCTCCACCTCGGCCTCCGGTCCCTAAGGGGCTTGGCCCGAGGACGGCGGGGCGGCCCCGGCGCCGTGGTCTTGGGCCAACCGACGGATGATGGGTGGAATGGTGGCGGTGGCCAGATGGGCCAGGGAACCTCCTCCCAGGACTACCTGCAGGGGGATCTTCAGGGTCTGGGCCGTCTCGATCATCAGATCACAAATCTGGAAAAAGGCCGCCTCTGTCAAGCCGATGGAGCCATAGTCCAGGTGGTGGGTGTCAAAGCCATAGTACCAGACCAGGAGCTGGGGTTGGAAGGCGATAACCATGGGCAGGTGCTCCCGCAACCGTTGGACATACGCCGCATCGGGATCGCTGGCCCCGGCCAAGCGGTAGACATCCACATCGATTTTGGTGCCATCCTCGGAGCGATAATCGTCGCCGCAGAAGCAGAGGTGCAGGACTTCCGGATCATTCCACAGGAGCTGGCGGGTGCCGTCACCATGGTGGGCATCGGTATCGACGATGGCGAAACGGCGCAAAGGGCTGATTTCTCGGACCTGCCGCAGGGCAATGACCACATCGTTGAAACAGCAGGCCCCCCAGAAGGTGCGATACCCGGCATGGTGACCACCGGCTCCGATGAAACAGAAGGCTCGGTCCAGCTCGCCGGTGGCCAAGGCCTCCATGGCCGCCACCACGCCCCCCACGGATTCATAGGCGGTGCTACACATGCGATCCCGGGCCACGCCTTGCAGCATTTCCGGGGCATGGGCCTTCAGGATGAGGGCCTCGGAGGCCCGAGGGCAGGGTAAGAGGCGGATGTTGGGCTGCTGCAGGAGCTCGGCGAGGGCCTCGGGAAAATCCCGCAAGCGATTGCCCACCGTGAGATAGCTTTTGCGGCTAAAGGAGGGATGATAATAAATGCCAACCGTTGGCATGGCCTTCTCCTGATGCGGCCCAAGGGACCGCAGGTTGCTGTGGCTTACTGCCAATCTGCCCCTATTGTAGCCTGTCAAGGTGAGAAAATCCACCCCTTTATCCAGGGTTGGCAGCAGCTCAGGGTGGTGGCGGGGGGAAGGGGGGCCGCCGGCAGGGGCTGGAGGGTGACTGCAGGGCCAGCTGGCGGGGCTGAGCAACGTGCCAGGAAGGGTAAGATTTTGATTATGGGGGCAAAAGCAAAAAACTAGCTGGGGGTTAAAAAAAAGCTTGCAGAGCTTGGGGGTATTGGATATATAGAAGGGGTCTTTGCCGGGGTGCAAAAAATTTTCAAAAAAGCCCTTGACAAAGATAAGGCAGTTGGTTAAATT
>CAZARS010000181.1:0-650 GCA_964487625.1 uncultured Desulfobacca sp.
ACTACGAGGTGATTTACAACGCGGCCTGGTGCCTCTACGCCCAGGCCTACCAGACGCAGGAGAAGGTCCAGGAACGCTGCACCCAGGCGATCCAGTTGCTCAAGTCGGCGCTGGTGCTCAATGAGAAACTGAGCGGGCCCGACATGGTCGAAAAATACAAAGTCCTGATGGACACGATCCAGAAGTTCCAGCAGGAGTCGGGCGGGTCCACCCCCGTGGCGGAAAAGAAGTAAAGATTGTGCCCGGCGCTGGCCGCGCTTTTAGCGATTCAGGTTCGCGGACCGTTTGTCCGCGCGAAGCACCCCGGCCAGGTAGCGGCCGGTGATCGATTCGGCGGTGTTGGCGACCATCTCGGGCGTGCCTTGGGCCATGATGCGGCCGCCCTCGTCGGCAGCGCCCGGACCGAGGTCAATCACGTAATCGGCCGCCTTGATGAGCTGGAGATTGTGCTCGACGACGATCAAGGAATGGCCCACGGCCACCAGGGCGTCGAAACAATCTAGAAGCTGGACGATGTCGGCGAAGTGCAAACCCGTGGTCGGTTCGTCCAAGAGGAACAGGCAGCGGCCGCGTTTGACCGACGACATGTAGGCCGCCAGCTTCAGTCGCTGGGCCTCTCCGCCGGAGAGCGTGTTCGCCGGCTGGCCCAA
>CAZARS010000181.1:683-3416 GCA_964487625.1 uncultured Desulfobacca sp.
TCTGGCCTGGACCTTGGGGGAACCGCGGAAGAAGCTGAAGGCCTCGCGCACGGTCATCTGCAGCACCTCGGCGATGTTGCGGCCGCGGTAGGTCACGTCGAGGATTTCGTCGCGATAGCGCGTGCCGTGGCATTGGCTGCACTTCATGTAAACGTCGGCCAGAAACTGCATGTCGATGGCGATGTGGCCCTCGCCCCCGCACGCGCTGCATCGGCCCTCCTCGGCGTTGAAACTGAAATGGCTGGCGGTGTAGCCTCGGGTGCGGGCCTCGACGGTGTCGGCGAAGACGTTGCGGATTTCGTCGAAGGCTTTCAGGTAAGTTACCGGGTTCGATCGCGGCGAGCGGCCGATGGGGCTTTGGTCGACCATGATCACGTCGTCGATCTGGCCGTCGCCGAACACGTCGTCGTATTCGCAGGGTTTGGGGGCTTCCTTGCGAAGGCGGCGGCAGAGGGCTGGATAAAGCGTGTCTTGCACCAGTGTGCTCTTGCCTGATCCGCTCACGCCCGTGATTACGCACAACACCCCCAGTGGAAACTCGACGGTGATATTCTTCAGATTGTTTCCCCGCGCCCCGGCCAGGCGGATCCAGCCGTGATCCGGCCTGCGGCGGCGGCCGGGCGCCACGATGCCGCGGCGACCGGCCAATGGGGCTTCGTTTCAGGGTAATTTCCAGTATCTGTTCTGCCATAGCTCCACTCTGTTTCCGAGCCGCCTAGGCCCTGATCTCTTCGAGGGGGCGATTCCGTCTCTGGGCGATTTCTTCTGGATCAGCCAGTTGTTTGAGGGCGTCGAAGGTCGCTTTGACTGCATTGTGAGGATTATTGGACCCCAGGCATTTGGTCAGGATATTGTGGATGCCAGCCACTTCCACCACCGCCCGCACGGGTCCACCGGCGATCACTCCCGTCCCTTCGGAGGCCGGTTTGAGCAAGACCCGACCCGCGCCAAAGGTCCCCAGCACAGTATAGGGGATGGTTCGGTTAATGATGGGGATCTTGATCATATTTTTCTTGGCCTGTTCCATGGCCTTGCGGATGGCCTCGGGGACTTCATTGGCTTTGCCCAACCCCGCGCCCACCTGGCCTTGGCCATCGCCGACCACCACCAGGGCATTAAAGCTAAACCGCCGCCCACCTTTGACAACTTTAGCCACCCGGCTGATATGTACCACTTTATCCAGAAGCTGGGATTCAGAATCGCTTTCGAACAAGGTCTCCTCCGTTATTCCTCCCGGTGTTCCCGGCTGTCGGCCTCACCTGCTTAAAATTCCAGGCCATGTTCCCGGCAGCTGTCGGCCAACTCCTTGACCCGGCCGTGGTAGAGAAAACCACCCCGATCAAATGCGACCTTGGTGATGCCCGCGGCCTTGGCCCGTTCGGCCAACATCTTGCCTACTAATCTGGCTGCCTCTTTCTTTTTCAAGGCACTTACCTCTGACCGCAATTCTTTGCTGACCGAAGAGGCTGCCACCAACGTCTGCCCTTGCCGATCGTCAATGATCTGGGCATAAATGTGTTTGGTGCTCTTAAACACCGACAGGCGGGGCCGTTCCGCATTGCCGAAAATCTTTTTCCGGACCCGCTTTTTTCTCTTTAACCTGGCTACTACCTTCGGATTGGTATGTCCCATTGTGCTCTACCTTTAGGACTGCTAGATTTCTACTGGTAAGCCGCTGTTATGCTTCTAGGAGGTGACTCGCCCCTACCTGCCACCAGACTTGCCGACTTTGCGGCGGATCACTTCCTCGGCGTACTTGATACCCTTCCCTTTATAAGGCTCCGGCGGCCGCATACGGCGGATAATCGCAGCCGTCTGGCCCAGGGCCTCTTTATCGGCTCCCTGCAGTACCAATCGGGTAGCCTTTTCCACTTGCGCCGTAATGCCCGCCGGCAAGCTGAATTCAATGGGGTGGGAATATCCCAAACTGAAAACCAGTTTGCCACCCTTATCTTCGACTTTGTAGCCGGTGCCCACAATTTCCAGAGACCGGCTAAACCCTGTGCTGACGCCGGTCACCATATTGTTTACCAGGGTCCGGGTCAGCCCCCAAAACCGCCAATTCGCCGGGGCATTATCTTTGGGAAACACTTTTATTTCCGTCGGCGAGATTTCCAAATCCACCGCCGGATGAATGGTGCGTTCTAAAGTACCCTTAGGACCTTTCACCTGCAGCACTTGATTTTCAAAGGTCACTTTAACGTTTTTGGGAAGAAGTATAGGTTTTTTTCCAATGCGTGACATGACTACGTCATCCTTTTTGTCGGGGCGCGGCACAGCCGACGCGCCGTGTCCTTACCAGATGGTACAGAGGACCTCACCGCCGATACCTAACCGCCGGGCCTCCCGATCCGTCATGACCCCCTTGGAGGTGGAGACGACCGCAATACCCAAGCCACCCAGGACATTGGGAATTTCATCTTTCCCGGCGTAAAAACGGCGGCTCGGTTTGCTCACCCGCTGCAACCCGCTGATGAGGGGTTGGTTGGCGGCGCTATATTTCAGGTAGATCCGGAGAATACCCTGCTTTTTATCCTTGATGATCTTATAATTCTTAATATAGCCTTCTTCCTTTAAAATCCGTGCCAGGCTAATCTTCATCTGGGAAGCGGGGATATCGACTTTATCAAATCGTGCCGCCCCCGCATTCCGGATCCTGGTCAAAATATCCGCCAGGGGATCGGTTAAACCCATAGGTTCTGGCCACTCTGTATCCTTTGGAAAATAGCCTCC
>CAZARS010000182.1:0-3229 GCA_964487625.1 uncultured Desulfobacca sp.
GGGGGTGACATTTTCCATTTGCAGTTAGGGGGTGACATAATCATATTGCAATCACCCCCCCCCATGGCGCGGAGGCGTTGACTTTTGCCATTGATTGCGGTAACGTGATGCCTCAGGGGTTGTGAGGTTTATCCACCCCCGGACTTGGTCCCGAAGATTTGCCCGGAGGCTGCTGCCTGCACGCTCCCCGTCACCTTTAAGAATCAGGAAGCCGGGCCAATCGCCCCCTCGATTGGCCCCAGAGGTCTAATCCAACTGATCCATCCATGAGAAAATTTTTCGACTTCTGGCGGCGCCCACGGCAGACCCTGCAATGCCGCCTCCGCATTCATTTTCTGACAGATGATTGGGTGGTGCCTGAGGTGGAGTGGTTTCTTGGCCACCCCACTTCGGAAGATTGGTGCCGCTGCGTTGTATATTATTATGCCCGGATAATGTTTGAGCTGGCCGAGCTTAATGAGACACGGGTGGCTCGGGAACTGCTCGATTTTGTCAATCGCCTTGCCACCCGGTTGATGAAACCGCCGACAGACGGCGACAAGATAACCTTACCCTTGGGAAAACTGCGGTTGGGAGCGAGGGTGGATCAACCCTGTCAGCGGACCTATCAAGCGGCCCTCTATGCCAGCCATCAGGGTGGACATCGCTTGGATTTCAATGGCATGTTGGGCAAGGAGAAATTTTATCTCCCGGCCAGTTTTTTGGTGCTGCTTCAACATGCCATAAATAATATGGCGCCCCAGGACTTGCCCCGCTTGGGCCAGGTCCTGACGCGCCTCCATCTTTATTATCAGTATAAGAGGGATTTCTGGGATAGCGCCGCCTTGTTGGAGGGGCCTCGCCTCGCCCTAGGCACCGAGACCATCAGTGAGCCGGACCCGGATTTTGAGGCGCCTTAACCGGCGGCTTGACCAAGGGGCGTGGTCTCCTCGGCAAACTTGGCCATGAGCCGACTTTTAATGGCTTCAAATTCCTCGGGGCTGATTACGCCGGCGTCCCGCAAACGCATGAAGCCCTCTAACTCTCGCCGCAAACGGCTGGGCTCCTGCCAATCCTCCCCATACTCACCTGCCATGATGTCTCTTTGCTCCAGGCCAGCGGGGGCCTCCAAGGCTAAAGGAGAGGCCGCCAAGGCCAGGGGTGGGGCCTGACGTCGCCCGTGATAGCGAAAGGTCAGCAGGCCGTTCATGACGGAAATCTCCACGTCTTTGCCGCTCCGGGTAGCCTCTTTGACGATGTCCCCCATCTCGGCGCCCTGGGCCGCCAATTTGGCCTTAAAGATATGCCAACGCCGGTAAACCCGCCAGCCGATAAAGGCTGCCAACAGGCCGAGAAAGACAAAGATATAGGTGCTGAAGCCAATGACACCGGTCAGCCAGACCAAGGAGACGATGAGCAGAAAAGGGATGGCGATCAGGACAAAGAGGAGACTATAAAACGTCATCATATTGCTAAACGAGGCAATCTGCGGTGCCTCCCCTTTGGTCTTGACCCGTTCAAAATATTTTTTCATGAGCTGTTTCCTGAAAAGCGTATCCTTCATGTTAGGCACGCCCATCTCTAGACCGCGGGAGTGGGCGTAGGTTCGGCAATATTTCCTACTTTAAGAGTTGATTATAGAAATTTTTCTCAATCTTGGCAACGCTAATCCTCTGCCCACCCTGCGGCTAACTCCCCTTAGGGCCGCTGAGGGGCCGCGGCCAGGAAGCTGCGGAAGGCTTTAAAGGTCATGTATAGATCGGCTTTGGAACCGATTTCAAAAGGCGAATGCATGGATAATAAGGCCGGACCGCAGTCCACAATATCCATGCCATAGGCGGCCAGGAATTTGGCGATGGTGCCGCCACCGCCCTCATCGACCTTGCCCAATTCCGCGGCCTGCCAGATGACCTGGAACTCATTGAAGACCTGACGGAGCCAATGCACGTACTCGGCATGGGCGTCATTGGCATGATATTTACCGCCGTGGCCGGTGTATTTAGTCAAGACCACGCCGTAGCCCAGACGGGCGGCGTTGCGTTTCTCATAAACTTCCGACCAATCCGGATCCAGGGCGGCGGCTACATCCGCCGAGATGGCTTGGGAGCGCATCAGGACCTGCCGACGCAGGGTCGGGGCTTCACCCTGCATTTCCAGGAGGCGGGCGATGATCTCCTCCAAGAGAATGCTCTGGGCGGAGGTATTGCCGGCGCTGCCGATCTCTTCCTTGTCCACCAAAAGGATAAGAGAAGGGCAGGGAGGTTCCTCCACCGCCAGGATGGCCTCCACCGCGGCAAAAGCTGAAGCCCGATCATCCTGACCATAACCACCCACCAACGACCGATCCCAACCCACATCCCGGGCCGGTCCGGCCGGAACCGCCTCCAGCTCGGCACTGATCAGATCTTCTTCGGTCAGACCGTAGCGCTGCGACAGGAGGTTAAGGAGATGGAGTTTAAAACGTTCTTTGGTTTCTTTATCCCCCAGCGGCAGCGAGCCGGTGAGGAGATTTAACTTCTCGCCCACAAAGGCCTCATCCACTTTTTTATCCATCTGGGCCTTGCGGGCTAGGTGCGGGAGGAGATCACAGACGGTCAACACCGGATCGTCCAGCTCCTCTCCCAGGCGCAGGGTGATTGCCTGGCCATCCGGGCGATAGACCACTCCATGCAGGGCCAACGGCCGGGCCAACCATTGATACTTTTTAATGCCCCCGTAGTAGTGGGTCTTGAGAAAGACCAGATCGGTGTCTTCATAGATGGGGTTCTGTTTCAAATCCAGGCGGGGGGAGTCGATATGGGCGGCAATCAGGCGCAGACCCTGCCGCAGGGGACGATCACCCAGGGTGATTAGGGCAATGGTCTTACCCCGGTAGTTAAAAAAATATTTCCGACCGGAGGAGCCGGCCTCTAAGTCAGTGAAGCCCCGCTCCTGGGCCAAACGTTGCACCGTCAACACTGCCTCCCGCTCGGTCTTGGCTTCATTCAGAAAGGCCTTGTACCGGGCGGCATAGGCCTCCACTTCGACCTTTTCCTCGGCTGTCAGATGATCCCAAACCAGGCGTGGGCTGAACGTGAGACGTTCCTGTATCTCTTTCAGGGTATCTTTATCGGGAAGTTCCATGGCGAGCCTCAAGCGGCTGAGAGATTTTAATCAATTATAATATCATGCAGCAGCCTGAGAGACAAGGGAGGGCAGCGGAGATGTTATTGCAATATGATTATGTCACCCCCTAACTGCAACTGGAAAA
>CAZARS010000183.1:0-3091 GCA_964487625.1 uncultured Desulfobacca sp.
TGGCAGACGCTCCTCCCCTCGTTAACCGCCGAATTACCCTCAACTGGCGGTTTTATGCAGTTGTGTAAGTCAATTTCTGCAAATCGGTCATGGCATTTTGGAACCGCAACTTTTTAAGGGTTAGACATATCTGCCCCTTTGGCGCCGGCTCGGAATGACAAGATGGAAAACCTTTCTGTTTATCACCGTGATGATCATGGCAAGGGGGGCGGACATCATCAGGTTGACTGCAAGTTAGTATATCTTATCGTTATTACTTATTTATTGAGATTTAAAATAAATCTCACAGTCCGCTGGACTTTTAGCGAGCGATATTCGCCTTCTTGGCAACATATTTGCATAAGAGACAAGCAAAATGATTCAGCCAGGCAGCTTAGGCCAGCAGAGGAGAAGCAGGCTACCGAGGGCGGCCTGGCATGCGTCCAGCTGCAGGCGCATGCGGCTGGTAAGGGATTGGGTAGCAAACGACGACCGGAAGAGGCATAACGGCTGCAGGCAGGTTCCAAGGGGGGTAGCGATGTGGAGTGCCGCGCTGCCAGGGGGAGTGGCGAACCGAGGGGAGAGTCAGACCCAGGAAAAATTGGATCGGGCTCTGGTTGGGGGGTTAATGCTCGAGGTGCTCTATACTCAACAGGATTGGCCACGGCACCGGCCAGCCCAACAGGAAGCCGTCAAACGACGTCTGCAGGAACACCTGGTCCACTATCTGGCCGGGCGCGTTTCCTTGGATCATTTCCGGCGGCTGGTCCAGCAGTTGGATAGCTGGTTTGACCACTATTTTTCCCTGTTGGCGGCTGTTGATCAGACCAGGCCGGCGGGCACCACCCCCGTCACCTATCGCCCCCCGGACCAGCAGCCGGCCTATGCGGTGCAGGAATCCCGGGCCGACTGGCTGGGAGCCCACGTCAGTGCCTCACCATCTCCTTCCGGCCGTCAAGCCTGTTGGGAAGAATTGTTGGCAAGCTGGTTGGCAGAGGCCAAAACCGAGATGCCGCAGCGTCCCCATCGGAAGTTGACCCCCGAAAAACTGCGTGCCTTCCTCTGTCAAAGCGGCGGTCGCTGGTTCCGTCTACGGGATTTTGAGCGGTTCGTAGAAATGGATCGGAAGACAGCCTGGGATTATCTCCAGCAGTTCCTCCAGGCTGGCCTCCTCTGCCACAATCGTAAGCAGTCCGCCGCGGTCCGCTATTGTTTGGCTCCCTCCTTCCTCAAGGTGGAGGCCGATGCCCTCCGGCTAGCCATAACCCTCTGTCTTATTTCTGAACCGGAAGAGATTGCGGAAAAAATCGGAGATTTTTTGGTGGCTACCGGCGGGGAACCCTTTTCCCAGCAGGAGTGGGACCGGGAAATCGCTCCGGACCGGGGTCAGGAACTCCTCACTAAATTGGCCGCCGACGATATTCTGATATCCCGCCAACTGGCCAACGGGACCCGTTTCTGGCAACTCCATCCCCGTTGGCGGCAAGAACCTCACCCACCGGCAGGCCCGTCTCCTGGCCCGGAGACGACGGACCGCCCGGAACCTACGCCCGCAGGTTATCCCCTCCAGTCGGACTATTGGGGCCGAAATCTTGGCCCATGACCCCAAGCTATCCCCCCAAGACGCGTCGAGGCCGAGGGGAGTTTCCCCCCCGGCCTCGGGGCTGCCACACTTACCGGCAGGGCAATCTTACCACCCTGCCCTGTCATCAGGGCTTCTTAGAGGTGTTGCAGCAGGTCGACCTCTTGTTTGGCCAAGAGGCGGAATTGCTCCAGAATGGCCAGAAAAATGGGGGCAGCCTGTGGGGTACAAAGCCCTTCCACCAACCGGGTCTCGTGTTCCGTGGCGTAGTCGGCGCAGTCTTTCTGCATCTTGACGCCTTCATCCTGCACAAACTTTTTCAGGAAATCGTTGTTGGTCTGCAAGAAATCAAAGATGGAGCGGATCAGGCCAGCCTGGGTGTCAAACAGGCTATTGGTCTGCTGCACCGCCTTTTCAGAGAAGAGGACACTGTCTTTGACTTTTTTCTGAACGGGCTCCCTGAGGCCAGCCAAAGTATTCACCAAGCCTTCCAGGGCCACAAGGACTTTCTGGTACATTATTAACTGCTTCTGTTCATCTCCCTTGGCCCCGCCGAGGTACTCGATGACTTTTTTCTGCGCCGCTGCAATCTCTTGGCGGGTAGCCTCCTCCAGTTGCTTGAACTGCTCCAGGCTGGCCCGACTATGACGATTAAAGGCGTCCCGGGCTGCTCCCAGCATGGCTACCAACTTGTCCTTCACCGGTGTAAAATCCATCGTCCTTTTCGCCACCATAGTTGTCTCCTCTTGTCAGACGTGAACCGCAGAGTTGTCTCCTCCCAGGGAGGTCACGAGTTGCCTTAGGCAATCTCACAGCCAGGAGTAACAAGGCGAAAAAATCGATCCCGGCCGGGCTCCCCTAAGTATTGCCCACCGGATTATTAATTTTTAATATAACATTTCTTCTACAAAAATCCAGGGAAAGCCTTCAGACTAGGCGATATTTTTCCCGCAACCGGTGTGATAGGGACTTCACCCAACCATAGGCTTTAGCCACGGTCTTCTCCCGATCCGGATTAATGAGGCAGCAGGTAGCTGGCCCCAAAAGACTCTGGGCCAATAGTTGTTCCTGGGAGATGCCAGCCTCCTCCAAGGTGCTCCAGACCCCCTCCAAGATCTCAATGAGGTGGTCCTGCGATTCCCGATCAAAGGCCTCAAAACCTGTAGGCACCACCCCCCAGGATAGCACTCCCCCGCGATCCAGAAACCGTTTGATATCCTTTCCATAACAGCGGAATATCTCGGCGTTGGTGTAGATATCCATGGAAAGGATATCCAGGTCCCGTTGCAAGAGGAACTGCCAGTCCGGGTTGCCGCACAGGTGAATCCCCCGGGGGCGCTCGATCTGGCTAAAAAAGCGGTCCATATCCTCCCGGGCCATGGTGTCGGTATATCCAGAAACAGAACTGAAAATAAACTGCAGCCCCGGCTCATCGATAAACATGAAGGCACCAGGATGGCGGGTCTTCAGATGCACCAGCTGCGCCTGGGCCCGCCGGGCCATGAAATCCATAAGCACTTCCCGGACCTG
>CAZARS010000184.1:0-3042 GCA_964487625.1 uncultured Desulfobacca sp.
GAAAGCCTGCAGTTGGTAGGCCAGATCATCCGGCGCCTGCTGCAAAAAGATCTGCGGCGGGTGGATCGCCAAAAGGCCGGGCTCATCATCACCCATACGGGTTATATTCTCAACTACTTGAACGCCGATATGGGGCATGTTATGGCCGATGGCCAGATCGCCTGTCAGGGCCACCCCATGGATATCTTGGAACACGTGAAAAAATCCGGCTATGAGGAGTGTGTGCGATGCCTGTGCTTTCAGCCATAAAAGAGGCGGCTGCCAAAAGTAGAGACAAAAAGGCCGCCCTCGGACCCGACCTTGATCTGCAGCAGTTTCGCCGGGAGGCCCAGGATTGGTCCTATGATGATCAATACGCCACTTTCGAGGAGCGGGAGAAGCAACATCTGCTGCGGGCTGGGATCGAACTCACTGACGCGGATCATGCCGGGACCTTTCTGCAAGCCGACCGCTCTATCATGCACTGCAAGACCTCGCAACCGGGGTTGGAGATCCTGCCCATCCAAGAGGCCCTGAAAAAATATGATGGCCTGCCGGATTATTATTGGCGCCTGGTCCCAGTGGATGCCGACAAATATACCGCCGCAGCGGAACTGGAGTTGGACAACGGCTATTTCATCAGAGCGTTGCCCGGCGCCAGGATTACCCAGCCGGTGGAGGCCTGCCTCTATATCCGCACCGAAGGCTTGGCCCAACATGTCCATAACATCGTCATCGCTGAACCCGGCTCCCATCTGCACATCATCACCGGCTGCACCACCCATCCCGGGGTCACCTCCGGCCTGCATTTGGGGATTTCGGAATTTTACGTGAAAAAAGGCGCCCACCTTACCTTTACCATGGTCCATAATTGGGCGGAAAACGTCCATGTCCGGCCCCGGTCGGCCATCATCGTAGAAGAGGGGGGCGTTTACCTCTCCAACTACATCGTTCTCAAGCCGGTGAAATCCGTGCAGATGTATCCCAGCGTGCGGCTTGTGGGGGAAGGCGCCATTGCCCGCCTCAACTCCGTGGTGGTGGCCCATCCGGGCTCCGAGCTTGACCTGGGGGGCAAGGTAGTCTTGGAAGCGCCCTACAGCCGGGCCGAAGTCATTGCCCGCACAGTCACCATCGGTGGCACCGCCATTGCCCGTGGCCACCTCATCGGGAAAGTGCCCAACATTAAAGCCCATCTGGAATGCCGGGGCCTGATTCTGGCCAAAAACGGCATCATGTACGCCGTCCCCGAGCTCACCGGCGAAGTGGCCGGGGTGGAAATGTCCCATGAAGCTGCCGTGGGCCGCATCGCCCAGGAAGAGATAGAATACCTCATGGCCCGGGGCCTCACCGAAGACGAGGCTGCCTCCACCATTGTCCGGGGCTTCCTCAACGTAGAGATCGAAGGTCTGCCACAGGCCCTGCGGGATGACATCGAACGGACTATCCAGGAAACGGAAAAAGGCTTGTAAGGTTTGCTGCCGGGGCGGAGGGCGGTTTTGGCCCTCCACCCCGCTCCCCTGGAGGGAAATATTCCTTGCTTCTAGGTGCCGTTTATGATAAAAAGAGGTATAATCCGATGATTGCGTCTAAACCATATAAGTTATAGAACCAAATGCGCCGGAATCGCTACCAACGCAAACAATTGCAGGCCAATAAGCTGTATCTCATCAATGAAGTGTCGCGGATCGTCAATCTTTCCCAAAAGCGGATCCGGGAGTACGAAAAGGAGGGGTTTATCAAACCCATTCGGGAGAACAGCACCAACAACCGCCTCTATTCTGAGTTTGATATTGCTCAGATTCAGCGAATTAACGCCCTCATTCACGATCGTGGGTTTACGCTGGCCTGCCTGAAAAACCTCATGGTCTTGGCGCCGTGCTGGAATATCTTTGATTGTCAGGTCAAAGAACAGTGTGCCGCCTATCAACTCCCCTGGCGTCCCTGTTATGAGGTGCGGGAGTATCGCCAGACCAGCTGCAACGGCCCTTGTGAACGCTGTGCCATCTGGCTGAACCGGCATGTTCCCAAGACGCCGGTGCTGGAACAGTTCCCCCATGAACAGGTGCCCCCCGTCAATAAGCCAGCCGACGACTGATATCTTTAAGCCTGCCCTCAAACCCCTCTCCCCTCCCATCCTAGCCCTGGTGGGCGCCTCTAATTGCGGCAAGACTACGCTCATTTGCCGTCTCCTGAAGCGCTGCCGTCAAGAGGGTTGGCGCGTTGCTGTGCTTAAGCACACCCATAAAACCGTGGAACCAGATCCCCCAGGAAAAGACACGGGGCGCTTCCGGCAGTCCGGGGCGCAGGTAGTGGCATTGGCTGGCCCCAATCTCCTCCAGGTCACCCAGACCTGGATGGGCGAACCGACCTTGGACCAGATCCTGGCCGCGCTCCCCCAAGACCTGGACCTCATTCTGGTAGAAGGTTACAAGCGCAGCCACCTCCCCAAATTGGTGTTCCTCACCCCCCCCGCTGCGCAGGTGATGAACCTCTCCCATGTCCTGGCGTAGATCAGCGATGGGCCGGTGGATACCCCCCTGCCGGTTTTTGGCCGGGAACAGGTGGAAGCCCTGTGGGATTTTCTGCAGCAATGGCTGAGACAACGATAACTGGCGCCGTCCTCGCTGGCGGGCAGAGCCGGCGGTTGGGGCGGGATAAGGCAAGCCTGGAGCTGGCTGGGAAGCCTTTGGCCCAATGGGTCATGGCGGCCATCGAGCCGTGGGTCGCGGAAGCTTGGCTCAGCACCAATCAGCCATTGCTCCATGTCTCTCTGGGCTACCCTTGTCTCATGGACCTGTGGCCAGGGCGGGGGGCATTGGGGGGCTTGCTCAGTGTAATGCTGGTGGCCAAAGGGGAGTGGATCCTCTTGGCGGCCTGTGACACGCCTTTCTTGCAACCGGCCCTGCTGCAAGCGCTGATTCGGCAAACACGGCTCGGCCGACCGGAGGCGGTCATCTGCCAGTCCAGCAAGGGGGTAGAGCCGCTGCCTGGCCTTTTTCACCGGCGTCTGCAGCGTCCTTTGGAAGAGCAGATCAAAAGAGGCGCAGTAGCCATGCGCACTTT
>CAZARS010000185.1:0-3034 GCA_964487625.1 uncultured Desulfobacca sp.
TTAAAAGTGTCAGGGGAGAAGGAGTCTGCCAGATATGTATGAATTTCTAAAAACTTCAGCAGACTATTTACTTTTTCCGCTTTTTCGGTTTTTTCCGGAAAACCTTAAGCCCGTGGCGGTTGGCCAGGGCTGTCAGTGAACGCCTTGATAAGAAAATCCTATTGACTTTCCTAATCTTTTTCGGCAAGATAAGTGCAGCAAAAATCAGGGGAGAGGTATGCTGTTAACGATCTGGTTCTATTTTGTCCTGGTAACCACGGCGATCATCGCTTCCACCATGGTCATTATCGTGACCAGTATCAATCCAAGGAGTGAGCTACCGTTGCGGATCACCCACTATTGGGGGACCTTGCTCATCCGCTGCCTGGGCATTGATTTCAAGGTGGAAGGCCTGGAAAACTTGGATCTGAGCCGGCCTTATGTCTTTGCCGCCAATCACCAGAGTGCTTTCGATATTTTCGCCCTCTTGGCAGCCCTTCCCAAGGTGAAATTTTTAGCCAAAAAAGAGCTCTTCCGCATCCCCCTGTTCGGTCCGGCCTTAGCTCGGGCTGGCTCCTTACCCATTGACCGGAGCAATCGTCAGGCCTCCCTCAAAAGTCTTGACCGGGCCGCCCAGGTTGTGCGCGAGGGTAGTTCCATCGTCATCTTTCCCGAGGGCACCCGAAGCGAAACCGGCGAGCTCCTGCCGTTTAAAAAGGGAGGCTTTGTTCTGGCCATCAAATCCGGACAGCCCATTGTCCCGGTCAGCCTCAGCGGCACTGGCGCAGTGCTGGGACGCGGCATCGGACGGGTGCATCCCAATCCCATCAAGGCCGTTTTCGGCAGGCCCATCCCCACCGATACCGTCAAAAACGTCAACAAAGATCAGCTCATGGCCCAATTGCGAGAGGCTATCCTGAAAAACTACGATCCCTATTATGGCCAGGAGAGGGCCAAGGTGGCCGCCACCCCTGCCTGCCCGCCAACCTCCGCCTCCTCGGTCTGATCCGGGCAAGTCAACGAGAAGGAATCCCACTCTTGAGGCAAGAGGAGTCATCTTGGGTTGATCTGATTTTTCTGGGCGGTCTCGGCGAAATAGGGCTCAACGCTATGGTCTTTGAGACGGCCGACAGCCTCGTGTTGGTCGATGCCGGCATCATGTTCCCCGAGGACTACATGTTGGGGATCGATATGGTCATCCCCGATTTTTCCTATCTACGGGAACGCCGGGAAAAGATGCGCGGCCTGATCCTCACCCATGGCCATGAAGATCACATCGGTGCTGTGCCGTTCCTCTTACGGGAGTTTGATCTGCCCATTTTCGGTACACCCTTGACCCTGGCCTTTCTCCGAGAAAAACTCAAAGAACACCATCTCTTGGCCCAGGCCCGTCTCCAGCCGGTTCAGCCCCGGGAAAAGCTTACCTTGGGCCCCTTTACTTTTGACTTTATCCGGGTCACCCACAGCATTGTGGATGGCGTCGGTTTTGCCCTTACCACGCCGGTGGGCACCTTTGTGCACTCCGGTGATTTCAAGATCGATGCCACCCCTACCGCCGGGGAAGTTACTGATCTTAATTGCTTCGCAGCCTATGGCAATCAGGGAGTACTGACTCTGCTGTCGGACTCTACTAATGCCGAGCGGCCGGGTTTTTCCCTATCGGAGCGCCAGATCGGTCAAACCCTGGAAAACCTCATCCGGGAAGCCCCGGGCCGGGTCATCGTCGCAGTGTTTTCCTCCCATATCCCCCGCCTGCAACAGATTGTGAACATTGCAGCCAAACAGGGGCGCAAGATCCTCTTCCATGGCCGTAGTATGGTCACCAATGTCAATATTGCCCGGAATCTTGGTTTTCTTCAGGTGCCCGAGGATCAGGAGATGACCACCGGCGATCTTAAACGGCTGCCCGATGAGGAAATAATTATCGTCACCACCGGCAGCCAAGGCGAGCCCATGAGTGCCCTGGCCCGCATCGCCTTGGACGCCCACAAACAGATCCGCATCAAGGCCGGAGACCTGGTCATCCTTTCCTCAAAATTCATCCCGGGCAACGAACGGGCCATCAGCACCGTGATTAATAATCTCTGCCGATTGGGAGCCGAAGTGGTTTACCAGGAAGTAGCCGATATCCATGTCTCCGGTCACGCCTCTCAGGAAGAGCTGAAGCTGCTCCTGCGCCTGACTAAACCACGCTACCTCATCCCCATCCATGGTGAGATCCGCCACCTCATCAAACACGCCAACCTGGGCCGCTCCCTAGGTATGGCCGAGGAGCAGATCCTATTGGCCAATAATGGCGACCGTCTCCGCTTTGCGGCTGGCGGCGTCCAACGTTTGGAACCCATTGAAGCCGGTCGGATTTTCGTGGATGGCAAAGGGGTAGGCGATGTGGGCAACATCGTGCTCCGAGACCGCCAACACCTGGCCGCCGATGGCCTGGTCATCGCCTTGGTGGCGGTGGACGCCAAAGAAAAACGCATCCTCTCGGGTCCTGATCTCATTTCCAAAGGCTTTACTTTTGAGGAGGAGCAGGCCCCCCTCCTGGAGGCCGCCCGGGAAATCATCGTGGAAATCATCACCCGGGCCCTGGCCGAACCCACCCAGGATTGGCTGGAGATCCAGATTCAAATCGGCAAAGCCCTGCGCAAATATTTTTTCAAACTTCTCGAACGCCGCCCGATGCTCTTGCCCCTCATCCTCACCCTTTAGGAGTATGTCGTTGGGATGTAGACGCGTCCCGGGGCATATAAAAAAACCTCAAAAAGGTCTTCCCTTCCTGATCATAAAAGTGTATATTAAAAATTTAACAATGGTGTCAAAAAGCCGACATTAACAATACTAGCGCCCATAGCTCAGCTGGACAGAGCAACGGACTACGAATCCGTGTGTCGGGAGTTCGAATCTCTCTGGGCGCGCCAGGAATATCAAGGGGTTAGGTCAATTTGGCCTATCCCCTTCGTCATTTTTTGCCATAATTTTGCCATAATTCAATTTTCCCTATTATTAATCGTCTTTACCGAGACCTACCCGGAAAATATCGTAAAAAAAACAGAGG
>CAZARS010000186.1:0-1577 GCA_964487625.1 uncultured Desulfobacca sp.
CATCGGTCTCAAACAGATGTTGAGTGCCGTTGCCGTGGTGAACATCCCAATCAACGATGGCAATTTTTTTGAGGCCGTGCTGTTTCTGCAGGTATCTGGCCCCCAAGGCGATGTTATTGAAAAAGCAGAACCCCATGGCCCGATTCCGTTCGGCGTGGTGACCCGGCGGCCGGATGGCACAAAAGGCATTGTTGACCTCTCCCACCATGACGGCATCGGCCGCGGCCAGGACGCCACCCACGGCCAGCAGGGCTATATCATAGGACTCCTTACAGATGCCGCAGTCGCCGGTGTCCAGAATGGGGTGCCCCTTTTCACAGGCCCGGCGGAAGCGCTCGATATAACCAGGATCATGGAGAGTGGTAATCCACTCCAAGGGGGCGGGGGAGGGGGTAATGGTCACCACTTTTTCCAAGAGGCCGGTCTCCTGCAGGCGTCGGTGAATGGCCTGGAGGCGCTGGGGCCGCTCCACATGAAAGGCCCCTGGATCGTGCCGGAGGTAACGGTCATCGTAAACATAGCCAGTCTGGGCCACGGTCTTCCTCCTTTTTCGACTAGGTGACGTCGCACTTTAGGAATGGCGCGCTGTGCCTGTCACCCAAGGCAAAAATTGACTTGACTTTTAACGTAATTGTGGATAAACAATAGCGCTGATGGGTGGCACGAAGCACCCCGCCTATGGTTTTTGTTAGAATATCGTTAGCTTGGCAAAAATATTAATGTACTCAAGCCATGAAGGCTTAATTGCGTCGGCGATTAGGACCTTCATGGTTTTTTTGTTTTAAGGAGGTTTTTTCCGTAATAACAAGCGGGAAGGGCACCATCCCGGCCAGGACCCTGCCCTTCCCGAGACCGATCTCTGTGTATCTAAGGACCGGCCCTTTTTCCTTATATCACAACCAGGGCCGGTGAGCAATTTTCCTGGGGGGGATAGAAACCATGGGGAGCAAGCTATGGACCTGGGTAGTGATGGGCTGTCTTTTGGGGGCAGCAACAGCCGCGTGGAGCAAAACCATAGAGACGACTGCCTCGAAAGATACAGAGGAAATTCAGTTTTTGGATGAGGTGGTCATCGGCGCCACCAAGACGGAACGGCTGCGCACAGCCATTCCGGCCAATATCAGCATCTTGACCAAACAGGAGATTGCGGCCAGCGGCGAACGCAACCTGGATGAAGTCCTACGGCAGCAGGCCGGCATTGATTTGTCCCGGCGCCAGGGCATTGCCATCGGCATTCCGGCTCGCCTCGACGTGCGGGGAGTGCCAGGTCCAAACCGGACTCTGGTGGTGGTTGATGGCTTCCCCTTGAATGGTTCGGGCACCGGCTTTGTCTCTTTGCAGCAGATCCCTTTGGATACCATTGAGCGGGTCGAAATCATCCGGGGTCCCTATTCCTCGCTCTACGGCGCCAACGCTTTGGGAGGCATCATCAATATTATTACGAAACGGGGCCAGGGCCGTCCCGACATTGCCATCACCGGCGGGGTGGGGAATTATAGCTGGCATCAGACCAGCATCTCCAGCAGCGGCGGCAACAACAAGGCTGATTACTATATGTACGGCGACAACCGCCGCAC
>CAZARS010000186.1:1600-3001 GCA_964487625.1 uncultured Desulfobacca sp.
TGAGATCAAAGAGCGCTTTGTCCCAGCCTTGGGCACCTCGTATCAACAAGAAATCCCAGCTTACAACCGTTATTATGAAGATTGGCGCTATCTGGGCAATCACAGCTTTGCCCCCACGGAAAATACCAGCATCACCCTAAGCACCCGGTATTTCAAAAACTACACGGGATTGGGGGTAACCGAAAACCTCAATCCCAACCGGGATGCCCAAAACCGGGGGGAGGTAGGGCTCATCGGGGTTACCGTCCGCTCAAACCCCCAAGAAAATCTGGGATTATTGCTGCGGGCTTATGCCCGGCAGTTTACCGACAAACTCTGGAACGAGAGTTCTTATCTGGAAACGATCTTTATTCCTTTTCCACCGCCGGGCCGTTTCGTCACCGTCCCCCGTTTCCGGCCTGGGTTTTTTCGAGCGGTTTATCAGGACTATTATGTCGAAGCCCAATCAACCTGGGGGCTTGGCTCCTATAATACCCTGACCGCCGGGGCGGATTTGTTGGCAGTGGATGTAGAATTTGATCCGGTGGTCAATGTGGATACCAGCACCCCTTTGCCTGGGGCTCAGGGGACCAAAACAGGCATCTATACCATGGGGTTCTATCTCCAGGATGAGATCCGCTTCGGCAACTGGAATATCATTCCTGGCCTGCGGGTGGATAAACACTCCCGTTTTGAGGCAGTGCTCTCGCCGAAGTTGGGAATTTCCTACACTTTATGGGAAAATACCACCCTGCGCACTTCGGCGGGCCGGGCTTATCGAGCCCCCTCGGTCACTGAGCTCTTTCGCCCGGAATGGAACCTTAACCCATTCATCAAACTGCGGCCCAATCCGAACCTGAAACCCGAATATATCTGGTCGGTGGACGGTGGTATCGAGCACCGTTTCACCCCGAATCTGCGGGTTTCATTGGATGGATTTTATAATAATATGAAGGATTTCATTACTACGCCGCCGCTGGCTGGCTCGCCCGGTATTATTCAGTACCAGAATCTGGGCAAATCCTGGTCCGCCGGACTGGAGGCGGCGGTGGATTGGCGCCTCTGGGAGTGGCTGACCTTGTCCGCCAATTACACTTATTTGGATTCTTATGACAAAGACAATCAACAGCCCATCCAATCTCTTCCCGATCACAAGTTCAATGTCGGCCTGCGGTTGAACAAGAAATGGGGAGATTGGCGGCTGTACGGCTCAGTGGTGGAGACCTTTGTGGGCCGACGCTTGGCCCAGCCGTTGGGGACCAATACCTTTGTCAAGCAGCCCAGCTTTGCCATTACGGATATGGCGCTCTACCTGACTTATAAAGAGCTCGTGACCCTGGGCCTGACGTGTCAGAACCTTTTTGACCGCTATTACCAGGAAACCTATGCCTACTTAGGGCCGGGCCGGTTAGTGACCGCCTA
>CAZARS010000187.1:0-2819 GCA_964487625.1 uncultured Desulfobacca sp.
TCACACCGAGGCCCGAAGTAACCAAGATTTCATAGAGATCCTCGACCGTCTTGATGAAGTGGGCATGACCCAGGATGAGATTAGCCCCCTCCGGGATGCGCAGATCAACAACCTGCAGTTCCATCAGTGGTTCCTTTCTGCATAGTTTGCGGGTGAAAGCGAAGATGATGCCATTATAATCTTGTTAATCAGCTTCAGACAAGCGATAATATTATGGTTAAGATACTATTTCTCCTGCAAGGTGTCATTGCACGTGCCCACCTTTCCAGCTCCCGGTAGCCCCCCTGGCGTCTTGGCGCCGCCATCGGATCGGCCTCTCTTCCCTTCACGGTTGCGTTTAATGCTCTATGATGCCGACGGGGTTTGGGAGGAAGACGGGATTACACCGGCCGCCTATCGGCAGCTACAGGATCGCCCCGGGGTCAGATGGCTCCATCTCAGCGGACTGGCCGACGTGCAATTGCTCCGGGAGGTGGGGGAAATTCTCAGCCTGCACCCTCTGGCCCTCGAGGATGTTCTCGAAGGCCATGCTCCCATGAAGGTCGAGGATTATGACGGCCATCTTTTCATTGTCTGCCGCCTGGTGCAGAAGGGCCCGGATTGGCCAGAGGAACAGATCAGTTTGTTTTTGGGGGCGGATTACCTACTGAGCATTCAGGAGACGCCCACGGACCACTTTGCGCCGATCCGGGAGCGGCTCCGCCATGGGTTGGGGCAGATCCAACACCGGGGCGCCGATTATCTGGCCTACGCCCTCTTGGACTACTTGGTGGACAGTTGGTTCCCTCTCCTCGGGGATTGGGGCGACCGTTTGGATGACCTGGAGGACCGGTTGCTGGCCAGACCAGATGCCAGCCTGATCCAGGATTTGCAGCAACTCCGCCGCTCCCTGCTCCGGGGGCGGCGGCTCCTCTGGCCCCTTCGAGAGGTGGTAAACAACCTGTTGACGGAAGACAGCCCCCTCATCCATGATCATACCCGCTTCTACCTGCGGGATTGTGGGGATCACGTTTTCCAGCTGATAGATCTGTTGGAAAATTACCGCGATATGGCCAGCGGCCTGATCGAAGTTTATCTTTCCAGCATTAATAATCGCCTCAATGAGATCATGAAGGTCCTCACCGTGATCGCCACGGTCTTCATGCCTCTGACCTTCATTGCCGGCGTGTATGGCATGAACTTCAAGACCGAGCTCTCACCTTGGAACATGCCCGAACTAGCATGGTACTATGGCTATCCCTTTGCCCTCGGGCTGATGATGACCACGGTGGTGCTCATGATCATTTATTTTAAGAGGAAGAATTGGCTATAAGGCTCCTGAGACTTATCAAAGGAAAGGGATCGGGTTCCATGAGAGACTGGCTTGCTGTCTTGGTGGGCCTCGGGTTGCTCTTGGGCTCCACCGCAGCCCTGGCCCAGGAAATTCCCATCGGTTGTTATATCCCCATGACCGGGGCGGCCGCCGCCATGGGCCAGGTAACCTGGCAGGGGATTGAGATAGCCCACCGCTTACAACCGCAGGTCTTGGGTCGACCAGTGAAATTGGTGTTGGTGGATACCAAGAGTGATAAGATTGAGGCGGCCAACGCAGTCAGCCGCCTCATTGAACGGGATAAAGTGGTAGCCATTATTGGCGAGGTCATCAGCGGCAACACTTTGGCCGGCACGCCCATCGCCGAACGCTTCGGTATCCCCAACATCACTCCCACCGCCACCAACCCCTTGGTGACCCAGAACCGGCAGTATGCCTTTCGGGCCTGTTTTGTGGACAGCCTCCAGGGCAAAGTGGCCGCCCGCTTCGCCCGGGAGCACCTCAAGGCCCAGAAAGCGGCCCTGATCATTGACCAGGCCCAGGATTACTGCGTCGGTCTGGCCAAGTATTTCCAGGAGGAGTTTCAACGGCAGGGGGGGCAGATCGTCGCCACGACTTTCATCCAAACGGGTGATCAGGATTTTTCCGCCCAGATTTCGGCCATCAAGCCAGCTGCGCCGGATATTATTTACGCACCCAATTATTATGCCGAAGATGCCCTGTTGGCCCGCCAGATGCAGGAGTTGGGCC
This sequence comes from uncultured Desulfobacca sp., assembly GCA_964487625.1. GTDB lineage: Bacteria > Desulfobacterota > Desulfobaccia > Desulfobaccales > Desulfobaccaceae > Desulfobacca. The sequence continues at coordinate 2,063 of CAZARS010000187.1, forward strand.
TAAAGACCCCCATTCTCACCGGAGATGGCGCCCAGGTCACTGATCTGGTGAAGATCGGCGGCGCGGCGGTGGAAGGGATGTATTTTACGGCCCATTTCCATCGGGAGGCGGTGTCCACACCGCTGGCCCAAGAGTTCATTAAAGCCTATGAAGCGACCACGAAACGGGAGGTAGATGCCTTCGCCGCTTTGGGCGCCGATTGCTACTTTCTCCTGCTCCAGGCCATCGGCCAGACCCAGGGCACCGCTGGCGCCCAACTCCGCCAGGCCTTGGCCACCACCAAGGCTTTCCCTGGGGTCTCCGGCACTATTACCATGGGACCAGATAATAATCCCACCAAAGAGGTCATGGTCCTGCAGGTGAAGAATGGCAAATTTGTCTTGGTGACGAAAATGGCGCCATAAACTTCAGAGCCAGGGGCAGCCGGTACCCAGGCTTGCCGGTCTGGGTAAGTATCGCGGCAAACCAGTGGCCAAAAACCAACCACCAATCCCTTAACCATTGACAACTGATACTCATATGCGCAGTCTGTTTGATCCCATGGACCGGGTGGTCCAAGTTAACATCGAAGACGAAATCCGCAAGTCATATCTGGAATATGCCCTGTCGGTAATCATTGGCCGGGCCTTGCCGGATGTCCGGGACGGTTTGAAACCAGTCCACCGGCGCATCCTCTTTGCCATGTCCGAGGCTGGCAATGATTACAACAAGCCCTACAAGAAATCGGCCCGCATCGTCGGTGATGTCATCGGTAAAT
>CAZARS010000188.1:0-2811 GCA_964487625.1 uncultured Desulfobacca sp.
CTGGCTGATTACCACGGCCGCCCTGTTAATCTTCTGTGGGGTCATGGGCAAGAGGGCCCAGTTTCCCATCCATGTGTGGCTTCCTGATGCCATGGAAGGTCCGACACCCGTCAGCGCCCTCTTGCACTCTGCCACCATGGTGGCCGCGGGCGTATATCTCATTGCCCGGATTTATCCATTCTTCAGCGCCTCTCCGGAAGCCATGACCGTGGCTCTGGCCATCGGCACCATTACCCTTCTGTTGTCCTCCACCATCGGTATGGTGGCCTCTGATATCAAGCAGGTCTGGGCCTATTCCACTGTCAGCCAGCTCGGGTTTATGATCATGGGTCTGGCGGCCGGGAGCTTTTTTGCGGGTTACTATCACCTGACGACCCACGCGGCCTTTAAAGCCCTGCTCTTTCTCTGTTCCGGGGTCTTTATCCATCATTTCGGGACCAATGACTTTTTCATCATGGCGGCCCAGGGGGCGCGCAAGCTCAAGATTCCCATGGTCACCATCACCATTGCCGCGTTGGCCCTGGCGGGTATCTTTCCCCTGGCTGGTTTTTTCAGCAAGGAAGGGATCTTGGGGGCCCTAGCCCATTTGGACAATAAGATCTGGCTGTTTGCCGGCCTTTTTGGGGCTTTCTTAACGGCGTATTATTCCTTCCGGGTTATCTTTGTCATGCTCTTTCCCCGGGAGCCCATCTTCCAGATTGCGGCGGCTCACAGCCAGGCGGAAGAAGCCCACGGCGGCCATGGGCATGGCCATGGCCATGAGCATGAGGAAGAACATGGGGTGCCGTGGGTGATGAACTTCCCCCTGTTGATCCTGGCCTTTTTCACCTTAACCTTGGGCTTCCTCCAGGGGGCCTTGGAGCAATTCCTGACCGGTCATGCCAGCCATCACGAGATCAGCCTGCCGCTGTTGATCAGCGCCGTAGGCGCAGCCCTGGCTGGCATCGGCTTGGCTTGGCTGGATTGGGGGGCCAAAAACGCCAAATGTGTGGGTTTCATTAGCAGGGTGCCGGCCCTGGAGAACTTTTTCATCCAGAAATGGTATATGGATCATTTCTGGCGGTGGTTTTTAAATACCTTTATTTATGGTCTATTCTCCAAGTGGTTTACCTATAACGACCGTCGGGTGGTGGACGGCGGTGTGGATGCCGTAGCCTTTTCCACGGTGGGCAGCGGCCGCTCTTTGTCGAAGTATCAGACTGCGTTACTGCAGGTCAACCTCCTCTTCATGGTCCTGGTCATGGCCGGAGTGGGCCTATACCTGGTTATGGGCCGCTAGTGGACCAGGAGCAAGGCATCGGGGATTTTACTTTACGTTTGAGGACGGCTTTCTATGGCTGAACATCTCACCAATTTTCCGTATCTGACCTGTATGGTGTTGGCGCCGGTCATCGGCATTATCATTATTCTCTTCCTGAAGGAAGAACAGAAATTCCTGATCAGAGCCGTGTCCTTGGTGGCCGCGGCCGTTTCCCTGGGATTTTCCATTTATACTTTTGTGGCCTATGATCGCGCCCTGGGGGGCCTGCAATTTGTGGAAAAGTATGAATGGGTCAAGGGCTTCGGCATCTCCTATTTCGTAGGAGTCGATGGCCTCAATGCGCCGCTGCTGCTCCTTACCGGCATCGTCATCTTCACCGGCGTCCTTACCATGTGGGAGTTGGAGCTGCGGGTTAAGGAATATTTCGCCTTCATGCTCTTCCTTGTAACCGGGGTTTTCGGCGTTTTCATGTCCATGGACATTTTCTTCTTTTTCCTGTTCTATGAAATCGCCGTAGTGCCCATGTATGTGCTGATCTTAATCTGGGGCTCCACCCGCAAAGAATACGCCGCCATGAAACTAACTTTATACCTCATGGCCGGCAGCGGTCTCATCATTCCGGGGCTATTACTGCTCTATGCCACCTCTGGTCTTTATACTTTCGATCTGCTGAAACTGCATGGTGTGCATTTTGCCCCCTGGGTGCAAAAACTGGCGTTTGTCCTGCTGCTCTTCGGCTTCGGGGTCTTGGCTGCCATGTGGCCGTTCCATACATGGTCGCCCGTGGGCCATGTGGCTGCGCCCACTGCGGTGAGTATGCTCCACGCCGGCGTCTTAATGAAATTAGGGTCCTACGGCATCTTGCGCATACCCATGTATCTCTGTCCTGAAGGCTTCCAATATTGGTCCAGTCTTTTCGGGCTCTTGGCAATCTGTGGGATTGTCTATGGGGTTTTTGTGGGCTTGGCCCAGACTGACTTAAAGTATGTCATCGGTTATTCCTCGGTCTCGCACATGGGCATCGTGGCCTTGGGGCTGGCCACCGGCACGGTGGACGGACTAAATGGCTCGGTTTTCCAGATGTTTGCCCACGGTATCATGACAGCCCTCTTCTTTTCCGCGGTCGGGTATATCTATGATCGCACCCATACCCGGGAGATCCATGAGTTGGGAGGGTTCTGCAAGATCATGCCCGTGGCCTCAGCCTTCTTTATTACTGCGGCCCTATGCGGGGCGGGGGTCCCCGGTTTTGCCAGCTTCTGGGCGGAGTTGCTGGTCTTCATTTCCGCCGTGCGGGTCTTTGGCATCGGCGGTCTCATCGCCCTTGCCTCCATCGTCGTGGGAGCTTTGTTCGCCCTTCGGGTGGTCCAGAATTCCTTTTATAATGAACCGAATCCCAAGTTTGTCCATTTCGAGGATGTCAGTCCTTTCTTGGGGTTGCCCCGCATGATACTGATCGCTACTTTGATCCTTTTTGGCATTTTCCCGAGTCTCATGCTGGATCTCATCAAGACGGCCGTGGTGCCGTTCGTCAGTGGGTTGTAAGCCAT
>CAZARS010000189.1:0-2789 GCA_964487625.1 uncultured Desulfobacca sp.
GACAATGGCGATGATGGCCCATTTGCGCAGGTCTTTACTCACCGAGGCACCGATCTCCGAGGTGCCTTCAATAATAAATTTATTTCCCGAGATACTCTGATTCAGGACGGCGCCGATCTCTTCGGCCATCTGGCCGACGGCGGCCTCTGATTTTTTCAGCTTAACCATGAGGCCTTTGCCATCATCGATGGGCTGTAATTCAGCATGGCCCCAACCCTTGGTTTGCATGGCCTCCCGGACGGCTTCGATGGTAAAGGGTTGCTCGGCCCGGAATTGGACCATGGCGCCGCCGGCGAATTCCACGCCCAGATTGCCCTGTCCCCGGGACAATTGAATAAAGGCTAAGAGGCCCAAGGCACACAGGAACCCAGAAATTACAAAGGCATATTTGCGGAAGCCGATGAAATCAAAGTGGGTTTTGCCGAAAAACTCAAAGAATTTTAGTTCCTTGAGCCATTTTTTATAGATCAGATAGTCATAAACCACCCGGGTGCCGAAGAGGGCAGTGAAGAGATTCAGGATGACGCCCACGCTCAGGGTGACGGCAAACCCCCGAATGGGACCGGTGCCGAACAGGAAGAGGGCTATGGCGGTAATTAGGGTGGTGACGTGGGAATCCACGATGGTCAGAAAGGCCTTGTCATAGCCGCCGTCGATGCCGGCCTTGAGGGGTTTGCCGGCTTGGAATTCTTCTCGCATCCTCTCGTAAATCAAAACGTTGGAATCCACAGCCATACCGATGGAAAGGATAATACCAGCAATCCCCGGGAGGGTCAGGGTGGCGTTAAAGATGGACAATACCCCCAAGAGCATGATGATATTCAAGATCAGGGCATAATTGGCCACAAGCCCCGAAAAGCGGTAATAAAAGATCATGAAGCCGATGACCAGGAGGGTGCCGATAATCCCCGAGACCATGCCTTTGTGGATGGAGTCCAGACCCAGGGTGGGGCCGACGGTGATATTCTGAACGACCCGGACGCTGGCTGGCAAGGCCCCAGCCCGCAGGACAATGGCCAGATCATGGGCTTCCTCCGAGGTATAGGAGCCGGTAATCTGGGCTTTGCCGCCGCCAATCCTCTCTTTGATGGTGGGCGCAGAACGCACCACGTCGTCTAAGATAATGGCCAGGCGCCGGTTGACATTGGCCCCGGTGATCTGGGCAAAGAGGCGGGCCCCGGAAGCATTAAAATCCACGGATACGTAGGGCTCATTAAAATCGCCGATCCGCACATGGGCGCCTTTAATAGCCGCGCCGGTCATGAGGGCCTTTTTCTGGGTCAGAATGGGTTGCCGCTTGACGCTCTTGGTATTGCGATCAATGGTCTTTTCGATATAGATTTCGGTATCGGGCGGCAACTTATCTGCCAAGGCCCGGTTCAATTCAGCATGGGTAAATCCGGGTTTCAGTTTGCCGCTGGCCAAGGCCTGGTCAATGAGTTCGTCCAGGGCCAGGCCATGCTGCTCCTCCACCAATTTAAATTCCAGCTGGGCGGTCTGGCCGATGAGGGCAATGGCCCGCTGCGGGTCTTTTAAACCCGGCAACTGCACCACGATCTGATCCATCCCCTGGGGGACGATGATCGGCTCGGTCACGCCAAACTGGTCAATCCGGTTGCGGATGATCTCGAGGCTCTGGGCTTGGGTGTTCTCCACCAACTCGGTCAAGACCTTGGGCTTGAGGGTTAGAGTATAAAGGGCACCTGCCGCCTGTCGGGAGGAGTCTTTGATCTCTAACTGGGGAAACTCTTCCTTGAGCAACTGCAGAAAAGCGGCCTGCTCATCGGTTTTCAGGACCGTAACCGTCAAGGCATTCTGTTGGGCCGCGCCCACTTGCAGATCCAGCCCGCGATTTTCGGCAATGGTCTTGAGATCCTGCCCCTGCAGATTGAGGGTATTCGCCACTAATTGGTCCACATCAACCTGGAGGATGAGATGCGTGCCACCTTTCAGGTCCAGACCCAGCCGGAAGCCCTCCCGCCAGATATAATTCTTGTACCAATCCGGCACCTGAACTCCAATGGACGGCAGCATCACGATAATGGAGAGCAAGGTCAGGATGACCAAGAAGAGAAATTTCAGCCGAATTTTGCGGATCATACTGCTGACTCCTTGATCCCGTTAGCCGCAGGGCGTCTGGCCTGGGGCCAGTCATGGGCCAGCGGGAGTATTGGTCTTTTAATGGCTACGGAGCATATTCCCGGCAAGACGCCCCTGAGCGCTTATCCAGCCGTGCCATCTTTGTGCCTGCCTGGCTGGGGCAGGGCTGCTGGCAGAGCGGTCACCGCGCCACCATGGTCTGATCAAAATAGGGGCAAAGCGCCATCTCGGTTGGTCACTCAGACACCGAATAGAATTTTTCCTCGGGCAAGACCACGCAGGTGAGTTTATTGCCATAGACGGCCCCGGTATCAATGCCGATCTTATTCGGCCGGATATAGGGGGCCCGCATCGGTGTGTGGCCAAAAATGACACGTTTGCCGAAATTATAATCGGAGCTGATGAACTCCTTCCGGATCCAAAGGAGGTCCTCCTCTTGCTGGTTAGAGAGAGCAACCCCCGGTTTGAGCCCCGCATGCACAAAGATATAATCATCGGTTTCGTAAAAAAGCCTCAGGCTGTCGTAAAAATCCCAATGGCCTGGCGGCAGGCGGCGATTGAGGCGATCGCCATACTCCCCCCAATAACTGGCGGTGGTGGTTACGCCGCCATTCATGAGGAAGAGCATCTCGTCCTTGCCCTCCAGGTAGTCCAGGAACATCCTTTCATGATTACCCATTAAACAGATT
>CAZARS010000190.1:0-381 GCA_964487625.1 uncultured Desulfobacca sp.
CGTTATCCGTCTGCATTGGTTTAGGGACGTCCCGGGTACTAAGGATTTCTGTCTGTTCAATCAGGGCGTCTATACCGGTTTGCCCACGGTCTGGAACCTACCACCGGCCGAAGTCATTGAAACAAAATGTTTTTTTGAAGGTGACGATTACTGCGAATATCACTGCAAATGGGAAATTAAACCTTTCTTCCATCGATTAGCTTATATTTTTACCCCGTGGCGGGTCATGCGCCTCTCCTTGGCAGAGATGGAGCAGGATAAGGAAACTCTGCGCCAGAAGTTCGACGAAGTACACAAGCTCTATCTGCAACTGCAGCAAACCAACCGGGAGCTGGAGCAGGCCAACGTGGAACTCAACCGCAATCAGGAATTATTGCGGCA
>CAZARS010000190.1:455-2748 GCA_964487625.1 uncultured Desulfobacca sp.
GGACACGGGCGGCAAAATCCTATCGGTTCTAGATCGGGATGAGCTGTTTCAGGTGACCCTGCGGGCTCTGAAAAACTATGCCCGCCTACAACGGGCCGGAATTTTCCTGGTAGATGGCAAGAGCCGGATGCTGCGGTTCGGGCATGCCGTGGGGGTGAATGAGGCTGTTCTGGCACGGCTGCAAGATTACCAGTTGCCCCTCTCCAAAGTGGATAACCTCATTGTCCGAGTTTATAACTCCGGCAACGCCGTGGTGATCAATGATGTGGCAGAGAGCAATTTAAATAAAAATAATCCTTTGCTCCAGCTCTTTCAGCCCAAGTCCATCATCGTTGCGCCCCTGACTTCGCAGGGCATGGTGAGTGGTGTCTTGCTGGCCGACCGCAGCCCTGAAGACGGCATGTTCACCGAAAGTGACAAGGACTTCATCGTCAGCTTCGCCAATCAGATTGCCATCGCCTGGGCCAACGCCGAGTTGATCCGGCAAAAAGACGAATCCGAGCGCCATCTGCGGCGCATGTTTGAGAACGCTCAGGTGGGGATCTTGAAAATCGATGAGCGGAAAATCATTCAGGAAGCCAACCCGCGTCTGAAACTCCTTTGTGGCACGGACGATGTGGTGGGGCATCATATCTATGATTTTCTGGATGCTGAGAATCAGAAGAAATTTCAGAAAATCATGGCATATAATCGCTCCGGGCAGCCCAGTCAGGAGGAATTGGAAATCCTGGCCAAAAATAAGCCCTCCGTGACCGTTCTCCTCAGCAGTGTGCCCACCTTTGACGAAGAGCAACGCTTCGTGGGAATTGAAGCCATCGTCACGGACTTGAGCGAAATTAAAAAGATGCAGCGCCAGCTCATCCAATCCCAGAAAATGGAGGCCATGGCTGGCGGCTTTGCCCACGAATTTAAAAACATCCTCCAGGCCATAAAACTCTGGACCGAAGGAGCCCTGCACGATCTTCCCCAGGACTCCGAGTTACATACCAACCTCACCCGGGTGCTGCAATCCATCAATAAAGGTACCGATATCGTTCACCAGATCCTCCTTTTCAGCCGGGATCAGAAACCCGAACTGAAGCCCATTAAGCTCAGTGACATCATCACCGACGGCCTGAAGATGGTCCGGGCCGCCCTGCCCACGTCCATTGTCATCCAGTCGGACATTGACCCCACCACCGGCTACATCTTGGGTGATCCGGTGCGCATGCACCAAGTCCTCCTCAATCTATGCCAGAATGCCGCCCATGCTATGCGGGACAAGATCGGTCGCCTCAGGGTCTCCCTGCGGCATGTCCAGATTGACCCTGGCATCAAGGGCCGCTGGCAGCATGTCAAACCCGGCCTCTATGTCCAACTCGCGGTGCAAGATAATGGCATCGGCATGGACAGCCAGACCCTCGAGCGGATCTTTGAGCCATTCTTCACCACCAAAGAGCAGGGCGAGGGCACGGGCATGGGGTTATCCACAGTGCATGGCATCGTTGAGGACCATGGCGGTAGCATCGATGTGGAGAGTGCCCCCGGCGCCGGCACCACCTTCCGCATCCTCTTCCCCCGTGTGGCCCCCCGGGAACTGGAGCCGGAAGTCCCCACCGCCGAGCTCAAGACCATGGTCATGCCTACAGGCACCGAACGCATCCTGTTTGTGGACGACGAATTAACCTTGACGGAGATCGTCAAGAAAATGCTGGAGCGCCTGGGCTATGAAGTGGTGGCCAAATCCAGCAGTGTCGAGGCCTTGGCGGCCTTCCAGGCTCAGCCCGAAAGTTTCGATCTCATCATCGCCGACCAGACCATGCCCCATATTACCGGCGTCGCCTTGGCCCACGAAATCAGCCGTATCCGTCCCGACCTGCCCATCATCCTCTGCACCGGCATGGTGGACGTGCAGAAACTGGACAAAAAGGCTGCCGGCATCACAGAAATCCTCACCAAGCCCGTGACCATCGCCAAGTTGGCCCAAGTGGTCCGCCAGACCCTGGACAACCAACGCATCTCCCTCCATTGAGCAGAAGCCTGCCCCCCCGGCAAGCGAAGTCTTTTCTTTAAAAACCGCATTATTTAAATTGTGTCTATCCGGAAACTACAGAAATCAGCGGATGTGACCTACAAGGTGGCAATAACAAGCCTTTCTGTAGGGGCGTTTCGCGAAACGCCCCTACAGAGTCTATTCATAATGCGATGCCTTTCCGGATGAAAACAAATTATTATTGTTTAATGTAAGATTACTCAAGGTTCGCACCCCTGACTCAGGTATAAGTCGTTGATAACAATATCGATTGTATCTACA
>CAZARS010000191.1:0-448 GCA_964487625.1 uncultured Desulfobacca sp.
GTGGACGGGGGCGGCCACGCCTACGTGACGGACGAGACCTGGTCCTCCGACTTCCCGGCCACGCCGGGGGCCTACGATCCGACCTACAACGGCTACGAGGACGCCTTCGTGGCCAAACTGAGCCCCTCTGGGAGCGCCTTGGCCTACGCCACCTTCCTGGGGGGAAGCGATTGGGACGTGGGCTGGGGCATCGCCGTGGACGGGGGCGGCAACGCCTACGTGATGGGCAGGACCTACTCCTCCGACTTCCCGGCCACGCCGGGGGCCTACGATCCGACCCACAACGGCGACGGCGACGCCTTCGTGGCCAAGCTGAGCCCCTCTGGGAGCGCCTTGGCCTACGCCACCTTCCTGGGGGGAAGCGGTGTTGACTTGGGCTATGGCATCGCCGTGGACGGGGGCGGCCACGCCTACGTGATGGGCCGGACCAACTCCTCCGACTTCCCGG
>CAZARS010000191.1:481-2738 GCA_964487625.1 uncultured Desulfobacca sp.
GTCGACGCCTTCGTGGCCAAGCTGGCGCTGGGGGGAGGGGCGGGGCCCAGCCTCTCCATCGCCCACATCGAAGTCACCCAGGCTACCCAGGACATCGCCAACAGCGTGCCCCTCATCGCCGGCAAGCCCACCTTCGTGCGGGTGTACGTCTCCTGCCTGCCCGATGGCGAGGTGCCGCAGAATGCTGCCATCGCTCTGCGGGGATTCGGGCCCTCCGGCGAACTGGGCGCGCCGCTCGCTCCTTTCGGCGGCTACCAGCGCACTGCCTGCCGGGAAAGCCTGGAGGCCCAGCGAGACGACCTGCGCAAGACCCTCAACTTCGCCCTGCCCACCGCGTGGGCGCAGGGGACGGTCCGGTTGCGGGCGGAGGTGGGGGATGCGGTTCGCGAGGAGACATTCACATTCCGAGAAAGTCGGGAACTCCACATAGCAACCGTTCCTGTTGACTATCAACCACCGTCGAGCAGCTGGCTGTGCAATACGCCTGGGAGACCCACCGATCGCATCTGGACAGCGCCGACCTGGGCGATGAGGGTGCTTCCTGCGGCCCATTGGCGCCTTGAGAGAACACCCCCTTTGCTATTCACGGAGCCTTTGAAGGGAGGCTTATTGTGTCTGGGCCACAACCCCGAGGCCGAAGAGCATCTCTTCAATTTGCTCATAAGCTGGAACAGACTTTGGAGTCAGGAAGCGGATTACATCTTTGGCTGGCTTCCCTATGGCGCCTACAGGGGTGGTCTGTCCCGCATAAGCCTTGCCAGTAGCAATGGCCCCAGCCTGGGCGGTCAAGTTGCCTTTGGAGAGGACGACGCCACCGAAGGTCCAAGGTTCTTTGCGCATGAAATTGGGCATTTGCTGCGCCGCCCGGAAATAGACAAGAGCTGTGGCACACCTTACGAAGGGTATCGGGATTGGCCCTATGATCCTGATCGCCATATTCGGGAGTACGGTGTAGATATTTCAGATGGCTCAATTGCGCTCAAACGGCCGAACGAAAACTATGATTACATGACTTACTGCGGCTCATTGGCCGATGGCAACGTCTGGACCTCCCCCTGGACCTACAGCCATATCTTCTCGGAGACCTTGAGGGTGCAGATGGGCTCCCAGACCGTGGGCCTCTCGGCGGAACAACCCTACTTCATCGCCAGCGGATTGGTCTACACCGACGATACGGCCACGCTGGACCCCATCTGGGTGATCACTTCTACCACCGCGCCACAGAACCCACCCGACGGCACCCAGTATTGCCTGGAGGCCCAGGATGCCTCCGGCACCGCCCTGGCCGGCCACTGCTTCGACCTGACCTTCCTGAATTACGAGACAGGCGAGGCCACCAACGTGGATGGCTTCAACCTGATGCTGCCCTATCCCAGTGGCGTGGCCCGTATCGTGTTGCGGAAGGGCACCCAGGTGCTGGCTGAGCGGCCGGTCAGTGCCCATGCGCCTGTGGTCACCGTGCTCTCGCCTAATGGAGGAGAGTCCTGGGCTGCCACCGGCACCTACACCATCACCTGGACGGCCAGCGACCCGGATGGTGACTCGCTCACCTATAGTGTCCTCTACAGCCCGGATGGCACCGAGTGGCTGCCGGTGGGGGTGGGTATCACTCAAACCCAGTGGGCGGTGAACGCCGCCGACCTGGCCGGGAGCACCAGTGCCCGCGTGCGGGTGCTGGCTTCGGATGGGGTGAACACCTCCGGCGATGAATCGGATGCCCCCTTTACGGTGGGGCGCAAGGGTCCGCAGGCCTTTATCCTGGCGCCGCAGGAGGGGGCGGTGGTGGCGCCGGACACGCCCCTGTTCCTGCAGGGCTACGCCTACGACCTGGAGGACGGGGCTTTGGAGGGGGCCGCCCTGCGCTGGTCCTCCAGCCGGGACGGGGACCTGGGGACGGGAAGCACGGTGCTGGCAACCCTGTCACCTGGAGAGCACACCCTCACCTTGAGGGCCGTGGATCGCGATGGCAATACGGTTACGGTCAGCATCCGTCTATTGGTGGGCTTCCGGCTCTACCTGCCGCTGGTGACCCGCAACCCTTGAGGCATTGGGGGCGGCGGTGCCCTCCGCGACCCCGCCGCCCCCTCGGCAACCCGGCGAAAGGAGGTAATGCCGGCGGAGCTGGCAAGTCTGTAGGAAATCGTGGCGGCGCTTCAATTGACATAAGATCTCCCAGATATAGGACAGCCTTTCCAGGCTGTCACCAGATATAGCGGGCTGAAAGCCCGCCCTACAGCCCACCACGGTTGAATGCAGT
>CAZARS010000192.1:0-2730 GCA_964487625.1 uncultured Desulfobacca sp.
GAGGATGACCGGGAGTAACCCCAAGGTCCCGCCAGTCTTCTCTCATAATCCTTACAACCTCGCCGTTGAGGTATCGGCCTCGCTGTCCATCCTGGCGGAAAGGCCAATTAACTGCTACTTCTCAGGATATTAATAATATTGGCCTGGTCTGCGGCAGTCAGATAGGGGTGCATGGGCAGGCTGAAAATCTGTTGGGCAATCCTTTCGCTGACCGGGAAATCGCCAAGTTTATAACCCAGATCGGCAAAGGCCTGTTGGAGGTGTAAGGGCCGGGGATAGTAAATGGCCGTGGGCACGCCGTGGGCCCGCAGGCGCTCCATAAATTCCTGACGGCGCTCACTCAACACTGAATATTGGGCCCAGACGGAGGTGCGCCCCGGGGCTACGCGGGGGACCACCACCAGATCAGCTAGCCCCTGATTATAGCGGTTGGCCACCTCCTGCCGGGCAGCCACTTCTTGATCAAAGATCGCCATTTTTACCAAGAGTACTGCCGCTTGGATTGTATCCAACCTACCGTTCAGGCCGATGCGGATATGTTCGTAACGGTCCCGACCCTGGCCATGGTTGCGAATGGAACGAAGGATCTCGGCCAGCTCGTCATCATCGGTAAAGATGGCTCCACCATCTCCATAGCCACCCAATGGTTTTGCCGGAAAAAACGAGGTCGCCGCACAGTGGGCCAAGGCTCCGGCCCGGCGCCCCTGATAGGTAGCCCCGAATGATTGGGCTGCGTCCTCAATAACAAAGAGCTGATGCTGCCGGGCCAGGGCATTGATGGCTTCATAATCTGCCGGCTGACCGAAAAGGTCCACGGCAATAATGCCACGAGGCCGAAGGGAGGAGAAACGGGCCTCATTTGCCAGGCTTGTTATGGCTCGGGCCAAGGCCGCGGGATCAATATTAAAGGTATGGGGGTCTATGTCCACAAAGATCGGGGTCGCCCCCAACAACCGGACAACTTCGGCCGTGGCAATAAATGTAAAGGGCGTGGTGAAAATGGCATCACCAGGGCCAACCCCATACGCCATGAGGGGCATTAACAGGGCATCAGTGCCCGAAGAGCAGGAGATGGCATGCTTGACTCCGACATAGGACGCCAACCGCTCTTCCAATTCTCCCACTTCGGGTCCCATAATATACTGGCCATGGGCCAGGACGCGTTCTATCCTCTCCTGTAAAGCCGGGAGGATGGCCTGTTGTTGAGTCTTTAGATCGATGAAATCCATGCGTTTCCTGACGGGAAAGGTGATTAGTTGCTGGGAAGGCAATCGTCAGCCGCGACCCTTCTGCTCACTCTGCCAAGACAGGGGCCTTCGGATCCCTCCATATACCTGATCCCTCGCCTCTGGCCCCTGGCCCCTGAAAGTTAAGCTTGATAGATGTGGGGCGCCTCGATGCCCTTAAAAGCATTGCGGGTGTCCACGATCAATTTGGCCTTGGCAGCAATCCAGGCATAATCATAGGCGCTGTGGTCGGTGACCAGCAGGACGCAATCTGCGGCTGCCAGGGTGGCCTCATTGAGGGGCACAGAATACAACTCGATGCCGGGGTAATGCCGCATACCCCCACAGTGAGGGATATGGGGATCGTTATATTCAACCTTGGCCCCTTTTTCCCTCAGAATATCGATGATTTTCATGGCAGGCGATTCGCGGTTGTCATCCACATCCTTTTTGTAGGCCATGCCCAATACAAGGATATAACTATTTTTTAAGGGCTTGCCATATTCATTGAGGACTTCCATGACGCGGTGGACGACGAAGTAGGGCATATTGGCGTTGATATCGCCGGCCAGTTCAATAAACCGGGTGCTGAAATCGTATTCCCGGGCCTTCCAGGTCAGGTAAAAAGGATCGATGGGGATGCAGTGGCCCCCCAAACCCGGTCCGGGATAAAAAGCCTGGAAACCGAAAGGCTTGGTTTTGGAGGCTTCAATAACCTCAAAGATATTGATGCCCATCCGCAGACAAAGCATCTTGAGTTCGTTGACCATGGCAATGTTCACGGCCCGATACGTGTTTTCCAAGATCTTACTCAATTCTGCCGCCCGGGTAGAGGAGACTGACACGACTTGATCAATAACTTGGGAATAGAGGGCAACACCGTGTGCCAGACAGGTCGGGGTGATGCCGCCCACTACTTTGGGGATAGTGCGTACCTCATATTGGGTGTTGCCGGGGTCTTCCCGTTCCGGGGAATAGACCAGATAAAAATCCTCACCTACACGCCCCCGTGCCGCTAAGAGAGGCAACATTACCTCATCGGTGGTGCCGGGGTAGGTGGTGGACTCCAGAGACACCAACTGGCCCGGCCGGAGAACTGCGGCAATCAACTCGGTCGTCTTAACCACATAACGCAGATCCGGTTCCCGGTTGGCGTCCAGCGGCGTGGGGACACAGATGAGTAAGACATCGGGCTCGGCAAGCCGGGCCATATCGCTCGTGGCCGCAAATTGCTGGCGCCCGCCGCGCTCTTGCCGCAAAGCAGCAATCTTGTCACCGGGAATGTGTTTAATGTATGACTGGCCGTTATTAAGTTGCTCAACTTTCCGGGGATCAGTATCAAATCCCAGGATATCGAAACCGACTTCACCGAACCGCAGGACCAAAGGCAGGCCCACATAGCCCAAGCCGATAATACCAATAAGTGCCTTCTTTTCTTGAATTTTCTCTAAAAGGGTCATCCTCGACTCCTCAACCTTATTTCGGAACTTGATAATATGTTAAA
>CAZARS010000193.1:0-2665 GCA_964487625.1 uncultured Desulfobacca sp.
CCAATAATCGCACCACAAAATACCACACCGAAGCACAAGACATCGTGTTCCTCCTGGTTTGTTACCTTCCTTCCCTGGCCCCTGGCCCCTAAAATACGTGGGGCGGCAGGGCACAGAAAAACCGGCGGCAGGGAGGGACAACGGCTGGATGGACAGGGTGTTCAATATGGAGGGTTATTTCGGTTTTTCCCGATGGGTTGAAGGAGGTTAGGTAGACGCTCTCGGCCTGGCCCGGTGCCTTCGGGCTGACTTGATCAATTGCTGACAGTTAACCACGATGGCCACCATCTGGGAATTTCAAGGCAAAATTCTCCCTACGCCTCGCCCTCGCCGGCCCAGGCTTGCGCCACCGGCCGCCAGTCGTCCTGGATAACGAAGGGGTTGAGCTTCAGGGGCCGGCCGCAGTGGGGGCAGGGGAGTTGGGAGCCCAGGGCGGTTTCGGGGATGGGGGACCAGCGCCGGCAAAGGGGGCAGCCCACCGCCAGGCCGCCCCGCCCCCGCCAGGCAGTCAGGAGGGGTGGGCCACTCGCCACATTCTCCAGGCGCAGCCAGTGCACCGCCCCTGATTCCTCTCCGGCCGCCAAGGTGCCGCCGTCCCCCGAGAACGCGCCGGCTGTCATAACGCTGTCGCTGCTGAAGGTGAACAGGCAGGCCCCGCTCCTCAGGTCCCAGACCTTGAGGGTGTGGTCATCGGAGACCGACACCGCCCGCCGGCCGTCCGGGGTGAGGGCCACCGCCCAGACCGTATCCATGTGTCCGGGGAGGGTAGATAGTTCCCGGCCGGTCGCCAGGTCCCAGACCTTGAGGGTCTTATCCCTGGAGCCGGACACCGCCCACTTGCCGTCCGGGGTGAAGGCCACCGCCGTTACCCATTCCGTGTGTCCGGTGAGGGTGGCCAGTTCCCGGCCCTTCTCCAGGTCCCAGACCTTGAGGGTCTCATCAGCCGAGCCTGAGAGCGCCCGCCGGCCGTCCGGGGTGAGGGCCACCGCGTTGACCCAGTTCGTGTGTCCGGTAAGGGTGGCCAGCAAGGGGCCGCCGGGAGCGGTCAGTATGGGAGTCAACGGCCGAAGCCAGGGCTTGCCTTCCCGGTTTTTCTCCGCCGCCACGCGGCGGCAGAAGGCCACCAGGTCCGGGGAGGGGAAGCCCAGCAGCCTTCCCAGCAGCTGGGGGGCCAGTTGCTCCGCATCCCGGGCCAGGACATGGGCCGCCAGGCGCAGGGCCCCCTGGAGCAGCTTTAGGTCTCGGTCCTCCGGCAGGAGGTCGCAGTCCTGGATCAGGGCCGGAACGCCCGCAGCCGCCAGCTTGGCCCGCAGCCAGCCATAGTCCAGGAGCAGGTGCCCCAGATCATCTTTGCGGCCTGCCGCCCTGAGATGCACCGGCAGGTGGGTCAGCATGTAGGGCGAGACCTGTTCCGGCTCGGCCTTATACTCCTGCCAACCCTGTTCTGCCAGCACCTCCTCCCCCCGGCGGCGGCTGACGTAGTAAGGGGAGCCTCGTTGGTCCTCGCTGGTGAGCCAGTCGGTCAGGGATTTGTGGAAAAAGGAATACTTGCCGTCCCGGCGGGGCAGGTAGGCGGCGAGGTGCCGCAGCAGCCGGGGCAGTTCCTCCTCGGGGTCCAGGCCGGTGTAGCGGGCCAACTGGTCGGCCGTGAGGGGCTCCCGGGCCGCCGCCATTACCTGAAACAGGCCGCGGGCCGGGGCAAAGGCCGTTTCCTCCGGAAAGACCCGTTCAAAAAAACTCAGGTAGATGCCGGAGAGTCGTGGCGGCAGCTTATCCAGCTCGGTAAAGGCATATCCCCCCTCGTCGGGGGGCTTGTGCAGACCGTCCAGGACTTCCCGGACATAGAGAAAATTGCCCTCGTTTTTCCCCAGAATGGTCCGGACCACGTCTGCCTGGCGGAAACCGCCAGATGCCAGGTTACCGGCGAGCTCCGGTTGGCTCAGCCGCAGTTCCAGGTAGGCCTGGAGGTCCGCCAGATTGCGGGGGTCCTGGGCGGAGAGCTCCCGGGCCCGGAGTCCCCGGAGGCGGTCCAGGATCTGAGGGTCCTTGCGGCTGGTGGCCACCAGGCGGAGCCACGGGGGCAGCCGGTGCAGCCGCGAGGCCAGGAGCTGAACGATGGTGGGGCCGGAGCCGGTCCTAAACAGGGCCTCGTCCAGGGCGTCGATGAGGAGGTAACAGACCCCCTGGGCGGGGGCGTGCAGGGTCTGCAGGGGATTGAGGATGCCGGCCTCCAGGGCGCTCCCCGGATCCTCGGCGCATCTCCCGGCACTCAGGATTTCCTGGACCGCAGGTTTCTCCAACTGCCGGGCGTAGGCCGGCAGTTGGCTGGCCAACATGGCCGCCAGGCTGCGGACAAAAATGTCCGGCTGCAGGGTGGCGGCCGTGTCGGCCTGGCAGCAGTGATAGGCCAGGAGCCGGCCTCCCGGGTTGCGGTGCACCAGTTCGGCGATAATGGCGGACTTGCCGGCCCCGGGGTCGCCGGTAATGAGCAGAGCGGGTTCCCGCCCCTGGGTGAGCCACTCCGCCAGCTCCTGGCACAACCACTCCCAGCCGGTGAAATACAAACGCTTGCTGGCCAGGAAACCGGCGAAATCCCAGGGTTCAAAACTGGGCTCCAGGCAGTACCGGTAGCGGATTTTCCCCTCCTTGGCGTCGCCAATGGCCT
>CAZARS010000194.1:0-2617 GCA_964487625.1 uncultured Desulfobacca sp.
GCCGAGAAGCCAGCGGCCAACGATCAGTGGGAAGAGGGGAAGTGGTCAACGACTGATAACGGATCTCTGACTACTGTTATGTAACTGGAGGAGCAACCAATGGGAATTTTACTGAATCGCGTCCAGGTGGCGGCAAAATTGGAGAGCGTCGAAGGCACCGCCGAAACCCTGGCTAATACCGACGCCTTCCTGGTCTTTGCCCCCACCGCCGACCCGACGGTGGAGCGCTACAAGCGGGACCCGGCCAGGGAAAGCCTGGGCCAGTTGGAGAGCCTGCCGGGGGCCCGGGAGGGGCGGATCAGTTTCACCTGTGAACTGGCTGGATCTGGAACGGCCGGCACCGCGCCCTATTGGGGCAAACTGATGAAGGCCTGCGGCTGCAGCGAAACGATTGTGGCCGGCACCAGCGTCACGTATGCGCCGGCGTCGGCCAGCATCCCCTCCATGACGCTGGCGCTGTATATGGACGGCGTCATCAAGAAGATCTGGGGGGCGCGGGGCGAATTCTCGATAACGCTGGAAAAAGGGAAACCGGGGCTGATCAAGTTTGAGTTTACCGGGGCGGATTTCAGCGTCACCGACGGGTCCCTGCTCAGCGGCGTGGTTTACTCCACGGTCAAACCGCCGACGTTTCTGGGAGTAACCTTCACGTATGATTCCTATGCAGCCAAGATCAGCCGGCTGACCCTGGATGCCGGCAATAATATCGTCGTCGCTGATGACGTCACCAAGAGCAGCGGCAATTTTGCCGCGGTGATCACCGAGCGGGAGCCCAAAATCACCTTCGATCCGGAATTGGTCACTGTGGCCACCAAAAACTTTTTTGGCCATCTGATCGGCAGCGACGGCAAGGCCCTGAGCCTCAACATGGGCAGCGTCGCCGGCAACCGGGTGGCCATTGCTGCGCCCAAGTGCCAGATTGAGGATGTGAAGCTTGGTGAGCGGACGGCGTATCGGACCCTGGAGATCAGCTGCGGCGCCAAGATGTCCAGCGGGGATGATGACTGGACGATCACGTTGACCTAAATAGGAGCAATATGTCTATCAAAATAGCGGATTTAATAGACGATTATACGTTGCCCAAGTGGGAGGACTATCCGGACGTGCCGGGCTTCCGGGTGTTGGTGCGGCTGCCGGATGTGCCCAAAGGGGTGGCCCTGGCGATGCGGGCCTATCGGGAGAGCGAGGGGCAGGACGGGGACCAGGCGCCGCCGGAAACGGCCCGGTATTTAGCCATCTACGCGGCGGCGGATTGGCAGGGGTTGACGGTGGCGGGGCTGAAACTTCTGACGGGGCTGAAAGCGGCGGGAGAGGATACCCAGATTATCCCCTACAGCCCTGACAACCTGGAGTCCCTGCTGCGCCTATCGGCGCCCTTTTTCCTGTGGCTGTTGGGCAAGGCCCAGGAGCGGATCAACGCGGCCAGACAGGAGGCAGCGGAAACCGAAAATTTGTCCGCTACGCCGAATACTACACCGATCCCGTCGCCCTGACCTGCTCCCGGTGCCAAAACGATCAGGAGGTATTCGGCGTAACGCCGCCCTGCGATACCTGCGACCTGCCGGAGCTGGCCCCTGCGAATGTGGCCGTATGGGAGGTTTTCCGTATTATTGCAGGAGGCTTGGGCGAACAAGCGGGGCTGGACCTATTGACCTTACTGGCCAGGCTGGGAGTCGGCCAGCCGCTGCAGTTTTTGCGGAAACTGGCTGCGGTGTATCGGATTGCCCGGGCCAATGCCAGCCGCCTTGAGGATAATCAATGCCGGAAGTAAAGCTCACCATCCTCGTGGATGACCAGGGAACCATCAAGATCAAGTCTCTGGCCGGAGACCTGGAGCGTCTGGAGCGGGCTGCCAAGCAGACTGGGGCCGGCGTCGGCGCGGCCGGCGGCCAGGCGGCCACGGCGGCGGCGCACTATGACAAGCTGGGCAAGTCGGTGGCCAACGCCCAGGCCAAGATGCTGCTGTTGTATGGCGCCGTGCGGGGAGGGTTTTCCGTGTTCAGCAACGCCATGCAGCGGATTGATGAGTATGAGCAGACCATCATCCGCATGACCGCAGCGTCGCTGGACAATTTGAAAACGGCCATGTCCGGAGCCGACCTGGAGTCCTACAAGGAGCAGCAGAAAGCCCAGTTCCGCGAGCTGCTGGATTACATCATGCAGACGGCGGCCAAATACAAGGCGAGCTGGAAGGACATTGCCTCCATTGCCGAATATGCGATGGCCCGGGGACATACCATCACCAAGAGCAACGTCGATGCTATCGGCCTGCTGATCCAGAAAATCCGCACCCTGGTGCCGTGGATCAAGCAGGAAGGTCAGGTGATCCAGGAGCTGAACGCCCTGTGGGAGGGGCACGCCCGCATCACCGACACCACCGCCAAATTGGTGATGGACCGGCTGAAGGCAATGGGCCAGATCACCGGCGAGGGGGCGGAGGCGGCCAAACAGTTCAAGGAAATCCTGGAGAGCTGGAAATCCCTGGGGTTCGGCGGCTTCATTGACAAAATCAACGAACTATTTAAGGGCACCCAGGCAATCACCAAAGAGACGGAACTGACATGGGAATCCACCCTGGAAAAGGTCAACGCCACGGTGGACAAGCTGCTGCTGGTGG
>CAZARS010000195.1:0-2144 GCA_964487625.1 uncultured Desulfobacca sp.
GCACCACCTCCTACGAGAAAGACGGCATCAAACGTTACACGACCGAGGTGGTCGCCCGGGATATGGTCATGTTGGGCGCCGCGCTGGATCGGGCCGGGGTCCGGGATGAACCACCCTTTCCGCCTCCGCCCGTGAGTGGTCCGGAAGAGGACGATTTCCCCTTTTAACGCCGGCCCTCCAGCATCTACCTTGAGGTATACATGGCAAGCAGCCGCACCGCCAAACGGGCGCAGATCAGGCAGCTTTTGGAAAACGGCGACCTGGCTGGCGTCGTCAACCTAACGGATCAGACCGGTGGCGTCATCACCCTCCTGCTCCAGCTGCAATTCGATCCGGCCAGTCTGTTGCATTGGCGGGCCATAGAAGCAGTGGGTCAGATTGCCCAGAAACGGCCCAAGGCGGTGGCCCAGATCATCCCTCGCCTGCTTTGGTCTCTCAATGAGGACTCTGCCAGCTTCGGTTGGGGGGCGGCCGCCATGCTGGGGGAGATCGGCCGCAATAATTATCCCCTCGTGGCCGAAATCAGAGAAATGTTGATTCAGTTCCTGGAAGATGATTTTACTCGGGAGGGCATCCTTTGGGGGTTAGGACGTCTCAGTCAGACCCATCCTGAGGTCGTCCAGGAAGCGGCCCCCCGTATTCTGGAGTGTTTGCAGGATGCCAAACCCCAGGTTCGGGCTTATGCCGCCTGGTGCCTGGGAAACCTTAAGGATAAAGCTGCAGTTGCGGCATTGACTGCCCTGACCGCCGATCCTGCCGCGGTTCTCCTCTATGATGGCGGCTTGTTGCAGCACACCACTGTGGGTCAAACCGCCCAACAGGCCCTGGATAGAATCCGGGCCGAGGTCTAACAGCCCGGTTGCCGAGGGGAACCCCAGCTGGAATGAGTCAGCCTGACCAGGAAGCAAGAGAGGGACAATTACGGGTTTGGCAGCAACTAAGCAATGGAACAATATTCCTGACCTTGAATCTCCATCTTCGGCCCCGGCAACGTAATCAGGTTCGATAGGATCAGCCTCGCAATGTGGTTTAGGACTGTTCACCAGTTTGTCATATACGATCATTACAAGAGGAAAGGATAGTGACCATGTGGTTTGGGATTCTGCTGTTCGTGGTAGGTGTCTATATCGGCTATAAATATCCTCAACAGGTCCAGAATGTGGTTGATTCGGCCAAAAAGACCTTTGAAGACCTAAAGGGCAAGCTCACCAAAAAGGGCGAGTAGGCTCGCCACTACCTTGGCCCGGAGATTTCCCGCGTCGGCGTTCCCAAGCCCCGGCTTGGGAACGTGCCTCATTCTTCCTGCAACTCTGCAGTTTTTTCGGGTTTAGCCTGGTTTGGCGAACGGTGCAGCCGACGTTGCCCTGAGTAGCAGCACCGTGCCGTTCCGTCCGGAGATTTTTTCCCGCCGGTACGAGAAGAAATCTTCAGAATGGCAGCGGGTACAGAGGCCGGCCACTTGGACTTGCTGCCGGGGTACCCCCGCGGCCACCAATTGGTCGACGCTGAGCTGCCAGAGGTCAAAATAATGAGGACGGACCTGATAACCCCATAAAGCCGGGGGAAATTCCTGGCGGAAGTTGCGGAATTCCGCACAGCATGGGCCTAGGGAGGGGCCAATGCCAGCCCAAAGATCCCCGGGACGGCTGTGGAAGACCGCGCTGAGCTGCGCCACTGCCTGGCCGAGGACATTCTGGACATTCCCCCGCCAGCCGCAGTGGACGTTGGCGATCACTCGCTGGACCGGATCGTAGAGGGCCACGGCCTGGCAGTCAGCGTGTTTGATGAGCAGGGCCACACCAGGCAGATCCGTAATCAAAATATCAATACCTTGGGGTTCGCCCCCACTTCCCAATTCTTGCCGGTGGCTAAGAATGAGGGTATTGGCGCCGTGGATCTGCCCGACACTGATGAGTTCTACGGAGCCCAAGACCTGACGGAGCCGAGTCCGATTTTCCCGGACCCGGTCCGGGAGATCGCCAACGGTATAGCTAAGGTTTAAGCTGGCGTAAGGGCCAGCGCTGACCCCACCGTGGCGGGTGAAGATGCGGTGGTCCAATTGGGGGAAGGCCGTTAGCAGGGGCCAACGCAGCCAGACCAGGCCGTCGGCTTGTTCTCGTATCATCATCATGGGTTCCTAAATT
>CAZARS010000195.1:2154-2589 GCA_964487625.1 uncultured Desulfobacca sp.
CTCTCCGGTTGCTGCGTTGCGATTTCCCTGATTAGTCTGTTTTTGATCATGCCCAGTTGCCCGTCAGTGGCTGCGGATTACTCCTGCTCTTTTCCACACTCTGACCGCAGCAGGGCAAGATAAGCGCGGTTGCCTGAGGCCAGAAGCCCATAGATTTACCACTCAGCGCGCAGCGCAGGATCGCAGTTTCCTTGACAGAATGAATCCTTTGCCGCATATGGGGGCTCAGGCTGACAAGGGGAAAAGCACCTCTCGTCAACCACAGGTATAGTCATGGCAAAAGGGGGCATTAAATCAACTTCTTGATTGCAACTTAATATTACATGTCAGATCTTAAGGGGCAAACCATAGGCGTGCTCCATGTTGCGGCCACCAGTCTCTTCTGGTACTTCTGGCCAGGGCTATTTGCAGTCAGGCGGTTTTCCCAAAGACCCT
>CAZARS010000196.1:0-2241 GCA_964487625.1 uncultured Desulfobacca sp.
CGATATAATAAGAGCCGGCCAGGGGGTCGACGGTATCGGCGACGCCGGTTTCATAGGCGATGATCTGCTGGGTCCGCAGGGCCACTTGCACCGCCTGTTCCGAAGGCAAAGCCAGGGCTTCGTCCATGGAGTTGGTGTGCAAGGATTGAGTGCCGCCCAGGACCGCGCTCATGGCCTGGAAAGCCACCCGAACGATGTTATTGAGAGGTTGTTGGGCCGTCAGGGTGCAGCCAGCGGTCTGGGTGTGGAAGCGCAACATGAGGCTGCGGGGATCCTTGGCACCGAAACGTTCCTTCATGGTTCTGGCCCAGATGCGGCGCGCCGCCCGGAACTTGGCGATCTCTTCCAGGAAATCCAGATGAGAATTGAAAAAGAAGGACAGACGCGGCCCGAAGGTGTCCACCGGCAAGCCGGCGTTAATGGCCGCTTCCACGTAGGCGAAGCCATTGGCCAAGGTGAAGGCTACCTCTTGCACCGCGGTGGCCCCGGCTTCCCGGATATGGTAGCCGCTGATGGAAATGGTGTTCCACTGGGGCACTTCTTTGGAGCAGAACTCAAAGATATCAGTGATGATCTTCATGGAAGGCCGGGGCGGAAAGATATAAGTGCCCCGGGAAGAGTATTCCTTCAAGATATCGTTCTGGATGGTGCCCCGCAGTTTGTCATAGCTGATATTCTGTTTCTCCGCCAGCACCAGATACATGGCCATGAGGATGGCGGCCGGGGAATTGATGGTCATAGAGGTGCTGACCTTGTCCAGGGGGATGCCTTTAAATAAGGTCTCCATATCC
Organism: uncultured Desulfobacca sp.; assembly: GCA_964487625.1. Taxonomy (GTDB): domain Bacteria; phylum Desulfobacterota; class Desulfobaccia; order Desulfobaccales; family Desulfobaccaceae; genus Desulfobacca. The sequence goes on from CAZARS010000196.1 coordinate 792, forward strand.
CAGAGAGAGTCGATGGCCACACCTACTTTGCCCACTTCCCCCCGGGCCAACTCGTGGTCCGAGTCGTAGCCGATCTGGGTGGGCAAATCAAAGGCCACGGAAAGGCCGGTCTGGCCGGCGTTAAGGAGATAATGATACCGCTCGTTGGTCTCTTGGGCTGAGCCGAAACCGGCATACTGCCGCATGGTCCAGAAACGGCCCCGATAGGCAGTGGGCTGGACTCCCCGGGTATAGGGATAGTCTCCTGGAAAGCCTAACTTTTCCAGATAATCAAAATTTTCCAGGTCCAGGGGCGTATAGACCCGTTCCACTGGAATGCCCGAGGTATTGACAAAGGCCGGTTTGCGCTCAGGCATTTTCTGCAACGTCTTGGCGACCTTTTCCTCGTATTTGGCTTTCGCCGCCTTAATGCGTTCCAAAGCTGACATACTTACTCCTTTTTTCCCGGATGAGCAACGCTCAACTCATCCCTCTTATTGGCACCAATATGACCGCAGCCCGGTGAGGCAGCCGGGTGGCGGCGCAGGGCAATGCCAGCAAAATCGGCGCATTGGCTGGATTGCCACAGTACCAATATAGCCAAACTTCTGTGGGGAGAAAACAAGAAAGTGGCGCCAGGTTAAATTTCCATGCCCCTTTGACAGGGCTCAAAAAGTATTTCTGACAGCACTTGTCACGTCCTTTGTGACAGGGCTGCCGCGGACTTTACGGCTTATAATACATCAGCCGCCGGGCATAGGGAGCCACATTCCTTTCCAGGCTGTGCTGCAGGGTAGGGGACATCAGTTCAAAAGTGGCTGCGGCCTGGGCCAACTCCTGCACCTGCTGGATATTGTCGGCCCCCACAACAATCACGTCCACGGGCTGGCTGAGGGCATAATGGATAAAATACGGCAAGGCGTTGTCATATAATTGTGGCAGCGCCCCCCGACAGAGGACCTTCATGCCGATAACCCCCAAGCCCCGGTCCATGGCATGTCGGGCCAAGGGCAAAAAGCTCTGATGGTGTGGTTCCGCCGGATTAATGGGGAGGAGGACGGTATCAAAGTCGTAAGTCTCGATGGCTAGTCGGAGGATCGCTGGATCGTGATGGCCAGTGACGCCGATGAAGCGGGTTTTCCCCTCCTCTTTGGCTTGGTAAAAGGCTTCCAAGGCGCCTCCTGGCGCACCGATGGCCTCGACTTCGGCGACGGTGCGCAGGTCATGGACCTGCCAAAGGTCCACATGGTCGGTCTGGAGGTTGGTGAGGGTGGTATGCAGCTGGGCCTCTGCTTCGGCCCGGGTCCGGCCATGGGACTTGCTGGTAAGAAAGACTTGGTGGCGATACCCTTTGAGGCCTTGGCCCAAATAGACTTCGCTGTCGGCATAGGCCCGGGCCGACTCAAAGTAACGGATGCCGTTGTCCAGGGCGGCTTGAATCACCCTCTGAGCCTCCCGTTGGCGCCCATAG
>CAZARS010000197.1:0-2234 GCA_964487625.1 uncultured Desulfobacca sp.
CCTGCAGCTCGGGATTATCCAAGCGGATGGCAGAGGAGATGACCACTACGTCACAATCGTTGATCTGCTCCGGAGCATGCCCCTGAAAAACCTGAACCCCGAGCTGCTGCAACTTCTGGGTCAGGGTGTTCGAGGCCAGATCAGAGCCGCTCACCCGGCAGCCTTGATGCACCAAGAGTTCGGCCAGGCCACTCATGCCGATGCCACCGATGCCGATAAAATGATACCGTTGCCGGGAAATCTGCCGGGCAGCACTTGTCATGGCAACCTCCAAACCCTGACGGCCCTGCCTGGCCATCAGAGGGGGATTAAACAGGAATTTATCGTCATTCATTATAACGAGTTTTTACTCTTCTGAGAGAAATTTCTTACATTCTTCGACGATAAGGGCGGCGGCCTGTGGTCGCCCCAGGGTCTGACTCTTTTCCTCCAGCTGCTGCAACTGTTCGGGATGGGCCATAAGTTGTTCTATCATGGCAGCAATTTTCTCGCCCGTCAACTCTTGATTGTGCACCAGAAAAGCTGCCCCGGCCTGGGCCAGATAAAGGGCATTTTTTTCCTGGTGTTGGTTGGCAGCAAAGGGATAAGGCACCAAAATGCCCACCCGGCCCAGGGCGGTAAGTTCCGCCAGGGTAGAGGCGCCGGCCCGGCAGAGCACCACATGGGCTTGGTGCATGAACTCGCGCACTTTCGGGCTGAAAGCCATGACCTGGGCGCTGATGCCGGCCCGCCGATAGCCCTCCTCCACCTCGTGCAGATCGGCCGGTCCGGACAAGTGGATACAGCGCAATTGCTCCCGGCGATGTTGCAGGAGGGGCAGGGCTGCCAGCATTTGCATATTGAGGTGGTGAGCCCCTTGGGAGCCTCCCATAATGACCACGGTAAACGGCGTGGCCGGCCGGGGGGTGTTAATTGGTCTGGCAAACTCTTCCCTGATGGGGTTGCCTGACCAGATGGATCGTTCTGGGGCCGGGTTCCCCTCTGACTCGGGCAGCGACAGGAAGATGGCATCCGCCAAGCGCCCCAGATAGCGGTTGGCGGCCCCCATGACGGCATTCTGTTCATGGATCACCAACGGAATTCCCAGACGTTTGGCTGCCACGCCCACCGGCCCGGAGATATAGCCGCCCATGCCCACCACGAGGTGGGGCCGGGTCTGGCGCAGCAGGCGCCCGGCCTGATGGATACTCCACGGGAGACGGAGCAAGGTCATGAGGCGCCGTCCCCAGCCGGTTCCTTGGAGAGCAGCCACCTGGAGGACGTGCCAGGGAAAATCATATTGGCGTAGGATGTCCAAAGTCACCGGTTTCGGGGTGGTAATAAACCTGACTTCTGCCGCACAAACCCGTCGGAACTCTTGAGCCAAGGCCAGCCCGGGATAGAGATGCCCCCCTGTGCCCCCCGCAGCAATCATCAGGCGCCGACCGCCATTCTGTCCCGAGTGCCTTGGGCCCATCCCCCTCTTGCCCCTTAACCTATTTCATTTCTTCTCCCCTCGCCAGCCGGGGGAAGTTGGATTAATCTGTGAGCTGATGTTTAAAAGTATGCCTATGGCGATCAGATTGACCAATAAGGAAGAGCCGCCGTAACTGAGAAAGGGCAGCGACAGGCCCTTGGTGGGCATCATGCCGGTGACTACCGCCATATTAATGGCCGCTTGCAGACCGATGAGGCAGGTGAGCCCCACGGCCAGATAAGAGCCAAAGATATCCGGAGCCCGCAGGCTGATGATTATCCCTCGGATGACAATGATAAGGAATAAACTGATCACCGTCAGGGCGCCGATGAGCCCCAACTCTTCATTGAGGATGGAAAAGATGAAATCAGTGTGGGCGTCCGGCAGATAAAAGAGTTTTTCTCGACTCTTGCCGATGCCCAGACCGGCCAGTCCGCCACCGGCAATGGCATACAGCGAATGAATAAGTTGGTAGCCCATATCCGAGGCGTACTTCCAGGGATCCAGGAACGTAATAATCCTGCCGCGGCGCATCTGGTTTTTCACAATAACGTATACCAAGACGGGCGAGGCAGCCAACACTCCCAGGAGAATATGGGTAATGCGGGTTCCCCCCACAAAGAGCATCAGGAAGGTGATGCCGGCCAGGGAAAGGGCGGTGCCGAAATCCGGTTCTTTTTCGATCAACAGGATAAAGATCCCGGCCACGATGATATGGGGCAGGAAACCGATGGAGAAATAGCGGATCTTCTCCTGTTTACGCGCCATGGAGTAAGCC
>CAZARS010000198.1:0-2195 GCA_964487625.1 uncultured Desulfobacca sp.
TGGCTATGGGAATGATGTTCTCCTGGCCGATCCCAGCCTTTTTAAGTCCTATGGGGTATCCCCTCCGTTTTGCCCTGGTGCAGCTCGCTTTTTTGCTGCCGGTTTTGTACGCCGGGTTCCGTTTCTATGCAGTAGGCTACCCTGCCCTGTTTCGCGGTAGCCCTAATATGGACACCCTTATTGCCCTCGGCACCAGCGCAGCTATTCTGTACAGCCTGTTTTCTCTGGTTCAGATTCTTCAGGGTGACCACATGGCGGTGGAACACCTCTATTTTGAAAGCGCCGCGGTCATCATTACCCTTGTCCTGGTAGGAAAAACCCTAGAAGCCCTGGCAAAAGGCAAGACATCGGAGGCGATCAAAAAGTTGATAGGGCTCCAGCCGAAAACAGCCCGGGTAATTCGAGACGGCACTGAACAGGAAGTCCCCATAAGCACGCTTGTAAGCGGAGACATAATACTCATCCGGCCCGGCGAAAAAATTCCCGCCGACGGCATCATCGTTTCTGGCTCTACTTCGGTGGATGAATCCTTCCTGACCGGCGAAAGTCTCCCGGTAGAAAAGCAGGCCGGAGACGAAGTAACCGGCGCAAGTCTTAACAAGAACGGAGCTATTACGGTGCGGGCAACTAGGGTTGGTCAGGATACGGTCCTGGCCCAGATCATCAGATTGATGGAACAGGCCCAGGCGGATAAGGCACCCATTGCCCGGCTTGCCGACCAGGTTTCGGCATATTTTGTGCCTATAGTGGTTGCAATCGCTGTCCTTTCGGCTCTGCTCTGGTTTCTAGCCGGCGAAGGACCCGTATTTTCCATGACTATCCTCATTTCAGTCCTCGTCATCGCCTGTCCCTGTGCGTTGGGGCTTGCCACACCGACAGCTATCATGGTCGGCACCGGTATCGGAGCCCAGCATGGGATCCTCATTAAATCCGGTGGAGCCCTAGAAATCGCCCATAAGGTTGATACGATAGTGTTTGATAAAACGGGAACCATTACCGAAGGAAAGCCACGGCTCACTGACATAGTACCATTGCGGGACGGGAAACTATCGGAAACTGAAGTACTCGCCCTTGCAGCGGGCCTTGAAAAGGCCTCCGAACACCCCCTGGGAGAGGCGATTGTGGCCGCAGCCCGGGAACGGGATCTGGCTATCCCTGATGCAACGGATGTTACAGCCATTCCCGGCAGGGGCATTAGGGGAACCCTGGAGGGCAAGGCCTTGCTTCTGGGAAACCAGGCACTCATGGCAGAGGAATCCATCAATCTGGATGATGAATGCCGAGCTATTATTGAAAAACTTTCCTCCGAGGGGAAAACGGTCATGATCCTGGCCCATGCAGGAAAAGCAGCGGGGCTCCTTGCAGTAGCAGATACGGCACGGCCGGAAAGCCGCGCGGCAGTGGCGGCCCTGCACCACATGGGCCTTACGGTCATGATGATTACCGGGGACCACCGGAAAACAGCCGAGGCCATTGCCAAAGCGACTGGCATTGACCAGGTTTTAGCGGAAGTGCATCCCCAGCATAAGGCCCAGGCAATACAGGACCTGCAAAAACAGGGGCGCCGGATCGCCATGGTGGGAGACGGGATAAACGATGCGCCGGCTTTGGTACAGGCCGATATTGGTATTGCCATGGGGTCCGGGACGGATGTGGCTATAGAGAGCGCCGATATGGTCCTTATGCGAAGCAACCCAATGGATGTGGTTACCGCCATGGAACTCTCCCGCAGAACGATCAGGACCATCAAACAAAACCTGTTCTGGGCCTTTGGGTACAATGTGGCGGGGATCCCCATCGCGGGGGGGCTGCTCCATCTATTCGGCGGCCCTCTTTTGAATCCCATGATCGCCGCGGCAGCCATGTCGTTGAGCTCTGTTTCAGTGGTAACTAACGCCCTACGGCTTAGAACATTTCGACCTCATAAGGAGTTTTTATGACCAAGATTTTAGATGTAGAAGGAATGACCTGCAAGCACTGTGTGATGCACGTAACCCAGGCGCTCAAGGAACTTGCAGGGGTGACCAAGGTACAGGTAGATCTGGCCACTAAAAAAGCGGTAGTAGAGGGAACAAACCTGGACGACAGCGCCATGAAGGCAGCCGTCGCCGATGCGGGTTACGAAGTAGTCGCGATACACTGATCCATAGACGATTCGAACGTCCGACCTAGCGCTTAGGAGGCGCTCGCTCTAT
>CAZARS010000199.1:0-2143 GCA_964487625.1 uncultured Desulfobacca sp.
CGGTGGGGGCGCTGTTGGATAAAGGTGCCATCGGCAAGGGCCGGCCGTGGGAACTTCACACCGTCCGCACTACTTGTCCGTATTGTGGCGTCGGCTGTCAGTTGGACTTGAAAGTCCGGGCTGGCAAGATCGTCAAAGTCATGGGTGCCCGGGCCATCCCCAACGAGGGTAGGCTCTGTGTCAAAGGTCGCTTCGGCCTGGGCTTCGTCCATCATCCCGACCGGCTGAAAACTCCTCTGATTAGAAAGAACGGTCAGCTCCAGGAAGCCACTTGGGAGGAAGCCCTGGATCTGGTGGCTAGCAAACTTAAGGAAATTAAGGAGAAATATGGTCCCAGGACCATCGGCGGCTGGTGTTCGGCTCGGATTACCGACGAGGAGAATTACCTCTTTCAGAAATTTATGCGCGCCGTGATCAAGACCAATAACGTGGATCACTGCGCCCGCCTCTGACACAGCTCCACCGTGGCCGGTCTGGCCGCTTCTTTCGGCTCTGGGGCGATGACCAACTCCATCGCCGAGCTGGAAGATTCAGGTTGTATCCTCGTCATCGGCTCCAACACCACCGAAAACCATCCTGTCATTGCGGCCTATATTAAACGGGCTGCTCGCTACCATCACAAGCCCCTCATCGTTATTGACCCCCGGCGCATTGATCTGGTAAAACACGCCACCCTCTGGCTGCGTCAGAAGCCGGGAACCGACATTGCCGTCATCAATGGCATGATGCACGTCATCCTGCAGGAAAATCTCAACGACGCCGAATACATAGCCACGCGGACAGAGAATTTCGAGGCCCTTAAAGAGACGCTGGCCAAATATACTCCGGAATATGTGGAAAAAATCAGTGGCGTTCCTGCCGCTCAGCTCATCCAAGCAGCCCGGCTGTATGCCCAAAACAAACCAGCCTCCATCGTTTATTGCATGGGTATTACCCAGCACACCGTGGGTACCGACAACGTCAAGACCCTGGCCAACCTGGCTATGCTCACCGGCAACGTGGGCGTCTGGGGCGGCGGCGTCAATCCCCTGCGGGGCCAGAACAACGTCCAAGGCGCCTGCGATATGGGCGGCCTGCCCAACGTCTTCTCCGGCTATCAAGTGGTCACCGACGCCAACAATCGTAAGAAAATGGAAGAAGCTTGGGGTGTTACCGAACTGCCTGATTATGTCGGAATGACTATGACCGAGATGTTGCCGGCGGTGCTCAAAGGGGACATCAAGGCTCTCTACATCGTCGGCGAAAACCCGGTGGTTTCTGATCCTGACCAGAACCATGCCGTGAAGGAACTCCAGAGTCTGGAATTCCTCGTCGTCCAGGATATTTTCCTCACCGAAACGGCGCAGTTGGCCGATGTGGTGCTGCCGGGCGTTAGCTTCGCGGAAAAAGAGGGCACCTTCAGTAACACGGAACGCCGGGTAGCCCGAGTGCGTCAGGCGGTGCCCCCCCTGCCGGGAGCCAAACAGGATTGGCAGATCATCTGTGAAATCGCCACCCGGATGGGCTATCCCATGAATTATGCCAAACCTGAGGAGATCTTTGAGGAAATCCGCAAGATAACCCCGTCTTATGCCGGTATCACCTACAAGCGCCTGGAAGCCGGCGGCATACAGTGGCCTTGCCCCACGGAAGACCACCCCGGCACCGTCTTCCTCCACAAGGATAAGTTTGCCAGGGGGTTGGGTCTGTTCGCTGCCATCGACCACAAAGACCCGGCGGAGATGCCCGATCCTGAGTATCCCCTCTACCTCACCACCGGTCGTTTGCTCTTCCAATATCACACCGGCACCATGAGTCGGAAGGCTGCCGGTCTGGTGGAGAAAGCCCCGGAATGCCAGGTAGAGATCTCTGATCTGGATGCCGCGGCGTATGGGATTGCCCCGGGCGACCAGGTGCGGGTCAAGAGCCGCCGCGGGGAGATCATCGCCAAAGCCCAGGTGTCCCCCAAGGCCGTGCCCGGCACTGTCTTTGTGCCGTTCCACTATGCTGAAGCCGCGGCCAACAGACTAACCATTGCGGCGTTGGACCCCATATCCCGAATCCCCGAATATAAGGTCTGTGCCGTACAGATCGAGAAAGCGTAAGGAGGGCCGCCATTATGACCGCAACCTGCCAATACCACAGCGCCCCGGTGCCGGAGCTC
>CAZARS010000200.1:0-2032 GCA_964487625.1 uncultured Desulfobacca sp.
TGATAAAGAATAATGGTGACCGAGCCCTGGCGGTTGTAAATCCAAACTTTTCAACTAAGAGCCTGAACGTCTGGGGAAAGTCGGCAAATGCCCATTGGCACCATCCCTGCCCGGGAGATTTCCGGCTCGGGCTTAAAGCCTTCTGACCGCCAGTTACTCTTGGGCCTTGGCTCACCTAAGAGTAAGTCCTCGTTTCCTGTGGCCCTCGCTGGCGGCAGGAGGACAAGATGAGTGTGGTTGATTTAAGTAGTGTCCAATAGTAGTGTCCAACCGGAAACTAGCAAGATTGGCCAAAGGGCGTGCCCAAGCCGATAACGGTCGGAAATGAGCTTATGAAATAATTAGATCTTCCCCTCGCCCCAACTCTCTGCCCGCTTGACGGGGAGAGGGTGGTAAGGACTTTTCGGGTGAAAACTAAATGTGGCATACTTTTGGCTTGGCCCTTACTTTTTTGACCATTTTGCCCTGGCCGGTCCGGCGGCAGGCCACGGCCGGCGAGTTGGCCGCAGCCATGGCCTGGTTTCCCTTGGTGGGCTTGGTGGTTGGGGGTATTCTTGCCCTCACAGCCGCGGTGGGTTTAGAGCGTTGGCCAGGTGCGGCCGTGGCAGGGGTATTGGTGGCGCTGTTGGCACTCCTAACCCGGGGCCTGCACCTAGACGGCCTGGCTGATACTCTGGACGGTTTGGGCGGCGGTCAGACCCGGGCAGACGCCTTGCGCATCATGAAAGACCATGCCGTAGGGGCTTTCGGGGCGGTGGGAATCGCCACGCTAGTGGTCCTCAAGTACGGCCTCCTGGTGGCTGTTTTGGAACGGCGGGCTTTGGAGCTGCTGCTGCTGTTTCCCTTAGCGAGCCGGTTTGCCATGGTCCTCCTGGCCTATCTATCGCCCTATGCCCGGCCGGAGGGCGGGCTGGGGCAGGCTATGGCCACCCTGGTCACAGGCCGCACCTTAGCCTGGGCCGCTGGTAGCGCTGTACTTCTGGCTGGCCTTATCGGGCCGGTCAGGGGGATGGTCGCCCTGGCGGTGGTTTCAGCCTTGACGGGGGGGCTGGCGGTCTATTTCCGACGGCGGTTGGGTGGAATCACCGGCGATGTCTGCGGCGCAATCAACGAGGTTATGGAGGTCGTGGCCTTAATGGCTGGCCTGTGGTAAACAGCGCCGCCCTTTTGCTCTCCAAGGGGCAAGCCAGCAGCCCCCCTGCAGCCGGAGGCGCATAACTTTCCCAAGCAGCATTTCCTGACTTTTTCTCCTCTTCGCTCATTCCTCATCCCTGCCCCTTGCCCCTGGTCCCTCTCATAACCTGACCGTTCTCGCGGCCCTGACCGTTCACTGGCTTTCGGTTGACAACGGTGCCTAGATTTTATTTAATTAAGTCAATGCAGACGCCGAAAAAGAAGTTATATATCCGGACCTACGGCTGCCAGATGAACGTGGCCGATTCCGCGCAGATGGCCCTGGTGCTGGGGGAGGAATACGAGCGCACTGACCGGCCTGAGGAGGCCGATCTATATCTGATCAATACCTGTGCGATCCGGCGGAAATCGGTGGAAAAAGTGCTGAGCCTCTTGGGCCGGCTGCGCACCTTAAAGCGGCGGCGGCCCCAGATGCTCCTGGGAGTCGGGGGCTGTGTGGCCCAACAAGAAGGTGCCGACCTCCTGCGGCGAGTGCCCCATCTGGATCTGGTATTCGGCACCCACGGCATCTATCGCCTGCCGGAGTTGTTGCGGCAGCACCGGCAGGGTCAACGGCGGTTGGTGGATACGGCCTTCTCGGACGACATCCCCTATCGGTGCGATGGGGGAGCAACTGGCGCCGCGCAGAAATTTATCACCATCATGCAGGGCTGCAATAATTATTGCACCTATTGCGTGGTCCCTTATGTGCGCGGGCCGGAACGAAGCCGTCCGGCGGCCGACATTATTGCGGAGGTCGAGGCCTTTGTGAAGCAGGGCGGCAAGGAAGTCACCCTGTTGGGGCAAAACGTCAACTCTTATGGCCGAGGTTTGGCAGATCCTTTGACCTTTCCGGAGC
>CAZARS010000201.1:0-1951 GCA_964487625.1 uncultured Desulfobacca sp.
TCCTCGAGTATAGGGATGTCAAGCTGGTGGACCGGGAGAACTTCAAGAACTACCTCACGGTGGGCTTTGATTATCAACTCCTCGGTTCTCCGCCCACCAATAACATCATTTATAACGTGAAATCAGTTTATCTCCAGGATGTGGCCAAGTGGGGGAAGTTCACCTTCACCAACGGGGTGCGCTATTACACCATTGACATGGATACCTATTATGCCTGGTTTGAGCAGGGGAAGCCGGCGCCGGCTTTCCCGACGGAGGGTAAACAACAACGGGAGTCGGGATTCTTCCCGAGCTTCAAGATCGATTGGCAGGCGGCCCAGGACACGGCCCTCTATGCGGCCATCAGCCGGGCCTTGCGCCTGCCCTGCCCCTGAGACTACTACTGGTGGGCGCGGTGCGCGTCCAAAGACAATCCGGTGTTAAGACCGGAAACGGCCTGGGAATATGAGATCGGCGTCATTCAAAACTTCCAACCGGTCAATCTGCGGAGTTCTTTTTACTATTATGATATCTCCAACTTCATGAATGACAGCGGCATTACCGCGCCGGGCACAGGGTTAGGGAGCAACTGTCTTTACAATATCCCCAGCGTCAAGATGTACGGGGTCGAAGTAGAGGCCTCCGTTAACCTGGAAAAGCGTTTCCGGGGGCTGATTTCCTATAGCTATCAGGCCTTTGATGCCCAGGAGTCGCCTTTCCAGCAGGGCTGGAGCTACTATCTGCCGCTCGTTTATCCCAAACACAAGATCAAGGCCATTAGTCGGGTCCGTCTCTGGGAGGATGGCTGGCTCCAGGTAGATGCCCGTTTCATCAGCGACCGCAAATCCCAGAAAGGGCCACGGTTGGGCGCCTATGGCTTGTTAAACCTGGGCTTTGAGCAGAAATTTAAATTCTGGCAGCAGGAATTGACCCTGAACGTCTTCGGCAACAACCTTACCGGCACGCGTTACCAGGAAATCCAGGGGTTTTATATGCCCCGGCAGACCTTTGGGGTGACGCTGGGCACCAAGTTCTAACCTTATGGAGATGATCCGCATGCGCACCTTGGCTTTACGAGGCTTTGTCCTTTTTCTCTGTGGTCTCTTTTTCCTCTGGCCGCTGCCGGCCCTGGCCGGGGCCCTCAAGCCCGGTATCTTTTATGTGGTGGGCACCGGTCCCGCCGGGCCGGAGCATGCCACCCAGCGGGCCCTGGAAATCATGCAACAGGCTGATTTTATCCTGACGGATAAGAAGACTGCGGCTCGCTTTGCCAAATACTTACAGGGGAAGACCATCCTGGCCGACCCTTGGGCCGGGATGTGGGATTATAAAGGCAAACCCTGGCGAGAAATTCCTTCCTTGGGCAAGGAAGAGGTCCAGGCCTTCAAAAAAGAGCGGATCCAGCGCCGGGATGCCCTGGTAGTCCAGATCAAAGAGAAATTGGCCCAGGGCAAGACCGTGGCTTTGTTGGATAACGGCGACCCCTGCCTCTTCGGTCCCTCCCATTGGTACATCGAGGGATTTGACCCCCAGCAGGTGGAAATTATCCCCGGTGTAGGCGCTTTTTCCGCCGCCATGGCCGCCTTGAAGAAATCCAGTATCCCGGCCTATGACACTCGTTTCGTCCTCCAAACCTCGCCCTTCTTTTTCTGGGGTAAGCAGCGCCAAGAGGACCTGGCCAAAGAGTTGGCCAAGTATCCCACCACCATGGTCTTTTATATGGGCCTGGAGGAAATCCAGCCCCTGGTGAACATGCTGCAGAAATTCTATCCGCCGGATCTGCCCATCGCCGTGGTCTATCATGCCGGCTTTGCCGACCAGGAAAAGGTCGTTAAAGGCACCTTGACGGACATCATGACCAAGATTGCCCCGGAAAAGGAAAACTGGCTGGGGATGATAATTATCGGCCGAGCCCTGGAAGGCACCCCTTACCGGAGCCGGGTGGAACCCCTGGCTGGCTATGATGATTAAA
>CAZARS010000202.1:0-1898 GCA_964487625.1 uncultured Desulfobacca sp.
GTGATACATTTCCCGCCACTCCGGACACCGGCGCAGCTCCGGGTAGAGCCTGGACTGGGTGTTGACCAGGAGAATGAGCGACACGAGCTCCTCTGCCACCAGAGGGCTTTCCGGCGTCAACTTGGTCTGTCGCACCTGGGAGCAGCACCGGTCTTCATATGAGGCCCAGCGCCAGGCTGCCTGACTGCCGCTCAAAGTGGGGCCGCTCGGCAAACGAGGTCCCAAAACCGCCCTCTCAGATAATCAAATCCTGGATTTGATCCGGGCGGACCTGGCGGCTTCGCCGTTTCAGGGCAAAGGGCACCGCAAGGGGTGGGCTCGACTCCGGCGGCGGGACGGCTTCAAGGTAGGCCGCCGCCAGGGGGGTGCCTTTCCCGTCGTGATTTTGAGGCCAGTCTTATTTTCATGCCAGGGTTTGGCACTCTCCATTTTGCCTCAGGGTCAGGAACTGGTAAGGACTGTGCCGTCAGTGAAGCTGCCAGGGAATGCACGGTTTCGCCGAAGAAGGGTGGCAGGTTCTCTCCTTTTCCTCGGCCTCAGGTCAGCGCCCCAGGATGCGGTTGAACAGCTCGTCCGCCTTTTGCGGGTCAAGGCGCCGCAGTTCCTGTAGGGCCTGCAGCGCCGCAACCCGGTTGCCGGACACGGCATAGGCTATGGCCAGGTTATACCAGGGCTTGGCATCATCGGGCTTGCGGCGCAGGGCCTCCCGCAAGGCGTCGATGGCCTCCCTGATGCGCCCCAGTTGGCCATTTACCACCCCCAGGCAAGACCAGGCTGTTGGGTTATTCCGCTCAGCCTTAACCCAGCGGCGGCAGTGGGCCAGGAGGCCCGGCCAGTCCTTGGCCTTTAACAGGGCGTCAGCCCGGGACTCCCACTCTGGGGCAGAGGGCAAGTCCCCGGAAGGCGGCGGGCCGGCCGGTCGGGGCGACGCCCGGTCGGGGCTTAGGGCCAGTTCCGTCAGCCAGTCCACCGGCACGGCGAAGTTCAGTCCCTGGCCCCCCTTGAGGTAAAAGGTGGTGAGGCCCACCAGCTCCCCCTGGTCGTTGAAGAGGCCGCCGCCGCTGGAGCCGGCGGAGATGGCTGCCGTGGTCTGGATGAGGGGTATGGGACTACCCCGGAGTTGGGAGACGATACCCTCCGACAGGGAGAGCTCCAATCCGGCGGGCGCGCCCACGGCATAGACCTTATCCCCCACCTTGAGGGTGCCGGTGCGTCCCAGGCGGGCCGGGACGGCCGCCAGGCTGGGGGCGTCAAGCAGGGCCAGATCCCGCTCTGGGTCGGCAGCCACGAGGGTAGCAGGCACCAACCGGCCCTTGCTTCCAACCTTCAAACGCACCCCGGCGGCGGCCACGTGATGGTTGGTGGCCACCTGGCCGGAAGGCAGGACCACGCCGCTCCCCAGCCCCACCTGTTTCCCTTCCCGATCAAAGGCCTTAATCACCACTACCGAGTCTCTGACCAATTCAAAGACTTGGCTGGCGCTTAGGGCCAGGGCCGGCAGGGGAGCCAAGAGCAGGACCAGGGCGATAAGGAACAACCACTTCTGAAAAAAGCCCGGTTTCCTGGGCGGCAGTCGCATGGCGCTTCTCCGAACGGGGTCCCGGGAAGCCCCGGGGCAAAGCAATGGGCCCCGAGGGTGGACCTGAAGGGCCCGGCCTCCAGCTTCCAACACCTTGGCCGGCCAGCGATAGGGCAGACCCTCGGCCTTGAGCCCTTCCAACACCGCCGCCATCTTGATCTCCAAATCCATCTTTCGGCGTTTCGGGTTCACCCCTAGGACATGGTACTCCTTATCGCCCCATGTTTCAATCCGTAGGTGAGCAGTATAAATGTATCCTCAACTTTCGCACCAAGTAACGGCAGTTATTACTGATTATATTACATGACTATTACTTTTA
>CAZARS010000203.1:0-1838 GCA_964487625.1 uncultured Desulfobacca sp.
GGCCGCGGTGTTGGCGGCTTGGCGGCGGCGACAGACCGATCTGGTGGTGGATTACGAGCACCAGAGTTTGCGGGCCGAGGCGCCGATCCTGGCGGCGGGCTGGATCCAGGACTTGGAGGTGCGGGCAGACGGGCTGTGGGCCCGGGTGGAATGGACGCCCCGGGCCCGGGGGTATATTGAGGCCAAAGAGTACCGCTATTTCTCGCCGGTGCTGGAAGTTGATGAGGACCGCCGGGTGGTGGGGCTGGTGAGTGTGGCCCTGACCAACACCCCGGCGATGGCGGCAGTGCCGGCCCTGGCGGCCAAGGCGGCCCAGGAGGAAGCGGCGGCCCAAGCAGAACGGAGCCGGCGCTATGGCATCGGTATCAAACCGGACGGGCACGTCACCAAACCGGCGGCATGGCAGGATGTCCCCGATGACCAGTGGGGCGACCCGGTGAATTACCGGTATCCCTGCCACACGCCGGAGAATGCCCGGGCCGCCTGGAGCTATTGGCGCAGGCGGCGGAACCGGCGGGAGTACAGCGAGGCGGAGCAGCAGATCATCACGGCGCGGATACAACGCCTGGCTAAAGAACAAGGCGTGGAAATTATGGAGGAAAGCATGAGAGAAGAGTTGGCGGCAATGTTGCGGCTGGCCCCGGAGGCTGAGGACGCAGCCATTGTGGCGGCGGTGGCCGAGTTGGGGCAGGCGGCGGGGCTGGTCCAGGAGTTGGGCCAGGTGTTGGGCCTGGAAGGGCCGACGCCGGGCAAGATCAAAGGCGCGGTGTTGGCCCTGAGGGAGGGCCGGGACCGTTTGGCCGTGGTGGAGCAGGAGCTCCAGGCCCTACAGGCGGAACGGCGGCAGGAAAAGGCCCGGGAGCAGGTGGCAGCGGCGGTGCAGGCCGGCAAGATCATCCCGGCGCAGCGGGAATGGGCCCTGAGCTACGCCCAGAGCGACCCGGAGGGGTTTGCGGCCTATGTGGCCAGCGCCCCGGTGCAGGTGCCGGTGCAGGAAGCCGGGGCCAGGGGCCAGGGGCCAGAGGCCGGGGGCCAGGTAGGATTGAGCCGGGAGGAGTTGGCGATGTGCCGCGCAATGGGGCTGGCGCCGGAAGTTTTTAAAGCGCAGCGAGATAAGGACAAGGAGGGACAAGATGGCGCTTACTGCGGATAGGAATACGACGTATTGCGATGGGGTAGAAATTGCGGTGCCGGTGGCGGCCGCGACCAAGATTTACGCGGGGTCTTTAGTCATGGCCAATTCCTCCGGCTATGCCGTACCCGGGGCTGATACGGCCGGGGCCAAGTTTTTAGGGGTGGCCCTGCAGTATGTTGACAACAGCTCCGGGGGCAACGGGGCAAAAACGGTGGTGGTGCGGCGCCGGGGCATCTTTGATTTTAAAGGCTCAGGTTTAACGGCGGCGATGTTGGGGGATACTATGTGTCTCGTGGATGATGAGACCTTTGCCCCGGCGTCGGTGACGACGAATGATATCCCCTGCGGCACATTGGTGCAGTATATTTCGTCGACCCGGGGGCTGCTGGATATCAGCAGGGCGTAAGGAGGAGGTAGTCGATGATTATCAACCAGGCGAATCTGGGCAATTTGTACACGGCCCTCAACGCGGTCTTCAATGAGGCCTTTACGGGGGCGGAAACCTTTTACCGGCGGCTGGCGATGGTGGTGCCGAGCAACGCCCGGGCCAATGACTATGCCTTCATGCTCCAGTTTCCCATGCTGCGGGAATGGATCGGCGACCGGCAGATCCGGAGTCTGGCCGCAGCCAGATATGAGATCGTCAACAAGGATTATGAGGCCACCGTGGAGGTGGACCGCAACGACATCGAGGACGACCAGC
>CAZARS010000204.1:0-1776 GCA_964487625.1 uncultured Desulfobacca sp.
CATAGATGATGGCGCTGGAGTTGCTGCCGACGAAGGTGGCGCCATTAATGGTGATATCGCCGTTGGCGGAATAAAGGCAGACCTGACTGTTGGCTTGAAAAGAGGAGGAGCCATTTAAGGTGATATTGCCGTCTGCTAAGATGACGCCAGTGTGGTGGCCGGAGCCATTAAAGGTAACATTCCCTCTGACATAAATATTGCCTGACAAATTCACGGCCCCGTTGAAAGTCTGGTTGCCGTTATAGGTCTGGGCAGCGGTGGCGGCAATCTGTTGGCTGAAATCGGGCATGGGAATGACGGTCGCCCCGGCTTGCTGGGAGCCGATCCGATTGGCCCCCGATATATGAATATTACTAAGAGAATCCGCCATGACGGTATCGATTTGGTTGGCGCCGGTAATTCTGACCCGATCAAGCCCTTCGACCCGGCCGCGGATGGTGCTGCTGCCATTGATGGTCAGACGATAATTAGAATGGACCGAGCCCCGGATAACGAAGGAACCATTCAGGTCCAGGGTAAAGGCGGTGCTGCCGGAAAAGACGGCATAATCAAAGGGCCCTCCAGGGCCTTGGGGCAAGGCGATGGCGCTGGCCTCCACGGTAAGCTCCACCTGCTCATGGCCGAACAAGCCCATGAACAGTGTGGGGACGGTGCGACGGAGGCTGCAATTTATCTGGGGGTAATTCTGCGGGTTGACGGCGGTGACGGTGGCAAAGTTGATGCTGGCCCACGCCGGGTCCATATCATTCCGCTGGAGAACGTTGTGGGCCGTGGCCAAGGCTTGGGATTCATCGGGCAGATGTTGCCCCCCGGCCAACACTGCGGCATCCGCGGCATGCTGCATATCCCCCTTGATGTGGGCTAGGTTCCCCACATCGATGACTAGGCCAACAAACCCCAGCAAGACAGTGAACAGCAGGCCGGCCATGACGGCCACTGCTCCATTGTCAGACTCTATTATCGAGGTTATGAATGCTCGGCAAGAGCGCAGCTGCTGCAGCATGGCTTACTCTAAGCGCATGACGGTGGTGCCGCTGGGATGCCGTAGTTCCTGGGAATTGCCGATGAGGGGTCCCAAAAAGAACCATTCCTTGGGGCAAGAGACCGTAACGGTTAAATCACTCCCGGAGGCTCCTCCCGCATTATTAACCTGCACATTTAAGAACGTCCCGTATCTCTGTTGAATGTAATTCTGAATCTGGGTGGCGCTGGGGCGGTTGTTATACACGATCCCCATCCTGGCCCCCTCCCGGCTGGCATTGTTGACCAGATTTTTAAGGTAGAGATAATGCCCGAAATCAATGGCAGCACCGAATAACATGACCAGGAGGGTAATGACCAGGGCAAATTCCACGGCCACCGCCCCTTCCTGCCGGCGCCACCAACTCGGGCGGCAAACGTTTGGGCTCATGGCGCAGTCCTTGTGGGTTTTCATCGGAAAGCCGTGAGCAAGCCGATTCAGGGCCACCTAACAGGAGAAAATTTCCACTGGCAGGGCTGGGCTACCCAATCCCAGGAAGCCATCTAGCCTCAAAATTTGGCCTTTCCGGAGAAAAACCCGCTATAATCAAAGAGCTCGCAGTCTTCCCATACTTGGATTTTGCGACCTCTTGCTGCCATCATTATTATTATCGACAATTAATGGTATTTTCTTTAATTTCCCGGCCATGGCGGAGTTTGCGGCAGCCTGGTCGATATCGACAAAATCAATAATATAACTAGTGCCTATCCGGAAACGGGCGGTTTTAAACTCCAGATGGTTTCTCTGGCGGAATT
>CAZARS010000205.1:0-1719 GCA_964487625.1 uncultured Desulfobacca sp.
TGAAGATCGTCAACCAAAATTGACCCCTTTTGTCATCGAAAATTGACCCCCCCTGGTTAGCTGAAAAAGAGCTGGCAAATAGGGGCCAGCCTTGGCCGGGGTAGCTGTATTGGCCCAATGAGGGGCGGATTCGGCCTGCCCTGCAAACGCTTGGTGCCGGCAGGCCGAAGCCGCTTGGGCCGGCCGGCGGCTGGCTTCCCCCAGCCCGACTTTTTCCGGTTCATGTGGCCTTTGTCAAAAGCTTCTGTTTCATCCGGAAGCTGTTGCCGTTGATGACAAAAATATGGGAGTGGTGCACCAGGCGGTCAATGATGGCGGCAGCGATCACCTGATCGGTAAAGATCGGCCCCCATTCTTCGAAGCCGTAATTGCTGGTAAGGATCAAGGCCCCCTTTTCGTAGCGGATCGACACGAATTGAAAAAGGAGATTGGCCTGTTCCGGAGAGATGGGCAGATATCCCAGTTCGTCCAGGATCAGTAGATCCAGCCGGGAAAGGTTCAACAGTACCTGGCCCAGTCGGCCGGTTTGGTGAGCCACCCTGAGATTGGCCAACAAATCTTGGGTCCGGATAAAGAGAACCCGATATTTGGCCAGGCAGGCTTTGACGCCAAAGGCAATGGCCAGATGGGTCTTGCCGACGCCCGGAGGGCCAAGGAACAGCAGGTTTTCTTTTTTCTCGATGAAGTCCAGGGAAGCGAGCCGGATGATCTCTTTTTCATTGAGCTGTGGCTGAAAGGAGAAATCAAACTCCTCCAGGGTTTTTAAAGAGGGAAAACGAGCTTTCTGAATCTTGGCGGTGATGGAACGGTCCAGTTTGTGCATGGCCTCCATTTCCACCAATCGGGCCAGATAGCTTTCGTATGAGAGTTTTTCCTGGGCGGCTTTGTGGGCTTCTTCCTGGTAGTGGGCCAAGATCTTGGTTAATGACAGACTCTTGAGTTGCAGTTCCAGACGGGGGATCATAGGCTGCCTCCGCCGTAACTGGCTTTATAAAATGCCAGCGGTCTTTTGGCCACAGTCGGCAGGCTGACAGTGCAGCCAGGGGGCGGGATATCCGGCTTTTTGAGTCGTTCCGGCAACAGGGCTTGAACTGAGGCTGCCGAGGCGGCGCCCAACTCCAGGGCCGTCTGTAAGGCGGTGGCCACTGCCTGGTGGTCATAAATCCTCAGCAGGTCCAGAATCTTATTGAGATGGTAGGGAGCGTTGAGGGTGTAGGACTGTTCCGCCAAGCGGATAAAGTCCGGCGCCAGGGCCGGGAAAGTCTCCTGAAAAACCACTTTGACCTGTAAGCGCCGCTGCTCTTTCCGGTACAGAAATTCTTTAGATAGATCTGCATGTTCCGGGTGAGGCAAAGAAACCCGGCGTCCCCGGAGCAGTTCATAGCGTACCAGGAGCTTCAAGTCGGCATCAAAGATATCCAGCCAGCGACCCAGCACCCGCTCGATCCAGACTTTTTTCCCGGCCATAGACAAAGGCACCGGGTAGCGGTTGCTGTCGACATGGACGTAGCCATCCCAGGAGGTTTGGCGGGATTCTTTTTGAAATGATAAGGGTATATCGGTTTGTAAGGGTCTAAGGTTTTCCTGGGGCCAGAGTTCCACCGGCGGCAATCCGGTGGTGCTATGGGGCCGGGCGTTATATTGTTCCATAAATCGGGCCAGGCGCGCTTCCAGATCTTCGAGATGTTCCACCTCCAGACCTCGGAGGAAATGCTCCTG
>CAZARS010000206.1:0-365 GCA_964487625.1 uncultured Desulfobacca sp.
CGGCGAGGAGCAGGGTCTCCAAACGGTGCAGGTCCATGAGGGCTGACACACAGAACAACGCGGCGAAGACGAGGCCAACCAAGGCTGTAGCCAGGGGCGGCAACAACCGTCGGGGTGGTTGGGTGGGGTTGGCCTTGGATGCGGTCATGGTTCCAGCCCACTGCGCCTGCCAGTCCGGTTCATCTCGGCTTGCCACCATTGCTGCCATTGAACCGGAGTCAGGATGGTCCGGATCGCCAGGTAGTATTCCGTGGTCAACTCCTGGCATTGCTGCCAACTTTGCCGCAGCACCGCCGCCTTGGCCCGGACGGCCGCCGCCTCAACCTGGGGGTTGGCCAACGCCGCCCTGAATTCCAGCCGTCGGG
>CAZARS010000206.1:448-672 GCA_964487625.1 uncultured Desulfobacca sp.
CTGAGCCCCAAGGAATCAGGCCGCCCAGCGGCAGGTTGGGCCCACAAGCTCAGCGGTTGGCCCAGCCCCAGGAGCAGCCAGACCAGGCAACACCGCCAGGTTATCATCTTCTTTCCCTTAAACTTCAGCAGAACCATGACCCTGTTATACCAGGTAAGCCCCGGCTTGGCCATAACTCTTACCCCCGGCGTCCTGTCTCGACAAAAACGTCGAGGTGCGACAAA
>CAZARS010000206.1:702-1652 GCA_964487625.1 uncultured Desulfobacca sp.
GCCGACAACACCAGAATCTTCCTAAAGATATCAGCTCCGAGCCCGACACCTCGACATTTTTTGCCGCTCCCCCCACAGCTCGCAGGTGGCGGGAAGCTGGCAGGCAATCAATTTAAGGAGGAATATTGGTGGCTTGCTCGCCAATGAGGGCTAATTGTCTTTTTGGCCCAGCCTTTGCAGAAGGATATGGGCAAGACTGCTGGTGGCCTCTGGATGGCGGTTACGGCCACCTATTTTCCCAGAAAAAGCCGATTTACAGATGGAGGAAATCTTATGTCGCGTACCGTAAAACAAGCAAGTCATCTTATGTTAATGGCAATCTTGACCGTGGTTTGTGCTGCGTCTTTAGCCTGGGCCGGCCCTCGAGGTATGGGTATGGGGCCGGGAGCAGCCAACCTGACTCCGGAGCAGTCTCAACAGCTCTTCGACCTACGGCAGCAATTCCTAAAAGAAACCGAAGACCTGCGGCAGCAGCTGGTCGTCAAACGCACCGAACTGAATAACCTCTGGGCTTCGGCCAATCCCGATGAGAAAGCGATCCGGGCCAAACAGCAGGAAATCAACGCCCTGCGGGACAAGATCCAGAGTATCGCCGTTTCCTACCAGGCCAAGGCCAGAAAGATCGCTCCCAACGCTTACTTTGGCTGGGGCAAGGGCGGCGGCCGGGGGCCCTGGGGCAGTTGGTAAGAACTGTTCCCCTGGTCATGGCTAACCCAAGAAAGACCTTTACAGGAGCATTCCCTATGATGACAAGGATGGTAACCCCTCTGTTGCTCTTGATTTTGGCCCTCAGCCTGGGGCAGGCTGCAGTAGCCTGGGCCGGCCCCATGGGCAGGGGGATGGGGGGCGGCTGGGCTGCCAATCTCACCCCCGAACAGAGCGCCAAGATTTTTGAGCTGAAACAGAAGTTCATGAACGACACCGCCCCGCTGCGCCAGCAGATGCTGCAG
>CAZARS010000207.1:0-1552 GCA_964487625.1 uncultured Desulfobacca sp.
TGGCATGGGGAGGGCAAGTATGAAGATCCTGGGTATTTGGGGCAGCCCGCGCGTCGGCGGCAATTCGGAGATTCTCTTGGACGCCCTTCTGGATGGCGCCCGGGAGGCAGGCGGAGACGTCGAAAAGGTGGCCCTGCGGACGCTGAAAATCTCCCCATGCTTGGAGATCTACAAATGTTTCAAAACAGGGGAATGCCCCATTAAAGACGATATGGTGGACCTTTACCCCAAGCTGCTCCAGGCTGATGTAGTGGTCTTGGCATCCCCCATCTTTTTTTATGGGTTGACGGCCCAGGCCAAGGCCATGATTGATCGTACCCAGGCCTTTTGGGCCCGGCGCTATGTCCTGAAGCAGGATTTCCCAGGGGAGCACCGGCAGGGGGTCCTGCTGGCCACGGCTGCCACCAAAGGCAAGCATGTCTTCGTGGGGGCCCGGTTGGCCACCTACTACTTTTTCGATGCCATCCATGTACGGTATGCCGCTGAAATCCTGGTCCGAGAAGTAGATGAAAAAGGTGCTATTCTCGGCAAGCCCGAGGTGTTGGCCGAGGCAGCCGAGTTGGGCCGCCGCCTCGGGCGGGGAGAGCAAGTGGGTAAAGTCAAGGTGTTTCCGGTGGTATGATTGCTGGTAGCTGCGAACACATGGGCCAGGCCGCACGGTGGACCTGGTCTGGCCTGCGGAGGGAACGAGATGGAATCGCCTTTTAAGCCTGGCATGACCCATGAATTACGCCTTAAAACCGGTCCGGAGCACTCCGCTCGGAAGTTCTATCCTGACTTGCCTGATGCCTTTGCCACTCCTTTCCTGGTGGGCCTTATGGAAGGGGTGAGTGCCGACCTCATGGCCAAGCACCTACAACCCGGAGAACAGTCAGTGGGGATCGGCATGCAGCTCAAACACACCGCGCCTACGCCCCTGGGGATGGAGGTTCGAGTGGTCACCGAATTGGTGGAGGTGGACGGGAAGAAATTGACCTTCAAACTGGAAGCTTTTGACGAAAAAGAAAAGATCGGCGAGGCTACTCACGAGCGCTTTATTATCAATGCCGACAAGTTCGCCAAAAAGTTGGCCAGCAAGGCATCCGGGTGACCGTTGCCGCCTTCCCGTATGACCTGGTGACCTTGGGGCATTTTCCCAGTGGCCACGGCTGGGAAGCCCAGTTGCGCGCCTATATCCGCAAGAAGTATCGCCAGGACCTGGAGGGCTTGGTTGATCTTTCCCCCGAGGACTTGGCCGCTTGTTTGGGGGGCAGATTAATCCCGGAGCGCCCCTACGACACGATCCGGTGGGGTCTAAGGTTGCAGCCGCTGCGGCCCCTGGAGCTTTTTTTCTTATTCAATGTCGATCCGGAATTCGGCACTGATCTGCGGGTTTTCTATGGGCGCCCCAGTCTTGCCGTGCCCACCGAAGATGCTTATGTTTTTGCCTGGGATTTTATCGCCCTCTTGGCCCGCTACGGCCGCCGGGCCCTTCCTCTAAGCATCTCTCTCCCGGGGCAGACTTGGATCTCCCTGGCGGCGCTGGCGGCGCGGCACGGGGACGACTTGGAAC